>REDH01000037.1 GCA_007693585.1 Deltaproteobacteria bacterium
CCTCCTGACCTCCGCGGTCCTTCTCGCCCTGCCGATGGGGGAGGCGTGGAGTCAGGCCCGTCCGATCGAGGCGTTCTCGACGACGCCGACGGCGACGATCATCCTGGACACGAGCGGCGGGACGGAGTTCACGCCGTGCCCGGACGGGAGCTTCGACTGCCCGACCGCAGGCCCGCCGATCTGCGCGTGCGTGAACCCGCCGTCGGAGTTTCACGCGGAGTGCGCGGGGTTCTGGGCGGGGCTGGGATACACGGACTACGACCCGGGGTTCCCGATCCCGGCTGCGGTGATGGCGAACGTGTACCGGGGGTTCCAGACGCGGTTCCACATCGCGCAGCAGGCGATCGCGGGGACGATCGAGAACTACTTCTGCGCGTGGGACTACCGGGACCCGACATCGTTCGGCCCGACGGGGGCCCGCCGGATGGACGTGGTGGACCCGGCACGCCCGCAGGGAATCCCGCACGCACGGGCCTGCAGCTACCTGCGTCCGCCGGAGTCGACGGAGAGCTCGGAGGACTTCCTGGACCGGTTCTGCGGAGACGGTCGCCAGTGCACGCAGTCGGGCTCGGACGTGACGTGCGTGCAGCTCGGGGACGGGGTGCGGTACCTGAACGACGGGCTGCTGTCGAGCAGCCGTGATCTCGTGCACTTCGGATTCGCCACGCTGGACAGCTTCCAGGAGAGCGGCGAAGGCCCGCAGGGGATGTGGAGCTACGCGTGCAGCGACCCGCCGTTCAACGACGTGTGGACACGGTCGACGCCGGGAGCGCCCTCACCGGACCCGAACCCGACGCTCCGGACGTGCCTCGGGCTTCGCTCGCCGACGGCGTCGGAGGGCCCGCTGCGGGTGCCGGTGCTGTCCGGGGCCGGGGGGATCGGAGCGGCGCAGGTGGAGTCGATCCGGGACAGCCTGCGCTCGATCGTGCCGTACTGGGCGACGCCGCTGGCCGCGGGCCTGCACGACGTGCGGCACATGCTGACGTTCGACCCGGTGTTCGCGGCGGACGACGAGCGGGTGTGTCGCCCGCACAATGTGATCCTCGTGTCGGACTCGGTGCCGACGTACAGCCGTCGGTTCGTGGGGACGGCGTTCAACCCGTCGGGCGAGCTTCGGGACGTGTGCGACGTGTTTCCGTCGCTGGCAGGCTGCGAGAACTACTGGTACCCGGGTCTGGAGGAGATCGCGGAAGGGCTGTTTCGTCGTACGATCGCGGGTTCGGGGGATCCGGACGTGGACGAGGAGGACGTGATCTTCCCGATCAACCTGTACAACATCGCGTTCGCGCTGAACGCGGAGGAGCGGGACATCTCGGAGCGGGAGCTGCTGTCGAGCTTCAGCCTGCAGGCGGAGGCGCTGGGCGCGCCGTTCCTGCTGGACGCGGCGGACCTGGACGAGCTGCGCTCGGCGCTGGGCACGGCGCTGTCCGCGGTGCTGGAGGGGCACCTGGTGAGCCGGACGGCGCCCGCGGTGACGACGTCGACGCGGAACTTCTCGTCGGGCCGGGACGACGGTGCGATCGTGCCGCTGAGCCGGTTCGAGGCGTTCACGCGGATCAGCGAGTTTTCGCCGCTGTGGGGCGGGAGCGTGAACCGGGTGGACTGGATCTGCGAGTACGACGAGGACGAGGGGTTCACGGTGCTGGCGCCGGAGGAGCAGACGACGACGGAGCCTGTGGCGTGGCGCTCGGCGGACCGGCTGGACGAGCGCCTGGAGGTGCAGGGGGTGGAGACGCGGACGGTGCTGACGAACGGTCCGGTGGACCGTTGCGTGTCGGGGAGCCCGATGGACACGAGCGTGCTGTCGCCGTTCGAGCCACGGCTGACGGGGACGATGGGGTCGTACTTTCCGACGCTGTTCACGGATGACCCGATCGGGGTGTCGCTGACGCTGGCGGAGCTCCAGGGAGCGTGTCCCGGGGCGACGGGCGGGGAGGACGACCCGTGCGACGAGCTCGCGCTGGGGGGCGCACGGCTGCGCCCGGAGTGGAACATGACGGCGTTCAACGTGCCGACGTGCCTGGCGGAGCTGAGCGCGGAAGCGCCCGACCAGAGCATCTTCTTCTCGGACGACAACCCGGACTGCACGTTCACGGCGTTCGGGGTGACGTCGGGGGACCTCGCGGGGGGCTCGGGAAGCAGCCCGGTGCTGTGCACGGACCCTGCGGAGGTGTTCGAGGCGGCGCAGCGTTTCGTGCGACAGACGGTGCGCTTCGTTCGGGGCGCGACGATCCAGGAGCTTCTGGATGACCCGGACTTCGTGGACTACCCGCCGCCGTATCCGTCGGACCCGGACGAGTTCGACCCACTGCTCAACGACCGCCCGACACGCTTCGGCTCGGTGATGTTCTCGAACCCGGTGGTGGTGCCGCCTCCGAGCTCTGCGCTGCCGTTCCAGGGGCTGCAGGACGAGGTGGACGGGCTGCTCAACGAGGTGCTGATCGAGGGGGCGGACCCGATCGACGACGTGACGGTGGGGAACCGGCCGACGATGCTGTACGTGGGGAGCGACTCGGGGCTGCTGCACGCGATCGAGGCGGCGACGGGGGTGGAGCTGTGGAGCTTCTATCCGTCGACGCTGCTGCGCCGCTCGCGGCTTCAGGTGCGGGCACACCTGCCGATGGTGGACGGGACCCCGGTGGTGCGGGAGATGCGGGTGTTCCGGGGGACGGTGGGGGATGACCCGCCGGAGCGGGTGGACCGGTGGCGTACGGTGCTGGTGTTCGGACTGCGGCAGGGGGGCCGCGGCTACGTGGCGCTGGACGTGTCGAACCCGTTCGAGCCGCACTTCCTGTGGCAGATCGACGAGACGAACGACCCGGCGATGGGCCAGACGTACGGGAAGGCGGCGCTGGCGACGGTGCGGCTGGCGGACTGCAGCGGGTTCCCGTCGCGGCCGCTGGGGACGGACATCCCGGCGTACATGACGGACGACCCGGCGAGCGGGCCGTGCGAGCGCGGGGTGGCGATCCTGCCGGGCGGGGTGGACCCGCGTGGCCTGCAGGCGTCGCCGCGCTCGAGCCTCGGGCGGGTGCTGCTGGTGGTGGACGTGATCACCGGGACGGTGATCCGGCGGATCACGACCCTGGGGAACGCCCCGGAGGTGGAGCCGCGCACCTGCGAGGAGGTCCTGCCCGGCGAGCAGCGGTGCGTGCCCGCCGGCGGCGCCGGCGGCGAGGAGTGCCACCCCGAGGCCGCCTCCGGGTTCGGCACCTGCGGCGAAGGCTTCGACTGCGTCGGGTTCGCCACCAACGAGACCATCCTGGACCGGAGCATCTGCATCATGGACCAGGTCCAGTCCTACACATGCCAGTCTTCCGGAGGAGGAGGAGGCCCGCTCGACCCCGTGCTCGAGTCCGCCCGGCTCACCGGCAACGGCCACTGCGTCATGCAGAGCGTGCACAACAGCGCGTCCTTCTGCTCCTGGCCCACCAGCGTGTTCGAGTCCCTCGGGCCCCTCGACTTCCCGGTCACGCTCTTCGGCTCCATGGTCGGCGACTGCGGGTTCACCGGGATGAACACCCAGATGGCCACCTGCCGGACCCGGGTCCCCGCCGTCTCGTGCAACGTCGCCGGCGAGAGCTGCATCAGCATTGGGGGATGCGGGAACGAATTCATCGGACGATGCTACCCCAACCTGCTCTGGCCGCCCCCGGACACGCTCGGGTGCAGCAATGACAACGACTGCGAGAGCCTCAACGACGTCGAGATCAGCTACGAGCCCGGCACCTGCGTCCCCGAGGAGACCTGCACCAGCACCGAGGACTGCAACCCGGA
The DNA here is from genome assembly GCA_007693585.1 of Deltaproteobacteria bacterium. Classification (GTDB taxonomy): domain Bacteria; phylum Myxococcota_A; class Bradymonadia; order REDH01; family REDH01; genus REDH01. The sequence continues at coordinate 3,778 of REDH01000037.1, forward strand.
GGTCACCGAGATCCCCGCGGCGCTGTCGGGCTCGGCGCTGGCGTTCGACACCTTCGCGGGCAACCTGGCCACCCGGGCGTTCCTGGGCGACGAGGAAGGCCGCCTGCTGCGGCTGGACCTGTCGTCGCCGAACCCGTCGGAGTGGTCGCTGGGCCTGTTCTTCGACCCGGCCGCCGCGGCCATCGAGTTCGGTGAGCCGGACATCGACACCGGCGAGCCCGTGCTCTTCGAACCCACCATCGCCTACCGGGGCAACCTCGACCGCGCGGTGGTGCTCTACGGGCAGGGAGACCTCAACCAGCTCCAGGGCAGCAACGACATCTCCGGCGGCATCGTGAACCACGTGTTCAGCCTCACCGAGCGCCCCCGCTTCGACCGCGAGGGCCGCCTGCTGCCGGAGACCGCGGAGGTGAACTGGATCCTGCGCCTCGACCACCCCGGCGAGCGGATCACGGCGCGCCCCCGCATCTTCAACAACGTGGCCTACTTCGCGACCTACCTGCCGCGGGTCGACAACCCGTGCGAGATCGGGGACGCCCGGCTCTACGGGGTCCACTACTTCGGCCCGCCGGAGGACCCGGACGACCCCGAGGAGCCCACCCGCTACGTGCAGCTCACCAACCACGAGAGCGACGAGGAGGACGGCCTCGCCGTGCTCGGCCGGCTCCCCGGCAACAGCGTGTGCGCCGAGGAGGCGGAGACACCGTTCATCCACTACTGCGACGCCTCCGCCGAGGAAGACGCGCTGATCACCCCGCGGAGCATCATCAACGGGCTCGACTTCGTGCAGATGCCGAGCTGCTTCCTCCGCCCCGGCCTCGAGGACGACGGCACCGCGCCGCTGCCCGACGCCGGCGGACAGGCCGGCGGCTTCCAGCTCATGATCTCCCAGAGCAGCGCCGCGCCCACCGAGAGCGCCGACCGCGGCGCACGCGCCACCACCCGACTCGTCGACGGCATCCTCGAGGAGCCCGACGCCCCCGCACTCCCCACCTCCTGGGGACTCATCTCGCCATGGTAAGACTCCCCGCCCATCGCCGCCCGCTGCTCGGCATCGCCGCCGCCCTGCTCGCCGCCACCGCCTGCACCGGACCGGAACCGGACCCCCCGGCGCCCACCGGGGAACCCGCCGCCGGCCCCGAGGAACCCGAGCCCGACAGCCCGGCACCCCTCGCCGTCGCCGGCCAGGTCTTCGGACTCCCGCTGCCCGAAGGAGCCACCGCCGTGCTCGAACAGCGCGCCCTCCGCACCTTCAGCCACCGCGCGACCATCGACGAACTCTACGCCTTCTTCGAGGAACACCTCCCCGGCGCCGAGCGCAGCGCCCTCGACCGCGGCATCCGCTACCGCGTCCCCGGCGAGGAACCCGCCGTCTTCCTCTACCGCGAAGCACGACCCGGAGGCACCAGCCGCCTCGCCTACGTGCCCCGCGAACGCCCCGTCGAGGAGCTCCCCGAACCGGGCACCGCCGAAGAAACCCCCGAGGACGAGACCATCCGCATCGTCATGTCCGAACTCTACCCCGATCGCCCCGCACCCACTCCGCCCCGCCACGCCGCCGAAGCCCCACGGCAGGCCCCCCCCACCGCCGCCGAACAGCAGGCCCACCGCGAACGCTCGGCATTCCGGGAACCCTCCGACTACTTCACCGGCTCGCGCCCCTTCACCCCGCACGGCTACCTCAACCCCGCCGACCGGCGCGGGCAGCGCGACATCCCGACTCGACAGCACCCCCGGGAAGCCGGCCTGCAGCAACAGCGCACCGGCCCCTCCCAGGACCCCCCGGGCGGATACTTCGCCCCCAGCAACCCGGCCGCCTTCTTCTGACGGCACCGCGACCCCTGCCACAGGCCCCCCGTGTCCACCCTGAACTGCCCCCGTTCGCCCGGACTCCTCATCCTCCTGACCTCCGCGGTCCTTCTCGCCCTGCCGATGGGGGAGGCGTGGAGTCAGGCCCGTCCGATCGAGGCGTTCTCGACGACGCCGACGGCGACGATCATCCTGGACACGAGCGGCGGGACGGAGTTCACGCCGTGCCCGGACGGGAGCTTCGACTGCCCGACCGCAGGCCCGCCGATCTGCGCGTGCGTGAACCCGCCGTCGGAGTTTCACGCGGAGTGCGCGGGGTTCTGGGCGGGGCTGGGATACACGGACTACGACCCGGGGTTCCCGATCCCGGCTGCGGTGATGGCGAACGTGTACCGGGGGTTCCAGACGCGGTTCCACATCGCGCAGCAGGCGATCGCGGGGACGATCGAGAACTACTTCTGCGCGTGGGACTACCGGGACCCGACATCGTTCGGCCCGACGGGGGCCCGCCGGATGGACGTGGTGGACCCGGCACGCCCGCAGGGAATCCCGCACGCACGGGCCTGCAGCTACCTGCGTCCGCCGGAGTCGACGGAGAGCTCGGAGGACTTCCTGGACCGGTTCTGCGGAGACGGTCGCCAGTGCACGCAGTCGGGCTCGGACGTGACGTGCGTGCAGCTCGGGGACGGGGTGCGGTACCTGAACGACGGGCTGCTGTCGAGCAGCCGTGATCTCGTGCACTTCGGATTCGCCACGCTGGACAGCTTCCAGGAGAGCGGCGAAGGCCCGCAGGGGATGTGGAGCTACGCGTGCAGCGACCCGCCGTTCAACGACGTGTGGACACGGTCGACGCCGGGAGCGCCCTCACCGGACCCGAACCCGACGCTCCGGACGTGCCTCGGGCTTCGCTCGCCGACGGCGTCGGAGGGCCCGCTGCGGGTGCCGGTGCTGTCCGGGGCCGGGGGGATCGGAGCGGCGCAGGTGGAGTCGATCCGGGACAGCCTGCGCTCGATCGTGCCGTACTGGGCGACGCCGCTGGCCGCGGGCCTGCACGACGTGCGGCACATGCTGACGTTCGACCCGGTGTTCGCGGCGGACGACGAGCGGGTGTGTCGCCCGCACAATGTGATCCTCGTGTCGGACTCGGTGCCGACGTACAGCCGTCGGTTCGTGGGGACGGCGTTCAACCCGTCGGGCGAGCTTCGGGACGTGTGCGACGTGTTTCCGTCGCTGGCAGGCTGCGAGAACTACTGGTACCCGGGTCTGGAGGAGATCGCGGAAGGGCTGTTTCGTCGTACGATCGCGGGTTCGGGGGATCCGGACGTGGACGAGGAGGACGTGATCTTCCCGATCAACCTGTACAACATCGCGTTCGCGCTGAACGCGGAGGAGCGGGACATCTCGGAGCGGGAGCTGCTGTCGAGCTTCAGCCTGCAGGCGGAGGCGCTGGGCGCGCCGTTCCTGCTGGACGCGGCGGACCTGGACGAGCTGCGCTCGGCGCTGGGCACGGCGCTGTCCGCGGTGCTGGAGGGGCACCTGGTGAGCCGGACGGCGCCCGCGGTGACGACGTCGACGCGGAACTTCTCGTCGGGCCGGGACGACGGTGCGATCGTGCCGCTGAGCCGGTTCGAGGCGTTCACGCGGATCAGCGAGTTTTCGCCGCTGTGGGGCGGGAGCGTGAACCGGGTGGACTGGATCTGCGAGTACGACGAGGACGAGGGGTTCACGGTGCTGGCGCCGGAGGAGCAGACGACGACGGAGCCTGTGGCGTGGCGCTCGGCGGACCGGCTGGACGAGCGCCTGGAGGTGCAGGGGGTGGAGACGCGGACGGTGCTGACGAACGGTCCGGTGGACCGTTGCGTGTCGGGGAGCCCGATGGACACGAGCGTGCTGTCGCCGTTCGAGCCACGGCTGACGGGGACGATGGGGTCGTACTTTCCGACGCTGTTCACGGATGACCCGATCGGGGTGTCGCTGACGCTGGCGGAGCTCCAGGGAGCGTGTCCCGGGGCGACGGGCGGGGAGGACGACCCGTGCGACGAGCTCGCGCTGGGGGGCGCACGGCTGCGCCCGGAGTGGAACATGACGGCGTTCAACGTGCCGACGTGCCTGGCGGAGCTGAGCGCGGAAGCGCCCGACCAGAGCATCTTCTTCTCGGACGACAACCCGGACTGCACGTTCACGGCGTTCGGGGTGACGTCGGGGGACCTCGCGGGGGGCTCGGGAAGCAGCCCGGTGCTGTGCACGGACCCTGCGGAGGTGTTCGAGGCGGCGCAGCGTTTCGTGCGACAGACGGTGCGCTTCGTTCGGGGCGCGACGATCCAGGAGCTTCTGGATGACCCGGACTTCGTGGACTACCCGCCGCCGTATCCGTCGGACCCGGACGAGTTCGACCCACTGCTCAACGACCGCCCGACACGCTTCGGCTCGGTGATGTTCTCGAACCCGGTGGTGGTGCCGCCTCCGAGCTCTGCGCTGCCGTTCCAGGGGCTGCAGGACGAGGTGGACGGGCTGCTCAACGAGGTGCTGATCGAGGGGGCGGACCCGATCGACGACGTGACGGTGGGGAACCGGCCGACGATGCTGTACGTGGGGAGCGACTCGGGGCTGCTGCACGCGATCGAGGCGGCGACGGGGGTGGAGCTGTGGAGCTTCTATCCGTCGACGCTGCTGCGCCGCTCGCGGCTTCAGGTGCGGGCACACCTGCCGATGGTGGACGGGACCCCGGTGGTGCGGGAGATGCGGGTGTTCCGGGGGACGGTGGGGGATGACCCGCCGGAGCGGGTGGACCGGTGGCGTACGGTGCTGGTGTTCGGACTGCGGCAGGGGGGCCGCGGCTACGTGGCGCTGGACGTGTCGAACCCGTTCGAGCCGCACTTCCTGTGGCAGATCGACGAGACGAACGACCCGGCGATGGGCCAGACGTACGGGAAGGCGGCGCTGGCGACGGTGCGGCTGGCGGACTGCAGCGGGTTCCCGTCGCGGCCGCTGGGGACGGACATCCCGGCGTACATGACGGACGACCCGGCGAGCGGGCCGTGCGAGCGCGGGGTGGCGATCCTGCCGGGCGGGGTGGACCCGCGTGGCCTGCAGGCGTCGCCGCGCTCGAGCCTCGGGCGGGTGCTGCTGGTGGTGGACGTGATCACCGGGACGGTGATCCGGCGGATCACGACCCTGGGGAACGCCCCGGAGGTGGAGCCGCGCACCTGCGAGGAGGTCCTGCCCGGCGAGCAGCGGTGCGTGCCCGCCGGCGGCGCCGGCGGCGAGGAGTGCCACCCCGAGGCCGCCTCCGGGTTCGGCACCTGCGGCGAAGGCTTCGACTGCGTCGGGTTCGCCACCAACGAGACCATCCTGGACCGGAGCATCTGCATCATGGACCAGGTCCAGTCCTACACATGCCAGTCTTCCGGAGGAGGAGGAGGCCCGCTCGACCCCGTGCTCGAGTCCGCCCGGCTCACCGGCAACGGCCACTGCGTCATGCAGAGCGTGCACAACAGCGCGTCCTTCTGCTCCTGGCCCACCAGCGTGTTCGAGTCCCTCGGGCCCCTCGACTTCCCGGTCACGCTCTTCGGCTCCATGGTCGGCGACTGCGGGTTCACCGGGATGAACACCCAGATGGCCACCTGCCGGACCCGGGTCCCCGCCGTCTCGTGCAACGTCGCCGGCGAGAGCTGCATCAGCATTGGGGGATGCGGGAACGAATTCATCGGACGATGCTACCCCAACCTGCTCTGGCCGCCCCCGGACACGCTCGGGTGCAGCAATGACAACGACTGCGAGAGCCTCAACGACGTCGAGATCAGCTACGAGCCCGGCACCTGCGTCCCCGAGGAGACCTGCACCAGCACCGAGGACTGCAACCCGGAGGTCACCGAGATCCCCGCGGCGCTGTCGGGCTCGGCGCTGGCGTTCGACACCTTCGCGGGCAACCTGGCCACCCGGGCGTTCCTGGGCGACGAGGAAGGCCGCCTGCTGCGGCTGGACCTGTCGTCGCCGAACCCGTCGGAGTGGTCGCTGGGCCTGTTCTTCGACCCGGCCGCCGCGGCCATCGAGTTCGGTGAGCCGGACATCGACACCGGCGAGCCCGTGCTCTTCGAACCCACCATCGCCTACCGGGGCAACCTCGACCGCGCGGTGGTGCTCTACGGGCAGGGAGACCTCAACCAGCTCCAGGGCAGCAACGACATCTCCGGCGGCATCGTGAACCACGTGTTCAGCCTCACCGAGCGCCCCCGCTTCGACCGCGAGGGCCGCCTGCTGCCGGAGACCGCGGAGGTGAACTGGATCCTGCGCCTCGACCACCCCGGCGAGCGGATCACGGCGCGCCCCCGCATCTTCAACAACGTGGCCTACTTCGCGACCTACCTGCCGCGGGTCGACAACCCGTGCGAGATCGGGGACGCCCGGCTCTACGGGGTCCACTACTTCGGCCCGCCGGAGGACCCGGACGACCCCGAGGAGCCCACCCGCTACGTGCAGCTCACCAACCACGAGAGCGACGAGGAGGACGGCCTCGCCGTGCTCGGCCGGCTCCCCGGCAACAGCGTGTGCGCCGAGGAGGCGGAGACACCGTTCATCCACTACTGCGACGCCTCCGCCGAGGAAGACGCGCTGATCACCCCGCGGAGCATCATCAACGGGCTCGACTTCGTGCAGATGCCGAGCTGCTTCCTCCGCCCCGGCCTCGAGGACGACGGCACCGCGCCGCTGCCCGACGCCGGCGGACAGGCCGGCGGCTTCCAGCTCATGATCTCCCAGAGCAGCGCCGCGCCCACCGAGAGCGCCGACCGCGGCGCACGCGCCACCACCCGACTCGTCGACGGCATCCTCGAGGAGCCCGACGCCCCCGCACTCCCCACCTCCTGGGGACTCATCTCGCCCTGGTGATGCCCAGCCGCCGGGTGGGCCCGTGCGCGGCGCGTCCGCCCTTGTGATGTACAGCCGCCGTGTGGGCCCGTGCGCTGCGCGCCCGCCCCGGTGATGCCCAGCCGCCGTGTGGGCCCGTGCGCGGCGCGTCCGCCCTTGTGATGCCCAGCCGCCGGGTGGGGGCTCGTGCGCGGCGCGTCCCCCGATGCGTCCCGGTTGCCTCGCGGAGTTCTCATCGCCGCCGGAAGCGGCTATGGTACGGGCGCGAGTTCCGTGACCGCCCCACCGCCATGCTCCGAATCGCCATCACATCCCTCCTCCTCCTGCTCGCCACCCCGGCGCTGGCGCAGCACACGGTGCTCGTCCTCGGCGTGGGCGACGGCGTGCCCGCCACCCTCGGCACCGCCGCGCTGGAGGAGGCCCTGCTGCAGGGGATCGCAGGACAACACGAGGTGATCGATCGCCGCGATCTCGACCTCGCCGCGGCGCTCAACCTGCTGGGCTGCTCGACCCTCGACCGCGCCTGCCTCCGGGCGTCCGGCGAGGACATCGGCGTCGACGCCGTGCTCGCGCCCTCCATCGAGGGCGGCGGCACCACCGCCCTGCGCGTCCGGTTCGCCAGCCACGCCCCCGAGTTCGTGCCCTTCGACGTGCAGATGCCCCTCGACCGCCCCCTCGCGCCGCAGGTCCTCCGGCAGCGCCTCGCCGCCTGGCTCGAGGGCCACGCCACCCTCGAGGTTCGCTCCAGCCGCTCCGGCGACGCCGTCGCCCTCGATGACCGGAGCCTCGGCCCCACCCCCACCGCCGACCGCGTGCTGCCTCCGGGGCGGTATGCGCTCACCGTCACCCGCGACACCCGCCTGGCGCAGCGTGAGCTCGCGGTCTCCGGCTCCGCCCACATCGTGGAGCGCTTCGAGGACAACGACTTCGGTGGCGTGCCGATCCCACCCCGCCGCATCGCCGCACTCTCGTTCGCCGGCGGGGCGATCCTCGCGGGCACCGGCGCAGCGGTCAGCGGCGCCGCCCTCGCCCGCACCCGGGACCGCTTCGACGACACCCGCATCGAGCGCGAAGCCGACGACCTCGCCCGCACGGGACGCAGGCAGGCCACCACCGCCAACATCCTCCTCGCCACCGCCGGTGCCTGCGCCATCACCGCCACGGTCCTCTGGCTGGTGCCCGCCCGGCAGGAACGCCCCGACCGACGCGCCCGGCTCGAACCCGTCCTCGCCCCGGGACACGTCGGCCTCCAGCTCGGGATCGCCCGATGAACCGCGCGCCGCTCGTCCTCGCCCTGGCGCTCGCGGTGCTGCCGCGCACCGCCGCCGCACTCCTCGTCGAAGACTACGACGAAGCGCGATGGAGCGCCCTCGCCGACTGCACCATCGAGGCCACCTGGCTCGGGGAGGCCCCCGCCTTCACCCACCGCGGCCTCCACGTCGATCGGCTCCTCCTCGACCAGCCCGTCGCCGTCGGCCCCTGCGACCAGCTCCCGAACACCGTCGTCTGGCCCGCACGACACCGCCCCGAGCAGCACTGGTTCGGCGGACCGGACCTCCCGCCCGGAACCCGCGTGCGCCTCCACACCCTCCGGTGGCCCGGCACGGGTGCCCACACCGTGCTCGGCCTCGGCCGCGGCGTCCGCCCCGCCGCCGGCGACGGCCCCGTTCGGCCCAAGTTCGCCTTCGACACCCGCGGCCCCGACGGCGCTCCCCTCTTCTGGCCCGCCGCCACCGCCACCTTCCGCTTCCACCGCCACTCCGTCCCCGGCGTTCCCTGGGAGCGCATGCAGGCGCAGGCCACGGACGCGCTCGACATGTGGTCCGCCCCCGCCTGCGCGTCTCTCGTCCTCGAACAGGGCGTCCCCTTCGACGACGAACCGGATTTCGACGTCCCGGGAAACACCGTCGCCTTCTGGGAAGACAGTTTCGTCGGCACCGGCGGGGCCGTCGTCATTGCCTTCACCCTCGTCGGATTCAACGACGCAGGACACCTCACCCGAGCCACCATCCGCCTCAACGCCGCCGATCGCCGCTGGAGCACCGACGGCGAGATCGGCACCTACGACCTCCGCGGTGTCCTCGCCCACGAGCTGGGCCACGCCGTCGGACTCGCCCACTCCGCCTTCGCCGAGGCCGTCATGTTCCGCCACGTCTCCCCGAGCCGATCCCTGGGCAACCGCATCCTCGACGAGGACGACGTCGAGGGCCTCTGCACCCTCTACCCCTGCCCCGACGACGACTGCGAACGCCCCTTCCCGCCGCCCGGCCTCGATCTCCCCAGCGTCGGCGCCGACCTCTGCGCCCCCTGCGCCGTCAACGATGACTGCGGCGGCCCCCGCGACCTCTGCGTTCGGCGCACCGCCGAGTCCCCCACCTTCTGCGCGCGGGAGTGCCACGTCGAACACCTCCCGTGCCCCACCGACTTCACCTGCCTCGCCGTCAACGACGGCTTCGGCGGCACCCTCCGCCAGTGTGTGCCCGACGCCGGCACCTGTCCGGACACGTCCGCGGTCGTCTGCGAGCCCTGCCTCACCGACGAGGACTGCGGGCCGGACGGCCAGCCCCTGTGCATTCGGGAGGACACAGGCGCCCTCGTCTGCGCGCCGTCCTGCGCCGGCGGCCTCGCCTGCCCCGACGGTGCCGTCTGCCAGCTCGTCCCCCTCGAGGACGGGGCGGCGGAGCTGTGCCGACCCCTCTCCGGCGCCTGCGTCACGCCCCCGGACGAGCTCCCCGAGGACGAGACGTTCTCCTCGGGCGGGTGCGGCACATGCGCCGCGGGCGGGCCGTTCGCGCCCGGGCCCGCGGGCTGGTTCGCCGTCGCTGCGGGGCTGCTGCTGCTCCGCCGGCGCCGGGCGGTCGCGCTGGCGCTGACCGCGCTCGCGGTCCTCGTCCCCGGCCTCGCCGGAGCGCCGGCGACCGCGGAGGCCCGGAGCATCGAGTGGACCCGCGCCGACCGGCTCGCCGTGCTCTACTCGCCCCAGCTCCGGTTCACCGCGGATGGAGAGCCGCTGGTGACGATCGGCATCGCCGACGGGGACGATCGGATGCGCATCACGCCGAGCGGAGAGGCGCGGCTGCTGCCGGTGGGCATGCGGGACGCGGAGGTGCGGATCCCCGGGGGCTCCCGGCTGACCGTCCGCATGGAGGATGGGGCCGCGGGCACCTACGAGCACCACGTCGTCGTCGCCGATTTCCGCCCGGCGGAGCGCGAGGCGCTCCAGCGAGAACGGGAGCGCTGGGAAGGCCTGGGCCACACCATGCGCGTGCATCAGGTGGGCTCGATCTTCGCCGTGCGGGGGCAATCCTTCGACACGCGGCGAGTGCTGCTGACCCTGGGCGAGACCGCGGATCGGGCCGAGGCGCGGGCGCTCGCCCGGGAGATCGAGCGGGAACACGGGGTCGAGGCGCGGCTGCACAGCCTCCTCGAGTCGCACCCCGGCGGCACGATCGTCGTCGAAGGGCTGCCCGGCGGTGTGAGCGTGCGCAGCCGCGACCTTCTGCGCCTCGAACCCGTGGGCGACACCACCTTCCGGGTCGAGGACGTGGCGTTCGACCGCGGGACCCACATGGCGGGGCGCGAGACCCGGGAGTTCACCGGTGCCATGATCGTGACCGCCGACCGCGACGGGATGCTCTCCCTCATCAACGAGCTGCCCATCGAACGCGCCGTGGCCGGAATCCTGCCGGCGGAGATCTACGCCAGCGCCCCCGAGGCCGCGCTGCAGGCGCAGGCCGTCGCCGCGCGCTCGGAGCTCTTCGCCGACTTCGGGGTGCGCCACCTCTCCGAGCCGTGGATGACCTGCGCAGACCAGATGTGCCAGGTGTATCGCGGCATCACCCACGAGAACCGCCGGACCACGGCCGCCGTGCGCGCGACGCGGGGCATCGTCGTCGTGGACGGAGACCGGATCATCAACGCATTCTTCTCGGCCAACAACGGGGGCTTCGCCGGCATGAACTCCACGACCTGGGGCGGCGAGCAGCGCAGCTACCTGCGCGCGCGCTACGACGGGCCCGAGGATCGGCCGGAGTGGCGGGACGGGCTGCCCGCGGATGCGGTGCGGGCGTTCCTCGAGAACCCGCCCGACGCGTTCTCGGCGATCACGTCGTTCAGCGCCGGGCGGACCTTCCGGTGGGACCGGACCCTGCAGGCCGGCGAGCTCACGGAGGCGGTGGCGGCGCGCCACCCGGGCGTCGGGCGCGTGCAGGGGCTCGAGGTGCTGTCGCGCGATGCAAGCGGGCGGATCACCCGCCTGCGCGTGCGCGGCAGCGAGGGGGAGGTGGTCATCGAGCGCGAGCTGAACATCCGTCGGGCGCTCGGGGGGTTGCGCAGCGCGCTCTTCGTCTTCGACGAGGAGCGGGACGCCGGAGGGGCGCTGCGGGCAGTGCACCTGCTCGGCGGCGGTTTCGGGCACGGGGTGGGGCTGTGCCAGAGCGGGGCCATCGGCGCGGCGGAGCGGGGGATGGACTATCGCGAGATCATCGCCAACTACTATCCCGGCACCGCGCTGCGCGCGCTCTTCTGAGCGGCGGCGCGTCCGGATTCTTCTCGTTTGCGGGAGCACCGATGTCCGAACCCCATCCGCGCCGTCGCGTGCTCCCGCGCGCCGTGTGCTGCGGCCTCCTCGCCGCGGTGGCGTTCGTCGCCGCGGCCGCCGCCGAGGAGCTGGAGCTGCCTCCGGATCCACCGCCGCTGGCGGCGGCCGCGGAGGAGATCACCGAGGAGGCGGTCCTGGAGCGGCTGGTGCGGGGCAGCCCGGATCTGGCCCGGGTGCGCCTGGGGCTTCGGGAGCGGGCGAGCGAGCGCCGCGGGGTGGACGGGAGCTGGGATCCGGTGCTCGGGGCGGAGCTGGGCGTGACCAACGCCCGCACGCCGGTGGCACAGGGGATCACGCGGGGGATCGCGCGCAGCGAGCGCTACGAGCTGAGCACGTCGCTGAGCCAGCGGTTTCGGCCGGGGACGGTGGCGAGCCTGAGCCTGTCGAACGCGATGAGCCGGTCGTCGGTGCCGATCCGGCTGGAGGGGTTCAGCGACCGCATCGAGCAGGGTCCGGACCTGGAGGTGGGGGTGACGCTGTCGGTGACGCAGCCGCTGCTTCAGGGGGGGGGGCGCCGCGTGAACACGCTGCCGGAGCGGCTGGCGGACCTGCGGCAGTCGGGGGAGCTGCTCGTGTTGGGGCGCGAGGCGTCGGTGCGGGCGACGGAGGCGCTGGTGGCGCTGCGGGAGCTGCAGTTCGCGGTGGAGACGCACGAGGTGCGCAGGCGGTCGCTGGCGCGGTCCCGGGAGCAGCTCGCGCAGGCGGAGGCGCTGGTGGCGGGGGGGCGGATGGCGGCGGCGGAGCTGGACATCGGGCGTCAGCGGATCGCCGCGGGGCTGGAGGCGCTGATCGCGGCGCGCGGCACGGTGGAGCAGCGCAGCGATCAGCTCCGGCGCCTGCTGGGGGAGGCGCCGGGGAGGGGGCGCCTGCTGCCGGGCGGCGTGGGCGCGCCCCGGGCGCGTGGGGTGGAAGAGGCGGAGGAGGCCTGTCGGGTGGCGGAGCTGGCGAGCCCGGACCTGCTGGCCGTGCAGGCACAGGTGGAGCAGGCGCGGCTGGCGGCGGTGGGGGCGGAGGACCCGCTGCGACCGCGGCTGGATGCGACGGCGGCGGTGACGCAGGCCGGGCTGGATGACCGCTACGGGGGGGCGTGGGGCGAGCTGGTGCGGTTTCAGGCCCGCACACTCTTTGCGGGGCTGGTGTTCTCGATGCCGCTGGGGAACCGGGCGGCGGAGGAAGAGCGGGTGCGGGCGGAGCTGGCGATCGAGCGGGCGGAGCTGGAGCGCGACGCCCTGCGGCGGGCGCTGTGCCATGAGGCGACCGACCTGCTTCGGCAGGCGGCGCTGCTCGCGGAGCGGGAGGAGCTGGCGGCGCTGCGGGTCACCCTCGCCTCGCGGGCGGTGGCGGCGGAGTCCGCACGGTTCGAGCGGGGCCTCGGGACGGTGCAGCAGGGGCTCGAGGCAATGGAGGCCCTCGAGGAGGCGGAGCTGGGGCTGGTGCGGGTGCGCACGGACCGGGCGCTGGTGGCGCTGCAACTCGACCACCTCCTCGGGGTGACGCTCGTGGAGCGCCTGGGGGCGGCGGATCTCGTGCAGGCGGGCCGGGGGGAACCGTGATGCCTCCGCCGCCGCGCGGGGGCTGGCTCCCGTCCCTGGCGCTGACCCGGACGGTGACCGCCCGGATGCTGCTGCTGGCGCTCGTGGCCGTGGGGGTGATCGTGTGGCGGGGCATGCCGGTGGAGCTGATCCCGTCCGGGTTCACGCCGCCGTTCCTCTTCGTGCAGGTGCCCACGCTGCGCGCAGCGCCCGCGGACATCGAGCAGCGCATCGCCATCCCGGCCGAGGAGCTGCTCGCCACCGTCCGCAACGTGAACCGGATCGGGACGCGGATCGGGACGAACTCGGCGAGCTTCCTGATGGAGTTCCGCGACGGCACCGACATGGACGCGGCCTGGAACCAGGTGCGGGACCGGCTGGATCGCCTGCGCCCCGAGCTGGGCGACGAGATGGGCCGGACGCTGATCTGGAAGTACAACCCGGCGGACGATCCGATGGTGTGGTTCGGGCTGTCGGGGACCGCGCACCGGACGCTGTCCGCAGCGACCGTGGATGCGGTGATCACCCCGCGGCTGGAGCGGATCCCCGGGGTGTCGCGGGTCGAGGCGTTCGGGGCCGCCGAACCGACCGTGATCATCGCGCTGGACGAGCCGGCGGTGGCCTCGGCAGGACTCACGGTGGCCGAGCTGGTGGAGCAGCTCGCGCGGGACAACTTCGCGCTCGCGGTGGGGAGCATCGAGGACGCCGGCCGAGTCATCCCCCTGCGCCTGACCGCCCGCTTCGGGTCCGTGGAGGAGCTGAGGGAGACGCCGGTGGGCAACGGACGACGGCTCGGGGACGTGGCCCGGGTGGAGGTGGAGGACCGCGCGGACGACGCCCTGTTCCGGGTCAACGGGGAGGACGCGGTCATGCTCGCGGTCTACCGCGAGGCGGGGGCGAACGCGGTGGAGACCAGCGCGCGCGTGGTGCGGGCGCTCGAACACGAGCTGCCCGGCGACCCGGCCCTGGAGGGGCTCAGCCTGCACGTGTTCTTCGCCCAGGGGGATGTGATCACCGAGGCCCTAGACAACCTGGGCCAGACGGCGCTGTGGGGCGGGGCGTTCGCCGTCCTCGTGCTCTTCCTCTTCCTGCGCCGGCCGGGGATGACGCTGGTCGTCGCCGCCGCCATCCCCCTGAGCATGCTGCTCACCCTCGTGGTCATGCAGGCCATGGGCCGCACGCTCAACGTGCTCTCGCTCACCGGGATGATGCTCGCGGTGGGCATGGTCGTCGACAACGCCATCGTCGTGACCGAGAACATCCAGCGGCGACGCCAGGAAGGCCTCCCGCCGCGGGAGGCGGCGCTGCACGGGGCCGCGGAGGTGGCGCTCGCGATCACCGTCGCGACCCTGACCACCGTGGTCGTGTTCCTGCCCCTCATCCTCATGAGCGGCAGCGAGACCCTGTCGTTCTACCTCGCCGAGATCGGACTCCCGGTGTGCGCAGGACTGCTGGCGAGCCTGCTCGTGTCCCTCTTCTTCCTGCCGCTGGCGAGCGTCATGGCCCTCGGTCAGGGACTGCCGCCGGACCTGCCCGCCGTGCGCTGGCTCGAGGACGCCCTGTTCCGGCTCGTGACGCTCGCGCTGCGGCGCCGGGGGGACGCGTTCCTCATCATCCTCCTGGCGTTCGCCACCGTGGCCTGGCCCCTTCCACGGGTGATCCAGACGGACCGGGCAGAGGCGAACATCAACGACTTCCGCGTGTGGATGACCTTCGACGATCGCACGGGGCCGGATGAACGCCGCGCGGCAGCCTCCATGGCCGAGGCGGCGCTCCTCGAGGCCGCCGACGAGCTCGGCATCGCCCACCTCATGCTGCGCTATGGCTCGGGTGTGGCGCGCCCCCAGCTCCGGGCGTTCCTCCGACCGCCCGGCGAGCGGGCGCTGGACCGCGAGGAAATCATCGAGCGCGCCGTCGAGCGACTGCCGTCGGTCCCCGGGATGAACGTCAGCCTGGCGTGGGACAGCACCGGGAGCCCCAATGAGCCCGTGACCGTGCGCGTCGTCGGACCCGACTCCAACCGGCTCGCCGAGCTCGGGGACGCGTTCGGACAGCGGCTGCGCCTGATCCCCGGTATCCGCAGCGTGCAGGTGGAAGGGGGCGAGGCCGGACGCGAAGAGCTGCACCTGCGCGTGGACCGCGAGCGGTCAAGCCGCCTCGGCCTGTCGCCCATGATGGTCGGCGCCGTGGTGGACTACAGCCTCCGCGGCCGGCGCCTGCCCGACCTCCAGCGCGAAGGGGACGTGCTGCCCGTGCGCGTCGAGGGCGAAGGCACGGAGCGACGCGAACTCGTCGACCTCATGTCCCTCGAGCTCGCCGGCATGGACGAGGAAGGCAACCGGCAGGGGATCAGCCTGGATACGGTCACCTCCGTGGAACTGCGGCGCGGATACACCTCCATCAGCCGGGAAAACCGGCGCACCAGCCTGTCGCTCACCCTCTACACCGACCGCGAGGACCTCGACCGCCTCGCCCGCGAGATCGACGCGGCCGCCGCCGCCTTCGACTGGCCCCGCGGATACGCCCTCGAGAAGGGCGACCGGTTCCGCGCCCTCGAGGAAGGCGCCGAGGACCGCCGCTTCGCCCTCGTCCTCGCGATCACCTTCGTCTTCCTGCTCATGGGCGTGCTCTTCGAAAGCATCCGCGTGCCCTTCGTCATCCTCTTCTCCATCCCCTTCGCCTTCGTCGGCGTGTACTGGACCCTCTACCTCACCGGCACGCCCTTCGACACCATGGCCGGGGTCGGCATGGTGCTCCTCGTCGGGATCGTCGTGAACAACGCGATCGTCCTGATCGACCGGGTCCAGGAGCTGCGACGGGCCGGGCGGGGCATCGATCGGGCGATCGCCGAAGGGGCCCGTGACCGCCTCCGCCCCATCCTCATGACCGCGCTCACCACCATCTTCGGCCTGGTGCCCATGGCCATCGGCACCTCCGCCCTCGTGGGGATCCCCTATGCCCCCCTCGGACGAGCGGTGATCGGAGGACTCATCGCCAGCACCCTCACCACCCTCGTCGTCGTGCCACTCGTCTATCGCGTGATCCTCGGCGGGCGCACGGACACCGGCCCCGAGCGCGCGTGAGCCGCGGACGCCGCGAGCCTCCGCCACGGACCGCCAGGCCCCGGCCAACGCCGGCACGAACCGCGAGACGAGCCGCGGCGTGCGCGACCGCCGCTTGACCCCTCCCCCGTCGGTGCGCATGGGGAGGCAGCCGCGGGGCGCACACGTCCGGATCCCCGCACACCGCCCCCAGGAGGAAGCCGTGACGCTGACCGTGGATCGCATCGAAGGCGAGTGCGCCGTGCTGGTGGATGCCGAGGGCCGAGAGTGCGGGGTGCCGCGCTCCTGGCTTCCCGACGGAGCAGGCGAAGGGGCCCAGGTGGCCCTTCACCGCGACGAGGCCGCGGAAGAGGAGCTGGCCGACTCCATCCGGGCCCACCAGCGCCGCTTCCACGGCGGCGACATCGAGCTCTAGCCGATGACCCGCACCGAGCGCGACGGCATGTGCGTCGGAGATCTCATGACCCGCGACCCCCTGACGGTGCGCGGCGGGGACACCCTTCGGACCGTCGTGGAACGCATGGCCCACGGACGGATCCGACATCTGCCGGTCGTGGATGACCAGGGCGCCCTCGTGGGTCTCGTCACCCAGCGGGACGTGCTCGCCGCACGCCCGTCCCGGCTGCTGGACCCGGAAGGGATCCGCGATGCCGCACTGCTCCGGGACACCCCCGTCTCGGCGGTCATGGTGCGGCAGCTCGTGCGCGCCCGCAGGGACACGCCCCTCGGCGACGCCGTGAACCGCATGCTCGACGCGAAGCTCGGCTGCCTCCCGGTGGTCGACCCGGACGACCGGCTGGTGGGGATCGTGACCGAGGCGGACTTCCTCAAGCTGGCCAGGGTGCTCCTGGATGCCGCCGACGGCGTGACCCACCCCGCATTCCACGCCGAGGGTCAGTCGTCGGAAGGACCCTCGTAGAGCGGATCGGGCCGGAGCGAGACGCGCAGACTCGACTGCTCCTGACCCGGCTCCCACCGGGCTTCGACGAACTCCTCGTGGTAGCCCTCGAAGCGCAGGATCAGCGGGACCGGGCGCCCGGCCGGAACCGACAGCGGCCCGACCTGCGCCGGCGTGGTGCCGACCTCCTCGCCCTCGATGAGCACCACGGCTCCGGGCGGCTCGGAGTCCACCCGCAAGGTGTGGGGGATGGGCTCGAGCGGGAAGGTCACGGTGGGCCGACGCCCGGAGACGACCACCACGCGCTCGGCCGCCGGCTGCCGGTAGCCCTCGAGCTGCACCGTGATGGACAGCTCGGCGCCCGGGGACAGGTCCGTCAGGGCCGCCGGGGTGCGCAGACCCGTGTCCGCATCGTCCAGGAAGATGGCGGCGTTCAGGGGGTCGCTCTCCACCCAGAGGGAGCCCGGCTCCTCGGCCACGTTGCCGAGCCAGACGTCGATCTGGTGAATGCGCATGTCGAGGGCGAAGTGAGCCACCGCAACCCCCGCGATGGCGAGGACGATCAGCGCGACGAAGGCCTTGAGAGGCCCGCCGCGACCGGGCACCTTCATGCCCGGCTCCGGGCGCGTGTCGAACTCGTCCTCGTCCGGGGTGGCCGCGGTGTCGGCCTCGTCCACGCTGTCGTCGTACACCGCGCCGGCGAGGTCGTCCGGGGACAGGGCGGCAGCCTCCCGGCCGGCCTGGTCGGTGAGCGCGAGCCGATCGTCATCCGCGGATCGCGGCGCGGCGGGGCGCTCGTCCTCCTCCGGGGGAGCGACGGCGTCGAGATCGGTGCCGGCGTCCTGGTCGATGGGACGGGAGGCGAGCACCTCCTCCTCCCCGGCCGCGGGGTCATCGGGCGCATCGGTCTCCGCAGGGGCCTCGCTCTCCGCAGAGGTCTCGGGCGGTGCGGTGTCGCGGGGTGCGCCGGCGTCGTCGGCGGCCACTTCCGGTGGCGCGGCGTCCGCCTCGGGGGCGTCGTCCGGGGCGTCCTCTCCGTCGCCACGCTGCTGGGCGCGGGCGCTCACCGGCGCCTTCAGGGGGCTCGGCGCCCGCGGGAGGGCGACCTGACGCCCGGTGCCGGGCCGTCGGGGGCCCGGTTCCTCGGCAGCGTCCGCTCCATCGGGCTTCGCCGCCGGAGCCGGTGCGGGAACGACCTTCTGCGGCGGGGCCGCCGGGGCGGGG
>REDH01000069.1 GCA_007693585.1 Deltaproteobacteria bacterium
GGGGCGGCGGATCGGGGTGGCAGCGGCCCGGAAGGGCCGCGGGAGTCATGGGGGAGCGCGGAGGGGCGGCGCGACGGCAGCGGCCCGGATGGGCCGCGGGAGTCATGGGGGAGCGCGGAGGGAGTTCGGGGGCGTGTGTGGAGGGCCGGGCCGGGGTGTCTTCGGGGGGCGGTCAGGGTGCGGTGGCGCCGAAGCCCGGGGGGAGGACGGTGCGGGAGAGCGCGGCGGCCTCGACGGCTTCGGGGAGGAAGGGGACGGGGAAGGTGTCGCCTTCGAGCCAGGCCGGGAACTGGTCGTCGTAGTGGGGGCTGCCGAGGTGTCCGGAGACGCCGCCGGAGACGATGTAGCGGGTGTTGGGGCCGCCGTCGGGGCGGAGCTCGGTGCAGTAGCGCATGACGGCGATTTCGTTGACGCTCCAGGGGAGGGTTCGGAGGGAGCCGTCCGGGGCCACGGGTGCGAAGTCGGCGGCGAGCACGGTGCGGACGCTGCCATCCATGCCTTCCGGGCCGAGGGTCTGGTCGTCCCAGATCGGGTGGTGGAGCGAGACCTGATGGACGTCGTCCCAGGTGCGCTGGTCGAGGGGCAGGTCATCGCCGTGGAACGCGTCGAGTGCGGCGAGGGCGAGGTCAAGGGCGCGCAGCAGGGCGTCATCGATGTGGTGGAGGGCGAGGGGTTCGTCGCCGCCGAACCAGTTGCCGCCGGCGGCGTCCGGGTTCTCGATGAGTCGGATGAGCGCACGACCGGCGAGGTTGACGAGGAAGCCGCCGAGGAGCGGGTAGATCAGGCCTGGGATGTGTGCGCTGTAGGTGTCGTGGGCGAACTGGATGAAGAAGGCGTTGTAGACGGTGGACGCGGGGCTGTCGCGACGCTGCTGGAGGTCCCACTGGGCGAGCAGGGTCATGGCCTCGCAGCGTCGGGGGTGGGAATCGTCCTCATCGCAGCGGTCGGCGAGGGCGAGGAGCGGTGGGAGGTAGACTTCGGCGAGGACGGCGTGGGCGTCGGACTGGAGCTGGATGTTCATGTCGAGGGTGACGGTGTCGCCGCGCCAGGCCTCGATGCGTTCGGTGATGCGGTGGGCGCGGGTGCCGAGGTCGAAGAAGTGGCCGAAGTAGTGGCCTCCGGACTCGGGTCGGTTGTCGAGGGTCTGGGTGCCGATGGCGTTGTTCGCGTTGACGATGTAGTCCTTGGTTGGGCGGACGAGGCGGGGGATGTCGTCGAAGGGGAGGTTGTCGCCCCAGTCGGGGCCGGTTGTGCCGTCGAGGTATCGGTAGGGCGGGGCCTCCTCGATGTCCCGTAGGCGCTGGACGTGGGGTCCGGCGGGGAGGTAGGCGACGTCGCCGGTGTGGTCGGCGAAGGTGAAGGACATGATGCCGCCGTCGAAGCGCTCGAGGGCGGCGATCTTCTCGTCGACGTTCCGCGCGGCGAAGATGCGCTGCATGACCTCGGGTTCTCCGGTGTCGGGCCGGAACCCGGTCCACAGGGTGGAGAAGATGTAGTTGAGGTTGGCGAGGGTGTTGCCGAGCTCCGGCGGGAGGATGTCGTTGAGGAGCGGGCCGCGGTGGGGGACCACGCGGACTTGCTGGACGACCTCGTCGACGTCGCCGAGCGCCCCACCCTCGCGCCGGACGAGGATGCGCTCCTCGCGGATGTCCATGGGGATTTCGTCGCCGTTGTAGAGGGTGGCTCTCCCGCGCTGGACGACGGTCTCGCGGGCGATGTCGGTCACATCTCCGAAGGCGTTGGTCATGCCCCATGCGGAGGTGCGGTTGTGTCCGATGAGGAACCAGGGCACACCGGGCACGCTGAAGCCGAAGACGCCGGTGTCGTCCACGCTGCGGTCGACGAGGTGCATGGGGTAGAGGGTGGTCGGCACGGCAGGGGGCATGTGGGGGTCGTTGCAGAGGATGGCGCCGCCATGTGCGGTGAAGGAGCCGCCGATCGCCCAGGCGTTGCTGCCGCCGGTGGCTCCGGGAGCGGAGAGTCCTCGTGCGGTGGCGAGTTGCTCGGCGAGGGTGCGCAGGGCCGCTCCGAGCGCGTGCCGCTCCCCCTCGTCGAGCGCGGAGGCTTCGTTCCGCCAGTGCGCGAGCCTCTCGGCGACAGCATCGGGCAGTCGCGGGGAGAAGATTTTGGCGGCCGTGCGCCGGGTCGGTTCTTCCTCCAGCACGTGGGTGGGGAAGAGCGGTTCGAAGCGGACAAGATCCTGGAACGCCGCGGCGGGGGTCAGGAATTCCGCGGCGAAGTAGAAGAGCAGCGTGTCGCCCTGGAAGGTCTGTCCGAAGATCATGATCTTGAGGATGGCGAGCGAGTCGCGCGGGTGCCAGGGTTCGGGGACGTAGGCCGGATCGATCCGATCGAGTTCGGAGGGGCGCAGGGCATCGTTTTCGCCCTCCTGCATGTCGTGCATGTAGGCGTTCACCCCTTCGGCGAATGCGGAGAGCAACGCGAACGTCTCCGGGTCGTGAGTCTCCCACCAGTCGCTCGCCTCCTGCGCCACCTGGCGGAACCCGAACACGCGCTTGGTCCGGTCATCGTCGAGGAAGTCGGGGCCGAAGACCTCGGCGCGGGTGCCGTAGGTGAACCGCCGGAAGTGATCCATGTGGAAGAGGCGGTCGCGCGCCATCTCGTATCCCTGTGCCCAGACGAGGTCCCGCATGTTGTGGGCCTCGATGTGGGCGAGTCCGGTCGCCGACCGCCGCACCGTGACCTCGCTGCACAGACCGTCGCCGGACAGTTCACCGGCGAGGATTGGGTCCATGCAGAGCGTTGGCCCGTTCTCGGTGGAGTCCTTGTCCTCGGTGCAGGACGAGAGAGCGACCGCGGAGGTCAGCAGCAGCAGAAGTGTTCCTGCGGCGGTGGTGGAGGGCACGTGACGGAGTGAGCGAGCGGTGCGCATGACGGGAAGCCTGGTCAGGAGGCCAGAATAATAACATGCGTTACCTATCACATGTCGTTTGATGATGGCCAGCCGTCGGGGATGGCACACTGCGTCGTTGCTTGCACAGGAGCCGGCCAGGTCGCACCATCGGGTCTCCAGTCCGGTCGCTGTCTGGTGCGCACGACCGGTTCCCGCCTGCACGGAGCGACGCCCATGTCCCTGTTCGACACCCTGAACCGCATCGAGGTTTCCGATCCGGACGACGCCGCGGAGGTGCCGACGAGCGAGCATGCCGAGGCGTTTCATGCGGTGGTGGAGGGTCGCCGTTCGGTGCGCCGGTTCACCGCGGACCCGGTTCCGGACGACGTCTTCGAGCGGGCGATGCGCGCGGCGGTTCTGGCGCCGAACTCGTCCAATCTGCAGCCTTGGGAGTTCATTCGGGTTCGCAGCCCGGAGGTTCGCGCGAAGGTGGCGGAGGCGGCGATGGGTCAGCCTGCGGCCACGACGGCTGCGGAGATCGTGGTCTGTGTGGCGCGCTGGGACCGTTGGCGGGCGAATCGCGACGCGATGCTGGAGGCCTTTCGCGGACACGACGTGCCGGATGCCGTGCTCGACTACTACGGGAAGGTGGTCCCCCTGACGTGGTCGAGCGGGCCGCTGGGGCTTGTCGGGTGGGGGCGCTGGTTGATGAGCCGCGTGCTGACGTGGGCGCGTCCGGTGCCGCAGTTCGACGGGGGCGGTCTCTATCCGCGGATCGTGGCGATCAAGAGCTGTGCACTGGCCTGCCAGACGCTGATGCTGGCGTTGCACGCCGAGGGGTTCGACAGCTGTCCCATGGAAGGGTTCGACGGTCGACGGGTGGCGAAGGCGGTGGGCCTGCGTGGAGGAGGCCATGAGATCGTGATGCTGCTGGGAATCGGGCGGCGCGCCCCGGGCGGCATCTATGGGGGGCGCTGGCGCCTCCCGCTCGAGCGTGTACTCCGCACCCTGTAGATCGCCTGGCGAGCCCACGAAGTTCGACCGTACCCCGTCGGATGGGGGGGCGCGGTCGGACCCGACGCGGCGTCATTGCATGCCCGAGTCGGTTGGAGACTCCGGATTGTCGCGCCACGGAAACGCAGGTTTTCGTGAGCAGCCCATGGCCATTGCTGCGTTCACACCCCACCCACGGCGCGTCTGCCGCCCCGGCACGGCCCGCAGGAGCCCCTGTCCCGCCCCAGTCCTTGTCCCTCAGGAGAGATTCATGCGTCAGCCTCGTTCCAGTTCATTCTTCGCCGTCCTGACGATCGGCCTTCTGCTCACCGCGTGCGGAGGCTCGCAGGCTGTGGAGACGGTCCCGGCCACCGCATTGCCCGCGGAGGAACCCACGGCGGCATCGGCCGAAGTCGCGGAAGCTGCTGCCGAAGTGACCTTGCCCTCCGAAGCCCGTGCCCGGCTTGAGGCCATCGCCGCCCTCCCCCATCGCAGCGAGGACAACCGGGCGCGCGATCAGTACCGAAACCCCGTGGAGACCCTGCTGTTCTTCGGGGCCGAGCCGGACCAGACCATTCTGGAGCTCTATCCGGGCCGTGGGTGGTACTCCGAGGTTCTCGCCCCATTCGTGGCGGGCCACGGACAGCTCATCCTCGGAAACTACGACCCCGACGGCGATCCGGAGGCCTATCCGACACGGCTGGCAGGCATGGTGCTGGAGATGCTCGACGATCGGTCGGATGTGTTTGGTGACGTGCGTGCCGAGGTCTTCGTCCCCGGCCGGCGCGTCACCCTGGAGGAGGATGGGAGCGTCGACCTCGTGTTGTCGTTCCGCAATGCGCACGGCTGGGCGCGCAACGACATCACGGATACGGTCATGGCCGAGGTGTTCCGCGTCCTGCGCCCGGGAGGGACGTTCGGTCTGGTCACGCACCGAGCGGCCGAGGATGCAGACCCGGCCGAGGCGCTTCGCCTTGGGTACCTCCGCGAGTCCGAGGTGATCGCGGCGGCAGAGCGGGCCGGATTCGAGCTGGCCGAGCGGAGTGACGTCAACGCCAACCCGCGGGATACTCGCGATCATCCGGAAGGGGTGTGGACGCTGCCCCCTACACTTCGGCTGGGCGATGAGAACCGGGAGCACTGGCTCTCGATCGGCGAGAGCGACCGGATGACCCTGCGCTTCGTGAAGCCCGCGGCAGAGTAGCCTCGGCGAAGGGTGCCGATGCATTCTCTCGTCTGGCGCCGGCCCGAGGTCACGGGCGCGGCGTGTTCACATGACATGCGGCCTCGACACCCGGTGGCCGCATCCCCCACGTGGTCGAATGAGCGCTCCTCCCGGCGACGCAGTGTGGTTCGCCGCAGGGCCCCCACTCGAAGGGAACGGTCAGCGAGTCGACGGCGGTGACCGGCCGCCAGGCGACGGGCGACGGGCGCACGGCACGAGAACCCGCGTGAGCGTCGGTGCCCCGTGGGGGGGCGTCCGACGTCATCGTTTCCGGGCGTCACCGATTCGGCTATCCTGCGGCCTCTGCCGGCGAGCTCGCGGCCACGCTCCCGCTCGCCGGTCGCCCCCACTCGCCGGTCGCCCCCACTCGACGGTCGCCCCCCACCTGTCCCGCAAGGAACCCATGCCATCGCTCACCCGACCCTTCCGGTCTTCCCTTCCTCTGCTGCTCTGGCTCGTGCTGACAGGGCTCGCCCTCTTCGCGTGCAGCGGTGATGAAGAGGGAGCGAGCAGCGACACGGAGGCACTCCCGTCGTCGGGGTCAGACGCTCGGTCGTCTGCCTGCACGGTCACCGACGGGTGCTCGGCTGAGCCGTCCGACACCACGGAGCGGCCCACGACGAGCCTCGGAAGCGGCTCGGGTCGTGAGGAGACGGTGTCCGACGAGCCGATCGTGGAGGATCCCGACTGCGATTCGCTCGTGCCGGATCACTGCAGCTTCCCGTGGCCCTCGAATCTCTACCTCGAAGAGGACCCGGCGCGGGCGACCGGCTATACGCTGGCGTTCGGTCCCGACACCCTGCCTGCAGCGCTGGGGACTCGACCCATCGACCCGGAGCCCTTCCGGCGCATGGACGGCTACGGCCTGGGCGTCCCCATCATGACCCGGTTCCCGCGACTGGACACCACGGGCATGGCCCGGGAGTACGACATCGGTCCGAGTCTGGAGGCGGACGCACCGGTGCTCCTGTTCCGCGTGGAGGACGACACCCTCGTGCGCGTCCCGTACTGGACGGAGCTGGACGTCACGGACAACTCCGCGTCGCGCCGAACCTTCATCGTCCGACCGGCCGTGATTCTCGAGGAGGCCAGCCGGTACATCGTCGCCTTCCGCAACCTCGTGGACACCGATGGAGACCCCATTCCTCGTTCGCCCGCGTTCCAGCGACTCCTCGACGGCACGACCGACGATCTTCCCGTCCTGGGTGCTCGCCAGCCCCGATTCGACGAAGTGTTCTCCCTGCTGGACGGCGCAGGCGTGGACCCGCACTCCCTGACGCTCGCATGGGATTTCGTGACCGCGTCCTCGGATGCGCTTCACGGCCCGCTCCTGACCATGCGTGACCTGGCGTTCGAGGCCACCGGGCCCCTCGGCCCCGAGCTCACCATCACCGAGGTCCGTTCGTTCCGCAGCGATCCCGACGACACCGACGACCCCAGAAGCCATCACGCGGACATCGCGCTGGAGGTCCATGCCACCATGGAGGTCCCCCACTTCATGGAGCAATACACTGCAGGCGGCACGACGTTCTGGAGAATGCACCGGGACGGGAGTGGTGCCATCGCGCAGAACGGATGGCGTGACGCGAACGTCCTGATCCGCGTTCCCCACGGCGCGCTGGACGGTACGCCGCACGGCATCGTGACCTATGGACACGGGCTGCTCGGCAACCGCTTCGAAATCCGCGCCGGACACATCGGACAACTGGGAAGCCTGTACGGGTGGATCGTCGTTGGGGCGGATCTGGCGGGCATGTCGAGCGAAGACGCCGACATCATCCAGGGCGCGGTCACCGACATGACGCACATCACGACCATGACGGATCGCCTTCACCAGGGCATTGTGGAGTACCTTCTCCTCACGCGCGCTGCCCGTGAACGACTCGATGACCTGCTCGTCGCCGAAGGATTCGGCGTCGAGGTCGATCGGGAGAGCGTCGCCTACTTCGGCGGATCGCAGGGTGGGATCTTCGGCCAGACGTACATGGCGGTCACGCAGGACGTCCGGCACGGATACCTCGCCGTGCCAGGAACGAACTACAGCACGCTCCTCCAGCGCTCGACAGGCTTCGTCCCGTTCGCCGGCATCCTCTCGGCCGTGTACCAGACACCGCCGAACCTGCTCACCGTGCTCGCTTCCACACAGTTGCTCTGGGATGGCACCGACCCGGTGTCCTGGGTTCGGCGGATCTCCAACCCCTTCGACGGCCACGACGAACGACGCGCCCTGATGGTGCTGGCCAAGGCCGACTACCAGGTTGCCGTGTCGACCATCGAGAACGTCGTACGCTCGCGATTCGGCATCCCGGCGGTCGGTCCGTGGGATCGCGAGCGCACCAACCCGCCGGGTTTCGAGTTCGTCGACTACGGCCACCAGGGCTCCGGAGTCATCCTCTTCGACTTCTCGAACCCATGGCCCAATGGCGACAACCGGCCGGCCCAGGATGCGTTCGGGGACCCCCACTCCCTGCATTCCACGGTGCCCGCCGCCGGCGACCAGCTGGACCACTTCCTGCGGTTCGGCGAGGTCATCGATGTCTGCGGAGGCGGCCCCTGTCACTTTCCCCGGGAGCCTCGCGACTGACCCCACGGCGCGTGCATGGCTTACGCGCTCCCGCGCGACCTGACGCAACGAGGCGAGACCGTCGCGTCGGGCCCCCGTGGGTTCCGCACTCACGCAGCCCTCCCATTCCGTTCGCGCGCAACGTGACCACAGCGCCGAGTCGCCCACTCTTCAGGAATCGCCCTTCCCCGCCCATGCACGACTCCGGAGATCTTCCCATGACCCCCTCCGCGTACGACCGACTGACGGAACGCTTCCGCCGCCTGAACGCCCTGACCGGATCTCGAGGCGTTCTCGGCTGGGACATGGCCACCATGATGCCGGACGGCGGCGCGGAAGCACGGGCCGAGCAGCTCGAGGTGCTCACGATGCTGGGACACGGGCTGCTCACTGCCCCGGAGGTGTCCGAGTGGCTGGCCGAGGCGGAATCCGCGCCACCGGACGACCCGTGGGACACGGCCAACCTGCGGGAGATGCGACGGGCCCACCTCCATGCCACGTGCGTGGACGAGAACCTCGTCGGGGCGCTTTCGCGCGCCACGTCCCGCTGCGAAATGCGCTGGAGAGCCGCTCGCCCCGACAACGACTTTCAGGGACTGCTCCCGTCGCTCGATGAGGTGCTTCGACTGACCCGCGAGGTAGCGGAACACCGGGCCGCGGTTCTGGGCTGCTCCGCCTATGAAGCCCTCATGGACGAGTACGAGCCAGGAGCGCGGGAGGAGACGATCGACGCGCTCTTCGATGATCTTGCCGGATGGCTCCCGAACACGGTCGACCGGATCGTCGAGAAGCAGGAGCAGCAGGAGAGCATCCTCCCGATCCCCGGCCCGTTCCCGCAGGCGAAGCAGGAAGCGCTCTGCAGACGCCTTCTCGGGCTGGTGGGCTTCGACTTCGCCCACGGTCGCCTCGACACGAGCCACCATCCGTTCTGTGGAGGTGTCCCCGACGATGTGCGCATCACGACCCGATACCGGGAGGATGACTTCGTCCAGAGCGTGATGGGTGTGCTGCACGAGTGTGGTCATGCGCTCTACGAACGCGGCCTTCCCGCGCCATGGAGAAGCCAGCCGGTGGGGGGCGCCCGAGGCATGGCCCTCCATGAGTCACAGTCTCTCCTGATCGAAATGCAGGCCTGCCGAAGCCCCGAATTCATCTCCTGCCTCGCTCCACTCGTCCGGGAAGCTTTCGACGGAGACGGACCCGAGTGGTCGGAAGCCAACCTGCGACGGATCTACGGTCACGTTCAGCGGAGCCTGATTCGTGTCGATGCGGACGAAGTGACCTACCCTGCGCACGTGATCCTGCGCTACCGGCTGGAGCGGGCGTTGATCCGGGGCGACCTGCAGCTCGCCGATCTTCCCGGTGCCTGGGCGGACGGCCTCGATGCGCTCCTCGGCATCCGGCCGCCGGACGACCGGCAGGGCTGCCTTCAGGACATTCACTGGCCGAGCGGAGGATGGGGCTACTTCCCCACGTATACGCTCGGGGCGCTCGCTGCGGCACAACTCTTCGAACGGGCCTGTGCGGACAGACCGGACATCCCGAGCGAGCTCGGCCGGGGCGACTTCAGAGGGCTTCTGGGATGGCTGCGCACCCACGTGCATCAGCGCGCCAGCTTCACCTCCACGGATGAGGTGCTGCGTGACGCCACGGGGAGCGCGCTGGCCACCACGGCGTTCAAGGCCCACGTCGAGCGTCGCTACCTCGTGCGCTGACGAGCCCGGGTGGACGCGCATCGAGTCTCTATGCGGCAGCGGTGGCTCGCTCCTCGTTCGCGAGGCGCTGGGCGAAGAGCCACGACACCCCGCAGATGGTGTGCTGGGGGTTCACCCCCATGTTGGTCGGAAACACCGATGAGTCCATGACGTACAGTCCCGGAAGCTCATGGCACTGGCCGTCGGTGCCCACAACACTGCTCCGGGGGTCCTGCCCCATCACCGCAGTGCCGAACAGGTGCGAGCCGATGGCATGGAAGATCCCGGGATCATCGGGGATATCGAAGATTCGTCGCATGGTGTCCATGTCGCTCACGCGTCCCGGAAGGCCATGTACGCCCGGCAAAACCTGCTGTGCACCCTCGAGGAACATCATCTCGGCCATGGTGACCAGCGCGGTCTTCGCGAGCCGCACATCCTCCGGCAACATGTCGTACTTGACGATGGTACGCCCGGTGAGTGCCCCCCGCCGCACGCGGCCGTGAGCGCGCATTCGACACTGCACTCCCCAGATGGCCATGTGCTTGAAGGCGCCGAACTGCTCCATGAGCGCCGTACCCACCCCCGGCAGGCGCATGGAGGCCAGCTCGGGCGGAAGGTTGATCGTCTCGATCTTGTAGCGGTCCTCCCAGAAGTGCAGCGTTTCGACACTCTGGGTTGCCCCGAACCAGCAGTGCATCGGCTCGTCGAAGATTCCCGCCAGCGCTACACCCGGGTGCATCTGCAGCCGCTGCCCGACCAGCCTGCTCTGCCGGCCGATGCCATTGGCCTGCAGGAAGATCGGCGTCTGGATGGCCGAACAGGCGACGAGCACCCCGCGCCGCGCACGAACGGTGAGCTCGGGGCCGCGTTCGCGGGTCAGGGTCCGCCGGAAGCGCCCCCGAACCCCGACGGCGCGCCCTCCCTCCCGAATGACCTTCTCCGCACGGCAATCCGTGTACAATCGCGCTCCATCCGCGAGCGCCCGGGGCACATAGGCGTTGTTCATGCTCTGCCGCTGCGCCGTCGGGCACCCCTGGCTGCATCGGGACGTCCCCTTGCAACCCTCGACGTTGCGGACGATGCTCTGCACCGAATAGCCCTTCCGCTCGCAGGCGTCGCGAAGCAGCCGCCCATTGCGGCCGAGAACCTCGTCCGGGGTCACCTGGATGCGCAGCTCGTCCTCGATGCGTTCCCATGCCGACTCCAGATCCGCGTACGCGATGTGCTCCGTCGCGCCGTACGCCCGTTCCCACTCCGCGTGAATCTGCTCCGGCAGCCTGTGAATGATCGCGCTGTTGACCGCCGTGGATCCGCCCACGGTGCACCCCTGAAGCACGGCGACAACCGCGCGGCTCTCCGTCCCCTGAAACCCCATGTCGCGCCAGAGTGACTTGAGGCTCGAGTACATGTCCTGGCGCAGGCTCTGCCGAGGAATCCATGACCCCTCCTCCAGCATCACCACATCCAGTCCCGCCTCCGCGAGGACCCTCGCCGCCGTCGCGCCGGCCGCGCCGGTACCGATGACCACGTAGTCGCAGGCGTCCTCGACACCCTGAACGCCCTCGACATCGCCAAAGGTCGTCATGTTCGGCAACTGTTCCATGTTCAGCTCCCCGCTGCAGCGGAGGCCGGGACAACCGGCTCCGTGATCGTGTTCGGGCGGGTGGGGCCCGCGTCAGCATCCTCGGTGCGCGACTCCCCGACCCAGTCTGGGGAGCACGTGTCCACCTGGGCCATGCCCAGCGAGCGCTGTACCTCCGGCACGCCGAGAACGGCCATGCACCCGATCGTCTTCAGGAGAACCGGCAACTCGCGGATCACGTAAACGTCGCTGTGCCGCATGCGGAGAATGGCTGCTTCCCGGCGTTCGGCGCCAAGGGCCATGAAGGTCCTTCGCATCCCCGACATGAACAGCGGTGCCATGAAGATCATCAGGAGCGTCGCGCGGAGCCCGACCACGATCTTCAGGGGAGCGTGCCTCTGGAAGTCCGCCAGGAAGCGTTGCAGGGGCACATCCTGTCCGCCAAGGGGGAACTGTTCGGAAGCGCCGGACGGCAGAATCGTCTCCACCATCGCCTGGAACCATCTTCGCTCGAACGCCAAGAGTCTTCTCATTTCATCCTCCCGCAATCTCCGACCGACCAGTCGGATTGTAGATCGACACAGCGCAGTATGCAAGGTTGATCCGTCCCGATTGTGCGGCGATCTTCACCATCCTGCAACGCAGGCAGAAGGCCGCTCGGCCATGGAGCCACCGCAGGCGGGGCGGTCATCCGCTTCGACCTCGACCCTCAGCCCTGTTCGTAGACCTCGGACACGGGTTCGGAGAGCGGTCGCGCATCGCGGCCGTCGTCCTGCAGGCAGCCCAGGTAGGTGTACGGATCCTCGAGGACGGTACGCAGGGTGTCGATGCCGAACCGGGCGTTCAGGCCGTCGTCGATCCGCTCGTCGTAGCTGAACCGGACGTGCATCATCGGTCGCACCACGACCTCGCCGTCGCGCACGACCGGTCGGTCCTCGATCTGTCCGATCATCAGGAAGAGGGGACAGGATCCCCACTCGTACAGGTGATGGTACCCGGGGCCCATGCGCAGGCTGCCGAGGTTCGCCACGAACACGCTCGTGTACATGGCATCACTTCGGATGAGGGCGCCGGGCAGCAGGTTGTAGTAGTCCGCCAGTCGCCAGAGGCGAACGGCGAACCGAAGAACGGCTCTCGGCAGGGCGCTGAGGATGCTCATCTCCACGTCGAAGGAAGTCTTCCGATCGGATCGCTCGATCACCACCTTGCCGTTGATCCGCTCCGCCAGCTCCCGGAAGGTCTGGCCATCGGGCATGTCGAGCTTGACGGCGGACAGCTTCGCCTCACGATCCATCTTGCGGCGTTTCATGCTGAAGGTGATCCACCGTTCCTTGCGCTGATAGAGCCGATGCCCGACCACGAAGCGGTTCATCTTCGGCGCGGTGGCGAGCCCGAGCGCGACACCGGCAACGGTACAGTGGGTGATGTCGACCGGGAAGTGTTCCCTGGCCTCGGTGATGTACGCGCGCAGCTTCTCGACATCGATGTAGTCGTCGAAGTACACCACGGACTCGTTGCGCCCGAGCATGATGAAGCTCATCATCCGCCGAAACGGGTGCACCTTGAGCAACGTTCCGTCCGGCCGGGAGGACTTGAGGGAGGCCAGGACCCACAGTCCCAGGAGTATGGCGATCGCGACGGCGAGGATATCGGTGAGCGACATCGTGGCTCCTGTGGAGGTTTGGGTGCGAGGACGAGAGGTCCGTCAGGCGATGTGACCGGCTCCTCGCAGCCACTCCAGGGTAGGTTCGAGGACCGCGCGGGCGCCTCGGAAAGTGACACCCAGCTCCTCGGTCGCCTTCTGGTTGTTCATGAAGAAGTAGCGGGTCGCATAGGGGATCACCAGCGGATTGAAGGGCAGCGGAATCCGCAGCAGGGACCCGGCGCTGGCGAGACCTCGGAGTATCGGTGTCGGAACGGCGATGACCGATCGATCGAGGCCGAGAAGTTCGAGCGTCAGCTCGGCGAGTTGGCGCACGGTCAGGTTGTCGCCCCCGAGAATGTACCGCTCGCCTGACCGGCCCTTCTCCAGGGCACGGATCGTACCGTTGGCCACGTCGTCCACGTGCACCACGCTGGTTCCACCATGGCTGACGAACACGGGGCGGCTCTTCGCGAAGTCGACCAGGTTTCCTGCGGTCACCATGCCCGTGTCCTCCGGCCCGTAGACCTCCGCCGGGTTCACGATCACCACATGCTGCCCCTTCGACGCCGCCAACCTGCACAGCTCTTCGGCGCGATTCTTCGCGTGCGCGTACACGAGCGAGGGGTCCGTGAGGTTGAACGGGCTGGACTCGTCATGAATCACCGGCCCCCCTTCGCTCGCACCCACCGCGATGATGCTCGAGGCAAAGACGACCGGCCGCTCCCCGGCGGCCTCCAGGACGTTCTGGGTGCCACCTTCCACGATGGCGCTCATCGCCGGGCTGTTGATGTCGTTCCAGGAGGACGGGCTGGCCAGATGGATGACGGCATCACACCCATGCATGCCTTCACGAAGCGAGTCGGCATCGCGCACATCCCCGACCACCCGCTCCCACGTGAGGCCGTCGATGCGAGCCGTATCGCTCGTGGACCGCACCAGGCACCTCACCCCGTGCCCCTCGTCGAGAAGCTGCGAGACGACCCTCGATCCGATGAACCCGTGACCCCCGGTGAGAAAGACCTTCATGAGAACTCCACTTGCTGAACAGCAGAACCGGACGACACCCGGTCATCGCACACTCGCCGACCGAGTCCGCGCCCGAAACGGAACCGGCCCCGGTTAGTACGCCCGCTCCACTCCTGTCCACCTCGTTCCACGGATCGCTGCTGCGCGCGCACAGCCGATCACGCAGCGTGCGCCAAGCCCAAAAAGGGGTGCCGGGCGCGTCGACACAGGTGGGGGGGGAATCCGTGCCAGCGCGCCCGGCGCAAGGTGGAACGCCGCCGATGATTGGGGGGAGACAACGACGGCGTTCCTTGGGTCGGCCACGACACGGATGGGGGGGAAACCATGCCGCGACCGGCCCACGTGACCTATGATGCGTCCCGCTGAGAAAAGGCGCGCTCGAGCCGCACACAATTCGGTCGCGTCCTGTCGATTTCCCTGTCCCACCGCATTTCGGAACAGCAGGAAGCCTCCGTGAGGAACGCGCATCGGAGCTGTTCGGAGACGCAGGGTCGAGCACGCTGACGGCGCGATGCCTAGGTGAAGCGGCTGAAATCCGGTGCACGCTTCTCGAAGAACGCGGTGAACGCTTCACGCGCCTCCTCCGAGTGGAGTCGCGCGATGAATTGCTCTCCCTCGCGATCCATCGCTGCCTTCACCTGCGCTCGAAATGGCTCGCGCATCAACCGCCGGGCGAGGCGAACGCTTTCGGGAGGCATGGACACCAGTCGTTCCACCCGTGCGAGGGCCTCGGGCTCCAGACGCTCGCCGGAGAACACATGGTTCACGAGTCCGACCTCCTTCGCGATCGCCGCACCGAAGCGTTCCGAGAGAAGCAGGAGCTCGCTCGCACGTCGAAGGCCGCAGAGCTGGGGCAGCAGGAGCGAGGAACCTCCCTCGGGGCAGAGCGCCAGCTTCGTGAAAGGCATCTCGAACACGGCGGCCTCGTCGCAGAAGACGAGATCGAAGTGAAGCAGCATCGTGGTTCCGATCCCGATGGCCGGACCACGGATCACAGCCACGAGCGGCGTGTCCGCATCGATCAGTGTGAGGAGGAACTGAAACACCGGTGAGTCATGACCCGTGGGCGGCGACTCCATGAAGTCGGCGAGGTCGTTCCCGCCGGTGAAGATGTCGTTCGTTCCCGTGAGGACGATGGCCCGGATGGCCGGGTTCGCGTCCGCTTCCCGAAGGGTGTCGACCAGCGCCGAGTACATGCTGACCGTGAGCGCGTTCCGACGCTGCGGTCGTTCGATTCGGATATGGCAGATGGAATCCCGTTCTTCGACGACGATATGGGGATCGGGCATGGGACGGCTCCTGGGCGAGGATGGTTGCGACAGGGGATCTGCCGTGCGGGGAACGCTCTCAGGTCATGGCAGGCGTGACAGAAGGCCCGCTGCCGGGGACAATACGACGGCGCGCCCTGCCCGCAAGCGCCGAGTGCAAGGCCTCGCGGCGCAGGGATTCCGCACAACTCGGGCGCGCGCTGCAGGAGCGCGCGCCGCAACCCACGGAGACTGGCATGGCGAACGTACAGGTGACACAGGCACACGCGGTGACGCCCGAGGAAGCCCGCGAACGGCTCGGGGACTTCGGGGCGCTGCTCGCAAAGTACCGCGTTGCCCTGCAGTGGGCGGGGAACCGGGCCGCGATCAAGGGCACCGGTGTGTCCGGAGACGTGACCATCGAACCGAGCCGCGTCGTGGTCAGCGTGAAGCTGGGGATGCTGGCGCGCGCCGCGGGGGTCGACCCGAAGCGCCTGGAGTCCTCGATCACTCGGCGCCTGAAGGCGGCTTTCGAGGACTGAGGCATCCGTCGTCAACGACGACACCCCGCGGCACGAGGTGCGCGGGGTGTGATCGCTTTCGGTTCCCGCAGAAGCGGGATGAGGCTCAACGCTGCTCGGCCTTGCGCTTCTCCTCGTACTCCTTGATGAGTTCGTCCTGCACATTGCGCGGCACGGGCATGTACTTGGCGAACTCCATGGAGAACTCGGCCTTGCCCTGGGTCGAGGACCGGAGGTCGTTGGAGTACCCGAACATCTCCACCAGGGGCACCTCTGCGGTGATCACGGCCTGCCCCATGTTCGTGTTGGAGCCGACGATGACTCCTCGACGCTTGTTGAGGCCGCCGAGGACCGTTCCGGAGAACTCTTCAGGGGTCTCGACCTCGACCTTCATGATCGGCTCGAGGATGGTCGGGTTCGCACGCCGGTAGGCCTCGTTGAACGCGGATCGCGCGGCGATTTTGAACGCCATGTCGGAGGAGTCGACGGCGTGGGACTGTCCGTCGGTGATCCCGGCCTTCACGTTCACCACCGGGAAGCCGATCAGCGCCCCCTTCGCCATGCCCTCCTGGAAGCCCTTGTCACAGGATGCCTGATACTCCTTGGGGATCGCGCCACCGACGATGTTGTTGATGAACTGGTAGTTCTCGCCTTCATCCGAAGGCTCGAGGAACCCGATGACGCGAGCGAACTGTCCGGACCCGCCCGTCTGCTTCTTGTGCGTGTACTCGAAATCGGCGCGCTGGGTGATCGTCTCCCGGTAGGCCACCTGGGGTGCGCCCACCTCGACCTCGACGTTGTACTCGCGCCGGATACGCTCGATGTACACCTCGAGGTGCAGCTCTCCCATTCCCCCGATGATCGTCTGGCCGGACTCCTCGTCGCGGGACACGCGGAACGTCGGATCCTCCTTCGAGAAGCGGTTGAGCGCCTTGGAGAAGTTGGCGAGTCCTTCCTTCTTCTTGGGTTCGACGGCGAGCGTGATGACGGACTCCGGAACGAAGATCGACGTCATCGTGTACTGCACGTGGCCGTCCGTGAAGGTATCGCCCGATGAACAGTCGATGCCGAACAGGGCGACGATGTCTCCTGCGGTGGACTCCTCGATGTCGTGCATCTCGTCGGAGTGCATGCGGACGAGCCGGCCCACCTTGTGCTTCTTTTGCGTCTGCGTGTTGTAGATCGTGTCGCCCTTGCGCAGGGTGCCCTGGTAGACGCGACAGTAGGTGAGCTGACCGAAGCGTCCATCCTCGAGCTTGAAGGCGAGCATGACGAGCGGCTTCGACCCGTCTTCCGGGTTGAGCTCCACGGGGGTCTCGTCCTGGTCCTGGTCGAGCGCCTCGTACGTCATCTCCATGGGGCTCGGCAGGAGCCGGACGATGTTGTCGAGCAGGGCCTGCACGCCCTTGTTCTTGTAAGCCGAGCCGAGACAGACCGGCGTGATGGTACGCTCGATGGTGGCCTTGCGCAGTACCGGGTAGATCATCTCGGCGGTGACTTCCTCTCCCTCGAGGTAGTGCATGGCGATCTCGTCATCGAGATCGGCCAGCGCCTCCACGAGCTTCACGCGCTGGGCCTGCGCTTCCTCAAGCAATTCGGCCGGCAGAGCCTCGCGGCGCACATTCTCCCCGTTGTCTCCATCGAAGTACCAGGCCTCCATGGTCACGAGGTCGATGATCCCCTGATGGCGGTCCTCGAGGCCGATCGGGTGCTGAATCATCACGGAGTTGTGCCCCAGCTTCTCCCGAAGCTGCTGGCATACCCCGAGCGGGTTCGCGCCGGCGCGGTCACACTTGTTCACGAAGGCAATCCTCGGCACGCTGTAGCGACGCATCTGCCGATCGACCGTGATCGACTGCGACTGCACGCCGGCGACCGAGCAGAGCACGAGGATGGCTCCGTCCAGCACCCGGAGAGCGCGCTCGACTTCGACCGTGAAATCCACGTGTCCGGGGGTGTCGATGATGTTGATCGCGTGGTCGCCCCAGGTGGCGTAGGTCGCCGCGGACTGGATCGTGATGCCCTTCTCGCGTTCGAGTTCCATCGAGTCCATCTTGGCCCCGACGCCGCTCTTGCCTCGCACTTCCTCGATCCTGTGAATCTTGCCCGTGTAGAACAGGATGCGCTCGGTGAGGGTGGTCTTGCCCGAATCGATGTGGGCAGAGATACCGATATTTCGAAGCTTGGTGAGATCGGAGATCATTGCGGACAACCCGATGACAGGGGAGGGGAAGAAACCGAACGCCCAAGGTCAGAAACCAGCGCATCCGGACGGCGGACAGGGACGTTGAACCGGGTTCCGCCCTCAATAGCGGAGGCAACCCGAAACATCCCGGGATGGCGCGACTGCCGGCACACCAGCGCTCGGCGCGGCAGTGCTCTAGTCCCAGTGCATGGGCCGCGTCAATCCCGGACTTGCCATTCCGGGCACTTCGCGCCGGGATGCGCGCAGCGGCACCCGAGCACTGAAATGGTCGGCAGATGGTTGCATGGTCTCCATCCCTCATGCGCTCTCCGCCGACTGCACGGGCGCACCTGTCCCCAGTCCCGCTGCCGCGGGGCCCGAACAGAACTCCCGTGCGGTCGCGAAGTCCGGTCGTCTGGTCGCCGAGGTGACACTCGAGCGTCGTCATCAGCGGTCCGCACTCGCCTTCGGCAAGCCCGCAAGGTAGGCCATCCTTGCTGCCAGGGGCTCCACGACGACTCCCCGAGACACCCCGCCGATGATTCAGTGTCGCAACGAAAACGGGTTGACTTGAAGATGGAGTACCGCTTTGAGTGCCGGCTGATTCGCCTCGCCGGTCCAGTCGGAACGGTGGAGCGGGTGTCCCTCACGACGAGGGGACCCGCGCCGTTCTGATGGTTGCTCGTTCCGACCAGACCCTCCGCAAGCTTCCTGAATCCAGAGACTGGGGTACCACCGTGAAGTCCACCCGCTCGACCCTCCATCTCCTCCGGCTCGTAGCGGCGGTCGTTCTGACGCTGACGCTCACCTTGCCCACCGGCTCGGCGAGCGCGGAGGGCTTCGACCTCCAGCAGTTCCACCCGATGCCGGACCAGCGGAACAACTACTTCGGCACGGCCTCCGCCACGGTGGCGCCCCACCTGGCATGGTCGGCGATGGCGCTGTTCAACTACGCGAACGATCCGCTCGTGCTGCGCGACGCGGACGGAGAGCGGATCGAGAGCCTCGTGTCCCAGACCGGAACCCTGCACCTGCTCTTCTCGCTCGGCCTTCTCGACGTGCTCGAGCTGGGGGTGGATCTTCCGATGATCGCCCTGCAGGACGGCACGGCCTTCCCCAACGGAGGCCTCGCGCTCGAGGACTCCAGCTTCGGGCTCGGGGACCTGAGACTGGTCCCCAAGGTCCGCCTGTTCAGCACGCAGGAACACCCCCTCGACAGCGGCGTCGCTCTCGCGCTGCTCGTCGATCTTCACCTTCCCACCGGAGATGAGGACTCCCTCCAGGGCGGAGACTTCCGGGTCGGGCCAAGACTCGCTTTCGACGTCAATTTCGGGGGGCCGCGCATCGGCGCCAACTTCGGATACCTCTATCGGCCGGGAACGGCCCTCGAGAATGTCACCGTCGACGACACCCTCGGCTGGAGCGTGGCCGGCGAGGTTCCGGTCAGTGAAGCGTTCCGGCTCACCGGCGAGGTGTTCGGCCGGTTCACCCCGTCCGCCGACGGGATCAACCGTTCCGACTCGCCCACGGAGTTCCTGGCCGGCGGCAAGGCCGACGTCGGTCACTTCCTGCTTGTGGCGGGAGCCGGGGCCGGCCTCATCAACGGATACGGAACCCCCGACTGGAGAGCGTTCATCGGCCTGGGCGCAGCGACGCCCCGCACTCGCCCCGAACCCCTGCCCGAACCGGAGCCGGAGCCGGAGCCGGAGCCGGACTGCCGCACCGCCACCGTCGCCACCGACTGCCCCGACGTCCCTGCGACGGTCTGCACGAACGGTGTCCTGCATACCTACAGCGCAGTATGCGCGGACGGTGAGTGCACCTATCCTGTCCAGGAGATCCGTTGTGCCGCCGGAACGATCTGCGGTGAGGACGACGGAGTGCCCGCCTGCGTCCCCGAACCCGACTGCACGAGTGACGACGACTGCACCGCAGTGCCACAGCCCACCTGCACCGATGGACGCCTGACGACCTGGAGCGGCCGCTGCGAGGAAGGAGAATGCCACTATGACGAAACCGTCACCGAGTGCGGGGAGGGCATGGAGTGCGGAATCGACGACGGTGTGCCCGCCTGCGTCCCGGAACCCGAGCCCATGGTGGTTCGCGTCGACGTGGAGACACGCCGAATCGAGCTCGATGAGACGGTCTTCTTCGCAACCGGCTCCGCAGAGATCGAGACCCGTTCCTTCAACATGCTCAACCAGGTGGCAGACGTCCTCGAGAGCAACCCGCAGATCCGGCTCGTCCGCATCGAGGGACACACGGACAGCCGGGGTTCTCGCACGCTGAACACCCGACTGTCCCGCGAGCGAGCCGACTCGGTCCGCGAATACCTCATCCGCCGCGGCATCGCCCCGGAGCGGCTGTTCTCCGAAGGGTTCGGGCCCGATCGTCCAATCGCGGACAACAATACTGCAGACGGACGCGCGCAGAACCGCCGCGTGGAGCTCCACATCGTCGAGCAGGACTGACCTCGTCGGGGCCCTGGCAGGGCAGTACGTTGCTGTACGGAGCACCGCTCCGCACCATGAAGCTCCGGGCATCGAGATACCGACTCCAGGAAGCCTGCGACCCCGCCACCGCCTCTGTTCCGTACACGACCGAAACCACGCACCTCCTCGGAGATATTATGGCCTGCAGGCCCCACTCCCCTTCCCTGTCCACGCTGATTCTCGCCGGCGCGCTTGTCAGTCTCTCGGTCCTGGCGAGCCCGTCGGAAGCATCCGCCCAGTCCAATCTGGAGGAGTGCCCTGGAGGAGGCTTCGGAACCAGTCTCCTGCCCAACGCCGTGGGCGGCCTCGACGACGGGAGCTTCCCCATCGATCTGACGCCCGTCTTTCCCACGGGAATGGACATCCGAGGTACACGGTTCGACGACGCCTGGGTGAACATCAACGGCAACATCACCTTCGAGTCGCGCCTGGCGACGTTCACCCCAATCGCCATCCCGGGCCTGCCCCAGCCTGCGATCGCCCCGTTCTTCGCCGACGTGGACATGCGCTCGAATCAGGGCGACATCCTCCTCTGCGTGGACCCGGACAACAGCCGCATGATCATCACGTGGCTCGACGTGGGCTACTTCAGCCGCAAGGTGGATCTGCTGAACTCCTTCCAGGCGATCCTCATCAACACCGAAGGTCAGTGCATCGAGGCCCAGACCTTCGATGTGACCTTCCGCTACGACCGCCTCGAGTGGACCACCGGCGACGCGAGCGGCGGCAGTGGTGGATTGGGCGGCACTCCGGCCACGGCCGGCGTCGACTACGGCGGCGGCGAGGCGCAGGCGCTCCCAGGCTCGGGGACGGCGGATGTCCTCGACCTGGTCAACCTCACGAATACTGGCGAGGCCGGTGTGTTCAACTTCCGGGTCGCGGCCGGGACACTACCCACGTGCGGTGACGGCGTTCTCGATCTGTGCGAGGAGTGCGACGAGGGGGACGACAACTCCCCCACTGGAGCCTGCACCCCGATCTGCACCATCAATGTGTGCGGTGATGGCTACCTGCACATCGGCGTCGAGGAGTGCGATGGCAATCTCGTCGATCCCTCCATCGGGACCGCGTGCCCCGAAGGATTCGAGGGCACGAGAACCTGCCAGGACAACTGCACCCTCACCCCATGCGACACCTGCCTGCCGGGACGCTTCGGCCCCAGCTGCGAACCGTGCACCTGTGTGAACGGCACGTGCGACGAAGGCTTCGAGCGGCCCGGCACCTGCCTCCCCGACACGTGCGAGACCGGCTGGACCGGCGAAAACTGCGACGTCTGTCCCGATGGATTCCGCGTGGAGGGCGGCGACTGCATCGCCTGTCCCGGGATCGACAATTGCACGGGCCAGATCACCTGCACCACCGTCGACAACGCCACCTGTGACCAGTGCGCCCCCGGGCACGCCGGCACCGGAACCGGCGCCTGCACCCTCTGCGAGGACGGCT
>REDH01000114.1 GCA_007693585.1 Deltaproteobacteria bacterium
CCTCGGCGCCTCCCGAAGCTGCGTGACCACCGGCCCCCCCAGCGCGTCCGACGGCAAGAGCCGCGAGATCCCCTCCGGATAGTCCGGAATCCGCGGCGCCTCCGTGAAGAACGACCGAAAGAACGCCCCCGTCCCCCGCGGCAGGACGTGCTCCGCATCCATCGAATGCGCCAGCGCCGCCCCACCACCGATGTGATCGTAGTGCGTATGCGTGTACAGAACGTGCGTCAGATCCGCCGGCTGAACCCCCACCTCCGCGAGCCCCGCCACCAGATCGGGCGCCGTGCACGAGAACCCCGTGTCCACCAGCGCCAGCGCATCCCCCGCACGAAGCAGGTACGCGTTCACCACCAGCCCCGATGGCGCCGCCAGCCGAATCCGAACCAGGTCGTCGTCGACCGCTCTCACCAGGGGCTCGATCATCACGCTCCCGTACGTCTGCCCGCACTCGCCCACGCCCTCCTCCCCGATGACCCGCACCCGGTCAAGGGCCGCGCGACCCTGCCG
Organism: Deltaproteobacteria bacterium; assembly: GCA_007693585.1. GTDB lineage: Bacteria > Myxococcota_A > Bradymonadia > REDH01 > REDH01 > REDH01. The sequence continues at coordinate 508 of REDH01000114.1, forward strand.
TGACCGCGCACCAGCCCATCGCCTCCGGGCCGCACTGCCCACATCGCCACCGGCCCATGTACCGTCGCCTCACGGTCGGCTCTTCGGCCACCCGGGCCGCTGGGGGCGTCGTCCACAGCGCCACCGTGGACGACATCCTCCAGCCCGGCGCAACCATCGACCCGGCCAAGCGCTACGCGGGCTCCACGGCGGCCTTGCTGCGCTCCATCGGTCGAATTACGTTCGGGCGAACGAAGGCGTCCGGACGGCTCCGGAGGAGGCGGCTGAGATGAGGCAGGCGAACAGGCAAGCGAGGTGGCAGGGACGCCGAACCGGAAGCGGCCGTGCGTGAGGCCGTCCCCAGGTACCGCTCGCCCGCGGTAGCGCGTCCCGAACACTGCCATGCTCCCGCCCTCGCATGACCTCTCCAGCATCCCTCACGACCGACCGACCGACCCACCTGCTCGCCGTCGACCTCGGCCTGCGCTGCGGGCTCGCCTGCTTCCTGCTCCCCGGCCCCGGGAACCACGCACCTCGCCTGCGGTGGTACCGTTCCACCCACTTCGGCTCCCCGAGGCAGATGAAGGACGCCATCCGAGGAATTCTCCGCGAGGCGAGCCCGCTCGCCGCCCTCGTGCTCGAAGGGGATCGCACCCTCGCCACCCCGTGGCAGCGCACCGCCGAGCGACGCGGCGCACGCAGTCTCGTGCTCGGCGCCGAGACCTGGCGCAACGACCTCCTCCACGCCCGCGAACAACGCTCCGGCGGGGACGCCAAGCGCGCAGCCGACCGCTACGCACGCGACCTCATCCGCAACTCCGAGCTGTCGGCTCCGCACAGCCTGCGCCACGACGCGGCCGAGGCCATCCTCATCGGCTGGTGGGCATGCACGCACTGGTTCGCCGCAGCGCCCCCCGCACCATGAAACCCGAGCCCGCTGGCCGCAATGCCCGGCGGTGGCCCCGAAGGAGCAGCGCGCAGGAGCGCGACCTCAGCCCTGGAAGCGCCCCTCGTCGTCCACCACCGGCTCCCAGCGATCCGTGATGTGCGAGTAGAGGTTCCACGACGCCTGGTTGACGAAGCGCCAGGACGGGCTCTCGCGATCGAACTCCACGATGACGAACGCATCCTCGTCGTACCGCGTCGATCCGATGAGCCAGTTCTCCGGACCGCGCGGAATACGCAGGTCAAACCACCGGTGCCAATGGCCCGACATCGTCATCGCCACCGTGTCGCGATAGGTTCGCATCAGCCCGCGGAAGCTGAAGTCCTCCCCGAACTCTCCGTGGTCGTTCATGTTGTGGGGATGGTGCAGGAACACGAAGCTCGGCTTGCCCTCCTGAAGCTGCGCCTCGAGCCACTGGAGCTGCTCCTCGCCGAAGCTCCCCACATCCTTCTCGTACGACCCGTCGCTCGCGTCCCAGGTGTGGCCCAGATAGTTGTTGAGCGAGATGAACTTCCACCCGTGCAGGTCCACGCTGTGGTACGGCTGCCAGTTCTCGAACTTCTCGGCGAACAGCTCGTGCGTGAACTCCCGCGGCGCCCGCGGTACGAAATAGTCGTGATTGCCCATCAGGAACCGGAACGGGACCTCGAAGCCATCGATGGCTTCGCGCGCGATGTCGAGGGACGTGCGGTTCTGCACGAAGAAGGCCTCCTCCGTGGACGGATAGGTGTGGATGAGGTCCCCGAGGTGAAACACCGCCTCCAACCGGGGCTCGAGGCTGTTGAGGAAGTCCCGCACGAGCACGAACCGCTCGTTGGCCTGCAGGATGCTCTGCGTGTCCAGCTCGTTGCTCTCCGGACCCTCGTAGTACTCGTCGATCATGTGCGAGTCGGCGATGATGGCGATGTACCAGTAACGCGAGGCCGACGTGACCTCGCCCGCGGAGGCACGCTCCGAGGACGGCGCCGAAGAAGTGCCCCCCGGCTCCGTGGGCGAACCGGCCGAGGAGGACGCCAAATGCGCGTCCGCGTCGTCCCCGCAGGCTGCGACACCCCCGGCGAGCGAAAGCGCCCCGAGCGAGGCCCCCGCCTGCAGGAAGCGGCGGCGACCGAGCCGCATGGCCTCGGCCGGAGAAAGCATCATCGGGCGACGCGATCGGGTCATGTTCGGAGCCGGGTTCGAGGGCGGAAACGGCAGCGCGATGGCAGCAGGGACGTGTGCGGGCCACCACGAAACCGCGCGTGGGCGGTGGGTCCCTTGCAAGACCCGACGGGAGGGACCATCGCTCTCCCATCGTACAGGATGGCTTCCCCGCGTGCACATCGCATGACGACGCGGTGAAGAGTGCGACACGTCCGGCGCCCGACCGGGGATCCGTCCCGCGGGTCGGGCGTGGTCGGTGACCTGCGCAGCGGAACCGCCGGAGGCAGCGCCTGCGCCTCGCGGGCCGGGCGCGGCGTGGGCGAGGAAGGGTGACCCTCCGCGGTCGTGCGTGGGGATGGGTCATCCGAGGTGCGACGGTGACCACGGCCTTCACCGCCGCCTCGGTTGCAGGCTCGGTCACGTGGGCCATGGTCCTCGGGACGGTTCACGCGTTCGAGGGGCTCACCCCGACTACTCCCCGGTGTGGGGGAGCGGACTGCTTCGACCGAGGCCCCTGGCGCCCTGATCGGTCGACGGGCTCTCCCGATCCTGCTCGGCGTCCTCCCGGGACTGCTCCTCCTGTCCCCAGAACCCCGGGTGCTTCACCACCTCCAGCGGTCCGTGAACCGCGATCCGACAGGCCAGCCGCAGGCGGCCGCCATGCGAGCCGGCGTGATGCGGCGGAAAGTCCAGCCGCCACGCCTCCCGTACAGCCGCAGGAGGCACCTCCCCGCGCACGACCTCCACCGCACAGGTGCCGCAGGTGCCGAAGCCCCGGCAGTTCACCCAGGCCGCTGCACCGTTGTGCGGGGACACCGAGACCCCATCCACCTCCGCGGCCCGGAGCAGCGCCCGTCGCAGGGAGGTTCCCTCTTCCACCTCGAGCCGCACGGTTGTCTCGAAGCCCTCCTCCCCGCGGCGAGTGAACGTGACCGGATGAAGCATGGTACCTTCTCGGGTGGGCAGGGTGGGGAGCGCATCGTCACCGGGGCGATCGATGCGGCGCAGGGCGCTCGGGCCCGCCTCGCGGAATCGAAGGTCGACCGGAGCAGGCGCTCCGGAGGGCCCGGGCCAGGTCGGCACCGTATCCCGTCCCGGCGGGGCTCCGAAACCGACCTCTGTTGGATGACTCGACACGCCCACGGATGCGCGCAACGGTTCCCCTGACGACCATGACTGCCGCGCAGCGCCTCCGATCCTGCTGTTGCAGTGACCGAGGCTGCGCTCCACACGGATCCATCGCCGGCACCAGGGAAGACGCCCCCGCCGGCAAGATTGTTGCGATGACCGAGGCTGCGCTCCACGCGGGTCCATGGGTCGGCGCGGGGACGGAGGGTGCGCACACGTGCCGGCCCGACGCGCACGGAACCCTTGCCCGCAGGCCCATCGTTGGAGGACAACGCTCAGCGCAGGGCCGCCCAGCGACGGACCGGCTCTACCTCCCGCACTTCCCGAACGGATGACCGCCAGCATGAGCGACCCATTCCGCATCCCCGACGACGACCCGAGCCTGACCCGCCGCATCCTCCGGTTCGAGCTCCCGATGAAACCCCGCGACGTCTGGGCCGCCCTGCCCACGGTGCTCCGCGGTCCCCGCGGCCTGATCGCGCTCCATCGGCCTGTCGCCGAGCCCGACCCGATGCTCGTCCTCTACGAGTTCGAGTCGTGCCCGTTCTGCCGCCGCGTGCGCGAGGTGCTCAACGAGCTCGATCTGCCCTACGAGAGCCGGCCCTGCGCGCGCGGGGGTCGCTTCCGCAAGGAGCTCGTCGAGCGCAGTGGCCGCGAGATGGTCCCCTACCTCGTCGACGAGGCAAGCAGCGTCTCGCTCCACGAGTCGGCCGACATCATCGCGCACCTCTGGGAGAGGTGGGGCGGACGCGAGCGCCCCCGGCTCGCGCGTCTCCTCAGCCCGCTCGAGACGCTGTCCGCCTTCGCCGGCAGCGGCGTGCGCCCCCTCGGCCGCGCAGTGAACCGCCGCGTGGCCGACCGCCCTACCCCCGAGCACCCCCTCGAACTCTGGAACATCGAGGCCTCGCCCTACTGCCGCCGGGTCCGCGAGACCCTGTGCACCCTCGACCTCCCCTGCCGTGTCTACAACATCGCCAAGAAGAGCCGGCTGCGGCCGACCTTCCGCGAGCGCTACGGCCGCGTCCAGGTCCCCCTGCTCCACGACCCCAACACCAATACGACCCTGATCGAATCCTCCGACATCATCGCCTACCTCAAGCGCACCTACGGCCCCTGAACCCGCCCAGCGCCCCACCCTGCCCTCTAGCCCCTCCCCCTCCCCG
>REDH01000216.1 GCA_007693585.1 Deltaproteobacteria bacterium
GGGTCGTTCGTCGCGGGTGGTGTTGCCGACGGGGTCGCTGGTGGTGGCGAAGAGGGTGGTGGGGCCGACGCGATCGCCGTCGAGGGGGAGGGTGGCGGAGAAGGTGCCGTCGCCGTCGGCTTCGGTGGAGGCGAGGATGTCGTCGTCGAGGCCGACGTCGACGGGGAGTCCTGGGGGTGCGGTTCCGGTGACGGTGAGGGGTTGATCGTGGGGGTGTTCGGTGTTGGCGTCGGGGGTGTCGATGGAGACGGTGGGCGGGTCGAGCCAGGCGGTGAAGGAGAGGGTGTCGCCGGTGTCGATGCCGTGGACGGTGGCGGTGGCGGTGAGGGTTCCCGGGCCGTGTTCGAGGTCGTCGACGGTCCAGGTGAAGGTGCCGTCGGCGGTGGCGGTGACGGTGACGGGGTCGCGGTCATCGAGGGTGAGGGTGACGGAGGTGTCGGGGAGGACGGTGCCTTCGATGGTGAGGGTGGGGGTGTCGAGGTGGTCGCCGTCCATGGGGAGGAGGAGGAAGAGGTCGCAGGCGTCGCCGATGCCGTTGGCGCGGGTGTCGGTCTGGTCGGGGTTGGGGGTGTCGGGGCAGTTGTCCTCGACGTCGGGGATGCCGTCGCCGTCGGTGTCCTCGAGGCAGGTGCTGGGGGTGCCGCGGCAGATCCAGCCCGGCTCGGTCTCGCACTCGGCGGAGCAGCCGTCGCCGTCGAGGTTGTTGCCGTCGTCGCAGGGGTTCTCGAGGCCTGCGGGGAGGTCGTCGGGGTTGCCGTTGCCGCAGCGCAGCTCGGGGGCGATGTCGTCGTCGGGGATGCAGATGGCGGCGGGGGCGTCGAGTTGGTCGACGCAGGAGGCGGTGTCATCGTCGAGGTGACGGGGCAGGAGCAGGGTGTTCGCGGAGAGGAGGGGGACGACGTCCTCGTAGGCGACGTTGATGAACCAGGCGTCAGCGTCGGTGCCCTGCGGGTCGGCGACGAGGCGTATCTCGCCGGGCGCGTTCTGCGCCTGTCGGAAGAGGAGTTCTTCGGGGACGTGGTGGATGGCGAGGTAGGCCTCGCCCCGGAGCTCGAAGTAGTCGATCTGGAGCGGATAGAGCCCGGGCGCCTCGAAGCGCACGCGGCGGCTGAAAGCCTGCGAGATGCCCGCGCCGGGTCGTTCGGCGACGACTTCGTCGGCGATGCGCAGCCGGAATCCGTCGTCGCCCTGGGCCACGAAGGTGTGGACGCCGGCTTCCTGCACCATGAGCAGGGCCTGGATCCGAAAGCCGTGGTCGTTGCCGGTGATGGCCTCCTCGGGGCCGTTGATGCAGGCGCCGCCGCCGAACCGTTCCTGGTTGACGACGGACCATGGCATGAGCTGGCGGGCGCGCATCCGGAAGCCCTGTCCGGCGGCGCCGTCCCACAGGGAGACCACGGGGACGATGGCGCGAAAGGCGAGGTCGGGGTCCCAGCGGCGGACGTCGTCGGGGTCGGCGAAGGCGTCTTCGGCGGCCGTGATGGAGGTGACGCTGTTGACGAGGAACTTCACGAAGAGCCCGCAGGCGCCCTCGCCGGGCGCGAACGGCGGCAGCTCGGGCTGTCCGTCGCCCGTGAGGTCGACGCGGGCGCTGGCCGGGATGTCGAGGACCTGGGCGGTGGCGGCGGGGGCGAGGAGCAGCGCTGCGAGGAGGCACGCCGCGGGGAGGAACGCCGCGGGGAGCGCGGCGGCGGGCCCCCCGGTGAGGGGACGGCGAAGCGCCTGATGCATGACTGGCCTTTGGGGGGAGGGAGCTTCGCGGACGAGGCCCGCGGTTGCGCGGCGAAAGGCATGGACCGTGGCGGACCGGCCAGGGAAGGCTTACCGCTGTATCGAACCGGTGGGCCGCGCGCAATGTCCGACATTCCGCCGTGTCGAGGCACAGGGTGTCCGCCCGCCGGGCCCGTGCCGCTTCGTTTCGTCCGTCCGGTTTCCGCGGCGTTTCCCCCGCTCGTCCTGTTGCCCGTCGGGCGCCGTACCGTTGGCGACGCGCCCCGCCCGGGCCTCGATCCCTCCCCATGCACCCAGGATTTTCCCATGGCCCGCACGCCCTCCACGATGGCCCCCCTCGGCCGGCCCATGCCCGCCTTCACGCTGCCCGATACCGTCACCGGGGGCACGGTGTCCTCCGCGGACTTCGCCGGCGCCCCGGTGCTCGTGATGTTCATCTGCAACCACTGCCCGTTCGTCGTCCACGTGCAGGACGCGTTCGGCGCGCTGGAGCGCGAGTTCGCCGACCAGGGGCTGCGCATCGTCGCCATCAGCAGCAACGACGTCGAGGCGTACCCGCAGGACGGGCCCGAGCCCATGAAGGCCCTCGCCACCACGCTCGGCTGGGGCTTTCCGTACTGCCTCGACGAGACCCAGGAGGTGGCCCGGGCGTTCGACGCGGCGTGCACCCCGGACTTCTTCCTGTACGACGCGGAGCATCGGCTCGTCTACCGCGGGCAGCTCGACGGCAGCCGCCCGGGGAACGACGTCCCGGTGACCGGCGAGGATCTCCGCGCGGCGACCCGGGCCGTGCTCGCGGGGCAGGCGCCCCCCGCCGAGCAGCAACCGAGCCTGGGCTGCAACATCAAGTGGAAGCGGTGAGGGCGCCCGGCCAGCGCCCGCCACGGCAGAAGCAGGCGGCGCTCCCCCCGGAGCGCGGTGTGATCCGGCGTCGTGCGGGGGTGTCGGATCGTCGGCTGGCCGGCGACTAGCGCCGCAGCAGCAGCCGGCGCACGCGCCCCTCGCGCGGCCCGCTGAAGAGGGGCAGCCAGAGGCTGTTGCCGCCGGCGCCCTCGTGCACGGCCATGCGCACAAGGGGCCGGTGCCGCAAGAGATCGATCCGGGCGGGGCGGACGAGCTCGCCCCAGCCTTCGCCGCGGGTGCCGTCGCCGGCGACGACCTCGGTGCCGAAGCGCAGGTAGAAGAAGCCGTCGTCGACGCGTTCGCGATGCCGCACGGTCAGCCAGGGGGCGCCGTGCTGCCGGATCTCCACCTCGGGCCACCAGCGCATGCCGTAGAAGGTGCGCCGGCCCGCGCCGAGCGGGGCCTCGAGCCCGTCGGCGAGCCGCACGTGCCCATCCGGGGCGAGGTCGAGGCCGAGGAGGATGGGCGCGGCGTCTGGGTCCTCGGGGTAGACGAGGTAGTGCACGCGGGTGCCTTCCCCGACCCGCGCGCGTCCCCAGATCCAGTGGTCGATGCCGAGGCGGTGGAGGCCGACGGGGCTCGCGTTGCGGTCGTGGTAGGCGTCGGCGTCGAGGGTGAGCGGGGGGGCCGCCTGTGCGCCGTCGAGGGTGCGGCGCAGCGTGCCGATGCCGCGCCCGGCGGGGATGAGCGGCGACCAGTGGTGGCTTCGTGCCGCGGCCTCGCGCGTCTGCGGCGCGTGCACCGGGCTGTCCTTCGCGTAGCGCGCCTCGGGGCCCTCGATGACGAGGGTGCCCTGCAGCCGTTCGCGGGAGACGGGGACGTCCACGTCGAGGGCGATCTCGACGCGGCGGTGTCCGGGGGACGTCCGCCGGCGGGTGAGGACGGTCTCGCCGAAGGTCCAGGACTCGGTGCCGGTGTCGTCTTCGGGCGTCCAGGAGGCTTCGTTCGGGGCGAAGGTGCGCAGGAGGTAGAAGTCCGGTACGCCGTCGCGGTAGAGGACGACGTTGAGGGAGGGGCGCTGGCGTGGGGCGAGGGGTCGTCCGTCGCGGTCTGCGGAGACGACGCCGGGCAGGAACGGGAGGCCGAAGCTCCAGATGAGGACGGCGCCCTGTCCGCGGTCATCGCGCAGGTCGACGTACCACCACAGGAAGCCGCCGGGGGCGTCGAGCCAGGCGGGGGGCGGGGCGAAGTCGGGGGGCACGAGGGTGATCATGGGGCGGAGTCCGGCAGGGGAGGGCACGCGTCCGGGGAGGGGATGCCGCAGGCCGGGTCTGGGGTGCAAGGGGTGTGGGTCCTGATCGAGGGTCATGGGCGCCGCCGGGACGGATGAGGAGCCTGGCGACTTCGGTCGTCACGCATCGGAACGCACCGCACGGTGCGATCCGGGCGTGGCCGGTGTTGCGCGGGGTGTTGCGCGGGGTGTTGCGCTGCGCCGGGCGAGGGGAGGGCGATTTCGTCGGATCGGGGCTTGACAGGGGTATCGGTCCACGGGGAGGGTGCGGGCACGACGGACGAGATGGAGGCCACCGACGGCGTGGCTGGTGGCTCCCGCGGCGGAGCAGGAATCCGGAGGCCGGAATGGGAATGGGACGGAACGTGGTGGTTGTGGCGGGCGTGGTGATGCTGGTGCTGTCGTGCTGGGGGACGGGATGCAGCTCGTCTTCGGTGGGCACGGAGCCGAGCGGGAGCGTGTCGGGGATCTCGGACGTGTCGGACGGTGGGGGGGAGTCCTCGTCGCGGCCGGATGCGTCGTCGGAGCCTGCGGACGTCACGGACCCTGATGCGACGACGTCGCGGGGAACGGACCCGGATGCGACGGGTGGGTCGGGCACGGCGGAGTTGCTGAACGCGTGCGGGGGGATCGGTCCGCTGCTGTGGCGGGGTGAGGCGGCGTCGCCGCTGGAGGCGTGCGGTGCGCTCGGGGAGGGCGTGCTGGTTTGTGGTGGGGAGCGGGTCCTGCGGTGCGTGGGCGAGGCGGCGGTGAATGCGTGCGGGGAGCGCGGGGTGCTGGTGGAGGAGCCGGGTACGTCGTGCGGGGGGGGGGTGGGGGGGGTGTGGGTGGGGGGGGGGGGGGGGGGGAGAGGGGGGGGG
>REDH01000027.1 GCA_007693585.1 Deltaproteobacteria bacterium
GGCGGTGCTGCACGGCGGGTTGCAGTGTGTTGTCCAACGTGGTCAAGGATCGCGATCGACACTCGCTCTTGCAATTGAAAACCAAATATCTGAATTTCTGTAACAACCTTGTTGCGTTCCATCAGGACCGATGAGATACTGTGCGCGGTCGAACGCGCGTTCCGTTCCTGCATGCATCGTCCATCATGACCACCGCTCACCGCGTCGCTGTTGTCACCGTTCTGCTTTCGCTGTTGCTCGCGACCCCGCGACTGCTGGACACGTCCGGTCAGGAGGAGCGGTTGCAGCGAATCGCGCTGGATCTCGATCGTCTGCAGGCGACGAACGATGAACTCCGCCGCCAGAATCGGCATCTTCGCGAGGAGCTGGAAGCGTTCAGGACGGATCCCGGCTTTCGGGAGCGGCGTGTCCGCGACGAGCTGCACTGGGCCCGTCCGGACGAGCTGATGTTCTATTTCACGACGGGCGAAGCGGGCAGCGGGCGAGCTTCCCCGCTGGCGCAGCGTCGGGGAGGGGAGAGATGAGGGATCTGGCAACACGTCTGCAGCGGCTTCGGGCCAGGGCTCGGCGTGGCGCCTGGGGCGGCATCGCCCTGGCGCTGCTTTGCGCCCTTCCCTTGCTGTTCCCGACATCCTGGCCCTTCATCTGGCTGGGCACCGCGGGTTCGGCGATACTCTGGCTCCGGTTCGGCGAGGAGCCCGCGGGTCGTCGTTGCCTTCAGTCGCGCCAGGGCGTGCGCGCCCTGCTCGCGGTCACCGCCCTTGCGGGCGTGACCGCCCTCGCCGCCCAGGGAGGCGATGTTCTGCGGGCGCTCGTGTTCACCGGTCTGGTGTTCGTGGGGGCCTCGCTTCCCGAGAGGCGGGCGTGGCTGGGCGCCTCGGCTGTGGCCGGGTTCCTTCTGTTCGGTCCCCTTGCGGTGGGAACGGGTCTGCTCGACGGACTCGCCTACGGGCTCGCGGCGCCGCTTGTTCTTCTGGCCGGGCGGGAGTGGCTCACGCACCCGGATCGCGCCACCGCCCCTTCGTCCGCAACGCCGGCCTCCCCCCGGCCAGCCTCCGGCTCGTCCCGCACCACCGACGCCATGGACGCGGCAGGGCGCTCCTCCGAGCGCGTGGTGCGCGCCGCCATCCAGCGCAGTCTCGAAGCGCTCCGGGCAGGGCTCCGCGCCAGAACCGCGCTCCTTTTCGAGCAGCGCCGCGACGGACGACTGCTGCTGGCCAACGCCGAGTTCTCCGGCGACGAGCCCTTCCACGGTCCCTTCGACGCCCGCATGGGGGTGTTCGGGCTCCTGCTGGCAGAGGAAGGCTCCCTCCTCCTCAACGATCTCCAGCACGATGCCCACTTCCGCCCCTGGGCCGACGGCGACGGACGCGGCAACCACCTGCTCGCCTGCACCCTGCGGGATGGCGACCTCGTGCGCGGCCACCTCGTCATCGAGCGGGCCGCCGGTGAACCCCCATTCACCGACGTCGACCGGATCGCCCTCGATGCCACGGCGCGACAGATCCTCGCGATCGGACACACGGAGAGACTCCTGCGCGACACCGCGCGGGATCGCGCCCGGCTCGAACGAACCCGCGCCGCGCTGGCCTCCCTGCAGACGGCCCTCTCCGCCGAGGAGGTGTGCGCCATCGCCCGGGACATCCTCCGACGCGAAGTCCGCTTCGACTTCCTCGCCTTCACCAATGCGGACGACCCCGACGGCCACCGGATCCTCTTCGCAGACGGCGACGGCGCCGATGACCTCGCCGGAACGCTGCTGCCCGAGAGAGGAGGGCTCGTCCCCCTCGCCGCCAGCCGCGGACAGGCGCTCCCCTGGGGTGGACGCGTCGAGTCCCCGGACACCTCCGTGTTCGGCATCGACCAGGACCCCCTGCGCGGAACGTCCGCCGTGCTGGTCCTCCCCATGACCCTCGGCAACCGCGTGCTCGGAACCCTCGTGCTCGCCGACCGCACCCGCGCCGCACTCGACGACGCGCAGCGGCAGGAACTCGAGGTCATGCTCCACTGCATCGCCGGAGCCCTGGCCAACGCATTCACGCTCGCGAGCATGGTGCGTCGCGCCAGCACAGACTCCCTCACCGGACTGCTCAACCACGGCACACTCAAGGCCCGCGCCGCCGAGGCACACGCACGCGCAGAGCGCAGTGACGCGCCCGTCTCGCTGATCATGCTCGACATCGACCACTTCAAGCGGCTCAACGACACCTGGGGTCATGCTGCCGGCGACGAGGCACTGCGGGTCACCGCAAACCTCCTGCGGGAACGCTGCCGCCGCGTCGACGTGGTCGCTCGCTACGGCGGCGAGGAGTTCGCCATCCTCCTCGAACAGACCCCTCTCGAAGGCGCCGAACGGATGGCACACAGCCTGAAGGATGCCCTCGCGTCCCTCCCCTTCCTCGTGGGGAGCGAACGCATCCCGTTGACGGCCAGCTTCGGTGTCGCCAGCACCGAACACATCGATGGCCCGGTCCACGCACTCTTCGAGGCCGCGGACCAGGCCATGTACGCCGCCAAGCGCGCCGGCCGGAACGATGTCCGCTGCGCGGACCACGCCACGGCCCGCACCGCGGCGTAGAAGAACCTGCCGCGCTCCAGCACCACCCTTCGCCGAACCCGTCTCGGGAGCCTGCCCGGAACGTCCAGGCCTCCCCCACGGCGCTTCCTCGCGTGCGCGCCGGGCATCGCAGCGCGGCAGGCAGCCGGGAGTGTCCGGAAGCCCGGGGGTCCGCTCAACCGTCGCCGAAGCTGATCCCCACAGACCGCGCCGCAGCCACCAGCTGGCCATCGGGATCGACCCGCTTCAGCTCTCCGATCGCCTCGCGCAGATCGACGTCACCGATGGTCGTGCCACGGATGTTGACCATGCGACCGAATCGTCCCTCGGCCACGAGGCCAATGGCATGCACACCGAAGCGCGTCCCCAGCATCCTGTCGAAGTGCGTCGGCGTGCCGCCTCGCTGGATGTGCCCGAGGACCGTCGCGCGGACATCTTCCTCCCCTGCTTCCCGAAGCTGCTCGACCAGCCGCTCCGCCGCGCCACCGTAGCGCCGTGCCTGTCCGATGCGGGCCCCCTCGGCGAGCGCCACATCACCGTCCGCGGGTGCGGCCCCCTCGGCGATCACCACGAGACTGAAGTTCGTCCCGCTTCGCCGCCTGGCAGCGATCTTCCCCAGCACGGCATCGAGGTGATACGGAATCTCGGGCAGCAGGATCACGTCGGCCCCGCCGGCCATGCCGGCGTGCAGCGCGATCCAGCCGGCATCCCGCCCCATCACCTCGAGCACCATCACGCGATCGTGGGACTCGGCCGTGGTGTGAAGCCGGTCGAGGGCCTCCATGGCGATGTTGACAGCCGTGTCGAAGCCGAAGGTGTAGTCGGTGGCATCGAGATCGTTGTCGATGGTCTTGGGGATGCCCACCACATCGAGGCCGCGTTCGCGGAATCCCTGGGCGATGGCCTGCGTCCCGTCGCCCCCCACGAACAGCATCGCGTCAAGGCCGATGTCCCGGATGCGATCCATCACCCGAGGGGAGAGGTCCGTCGCCACGACGCTGCCGTCCGGTTGCTCGACCGGGTACGAGAACGGATTCCCCCGGTTCGTGCTGCCCAGGATGGTACCCCCGAGCGGAAGGATGCCGCGGACCCGCGCGGGCGAGAGGGACACGAGCTTCCGCGGCTGCAGGAGCCCCTGGAGGCCGTCTTCGATGCCGACGACCTCCCAGCCGTGCGATGACACCGCCGTGTGGACCGCGGCCCGGATGACCGCGTTGAGGCCAGGGCAGTCCCCGCCTCCCGTGCTGATTCCTACGCGCATGCAGACTCCCCGGAGAAGAACTCGATAAACGCGATTGCCCTGTGCCGGGCTTCGACAGTACCCTGCGCCGACCGAGCATGTGCGTCAACGCCCTGCCGCCCGACTACAGGACCCCCGCGCGAGGCCTGCACCCCATGGGACCCGATGACCGCTGGACAAGCGCACGACTGACGGTTGATCACGGCCAGCCCATCGAGCTGTGGTCCCGCGGGCCGTCGACGGGCCCGCTGCTCGTCGTGCTGCCCGGACCCGGCGGTCTGGCGGGGTGGGCCGATGGACTGCTGCCGGAGCTCACGCGCCGGTTCCGCGTGGTGTCCTGGCGGCGAGGGAGACCCGCTGCCCTCTCTCGCGCGCAGGCCGTGGCGGAGGTGGATGCCGTGGTGCGTCACGCGAGAAGCGCGACATGGATCGGGCTCGCCTGGTCTTCGTCGGCATCCACCCTCCTGCACGCCGTCTCCGCCGTCCCCGGCGCCCTGGCGGCGATCGGGCTGCAGCCGCTGCTCGGAACGCCGCCGAGACCTGGCCCCGGCCATCGACGGACCCGGAACCTGCTTCTCGCCGCGCAGCGTCATCCACGGGCCGCGGGTGTGGCACTGCGCGCGGGTGCCGGACTGCCCATCCCGCGCTGGTGGCTCCGGCATCTCGGGCCCACCAGCCCGACGCTCCGCAGGGAAGACCGGATCCGGCTGGTCCGGGAGCTCGATCCGGCAACCCTCGCGGCGGCCACGGGAGAGATCCTCTCCGTCCTCGCGCGTCCTGCGCGCTCGACGCCTCGGCCGACGATTCCCACACTCCTCCTCAGCGGGCGTCGGGACCCGCTGGCGCCCCCCGCCGTTTGCCGCTATCTTCGGCAGGCAGCAGGCCCCGTGACCCTTCACGAGGTGCCGCTTGCCTCGGGACTTCTCCCGATCGAGTTCGCTCCTTACATCCTTCTTCACATCGAGGCGTTTCTCCTCGAACACGGTTCATGGCCGCATGTGATGCACCCCGCCGCCGCCCCGGGAATTGAATAGGCCCGGCAATCCGCTCGTCAGCCCGAACACCCGGACCCTGCCCCAGCGCAGCTGCCCCGGCCCCTCCCCCTTCATGACGGAGACAACGCCATGCGCGCCCTCACCCTCATCGCAACGGCCCTCCTGGTCACCCTCGTGCTCGCCCCGCAGGAAGCCTCTGCGGGCAACGGCGAGAACCTGCTGCCCCTCCTGCCCGCCGACGCTCTCATCGTCGGCGCCGTCAACATGGAGGCGCTGAGGGCCACGCCCACCTACCGCCACGTCTCCTCGACCATCGAGTCCATCCCGCAGGCCCAGCAGGCCAGGCAGGGTCTCGCGGCGGCCGGCATCAACATGGAAGAGGCCACGCGCACGATCGCCTTCGCCGCCAACGAGGTCAGCAACCCCGCCAATCCCTCGGTGCTCGTGGTGATGGAAGGCGCCTTCCCGCAGGAGACCGTCCTGACCGCCCTGCGTGGCCAGTCCGACCTCACGGAGGAAGCGCACGAGGGACATCCCCTCTTCGCCGGCCCGCAGCGCACCGCGACCGCTTCGCTCTCCGACACCATCCTCATCGCCGGCAGCCGGCCCCTGGTCGAAGCCGCCATCGCCCGTCACGCCGCCAGCGAGGAGAGCCGCTTCAACTCGACGCTCCGGACCCAGGTTCGCGCCGCCGACAAGAGCGGTGTCGTCTGGTTCGCCGGTCGCGTGACCTCGCGGATGCAGCGTGACAACAGCGAACTCAACGGGATCAACGGCGTCGCCGGAAGCCTCGATCTCCGCAGCGGCCTCACCATGCGCATGCGCATCGACACCGCCGACGAGGACACCGCCTCCAAGCTTGTCAGCGACTTCGCCACGTCCCGTGAACGCATCGCCGGAGACAGCACCCTCCGGAGCCTCGGTGTGGCCGGCATGGTCGACGGGATGTCCATGACCTCCGACGGCTCCACCGCCACGCTGAACGTCAACGTCGCCGCCGACGCGTGGAACCGACTGGTCGCCACCCTCGCCGCCCTCGTGGCCTCCGAGTTCGAGTAGTCCGCACGGCGAGCCCCGACCGGGTCGCGCCTGCCCAACTGCCACACCGGCACGCATGCCCCATGACGGGCAGCGTGCCTTTGCCCATTTTGGCCTCCACCATGGCGACGCGCTCTCCGCACTCGGCTTTCCCTACCGCCCCCCCCGGGCTCGCTCTCCTGCTCCTGGCCACCAGCCTCACATGGCTGCCAACGTCCCCGGCACACGCCGGATCGGACTTCGGCGAGAACGCGCCGGGCCTCGTGCTGAGGGACGACGCCCGCGCCATACGGGCCAACCCCGCCAATCTGGCCTTCCACGAAGGGCTTCACATTGCCTTCGATCACGAGACCGGACTGACCGGCGATCAGGTGGACCGACAGGCCCTGCGCACCGCGCTCGCCCTCAGCCCCGCGTCGGGGTTCGGCGCCGGAGTCGCCGGGCGCTGGCTCCTTCAGCCCGAGTACGAGGCGCAGACCGAGGTCGCCCTCGCCCTGGGCGGGCCCTTCGCCGCCATTGGCCTCTCCCGCACCTGGTCGTTTCATCGCGCCGGCGAGGAACGTCCGGACTACGCATCCACGGCGCTCGCCCTCTCGTCGAGGCCCTCCCCCCACGTCGCCACCGCACTTCGCGTGCGCCACCTCAACCGGCCGCGCACCGCGGAGGGGAGCCTCCAGCGGCAGTGGGCCTTCGCCGTCGGCCTCCAGTCGCGCTGGGGAGAGGCCGGCGGAGAGCTGGCCATCGTCGCCCCGGAGAACGCCCTCGACCGCGGCGCAGTGCAGGGTTCGCTCCGCATCCGGGCCACCGACGCCATCCGCCTCTTCGGCGGCGGAACGCTCGGAAACCCCGATGAACGCGACGGCTTCCTCTCCGGTGGCTGGACCGCACACGGCGGGATCGAGTTCGTCGTGGGCGGCGCCACGTTGTCCAGCGGGCTTCATGGTTCCGGGGACAGCGGCGCCGACGGGCTTGTCCTCGTCTCCGGTGCCGAGCTGCACGCGCCCGGCCGCGGACAGCCCCTCGATCGGGCGCGTACCACCATTCACCTCGTGCTGCGGGACCGGATTCCGGAGCAGCCACGATCCGGGTTCCTGGTCGAGCGCGCACCGGGCTTCGCGACCACGATCGCACAGCTCGATCGGCTCGCGCGCGAGGGCGAGGTCGGTGCCCTGGTCCTCGATCTCGAACGCGCTCGCCTTGGACCCGCGCAGGCGTGGGAGCTGGCTCGCGTGCTCGAACGACTCGAGACCGCGGGCATCCCGGTCACGGTCCGTCTCCGCGAGCCTCGGCTGGCCGAGCTCTTCGTCGCTGCCCATGGGCGCACCGTCGTCATGGCGCCCGCCGATGTCCTCGCGAGCTCGGGGGTGGCCTGGACGGGGTTCTACGTCGGCGCGCTGCTCGATCGCCTCGGGGTGCGGCCCCAGTTCGAGCGGATCGCGGAGTGGAAGACGGCGCCGGACACTTTCGAGCGCACGGGCCCGTCCGACGAGGAGCGCGCTCAGGTGCAGGCCTGGATCGACACGGTCTGGGAGGTGTGGGTCGAGGGAATCGCCGCGCGGCGCAACCGGCCGGCCGACGCCGTCCGTGCGCTCCTCGACGGGGCCCCGGTGGACGCGGAGGCCCTGCGGGAAGCCGGCCTCGTGGACGACGTCCGGCATGGCCCCGTCTCGACCGCTTCGTTCGTGCCGCTCGACGAGTGGTGGGACCGCCGTTCCGACGCCTGGGCAGCACCGCGCCGGATCGCGGTGCTGCACATCGACGGCTTGATCGCGCCGGGGGACAGCAGTCCGGAAGGGCTGCTGCAGGGCGTGGTCACGGGGGATCGCGGCGTCGCGCGGGCGGTGCGGGCGATCCGGCGCGACACGGGGATCCGCGGAGTGATCGTGCGGGTGAGCAGCGGCGGCGGCAGCGTGCTGGCCTCCGACGAGATCCGCCACCTGCTCGCCGAGCTGGCGGCGGAGAAGCCGGTGGTGGTCAGCTTCGGCGACATCGCGGCATCGGGCGGCTACTACGTGGCGGCGATCGAGGGCGTACGGATCGTGGCCTCCCCCACGACGCTCACGGGCAGCATCGGCATCTTCGCCGGGGCGGTGGACATCGACCCGCTGCTTCAGCGCCTCGGGGTGCATCGCGAGCGGTTCGAGGCCGGCGGGCGGACGGACCTCTTCGGCACCCGGGCGTGGAGCGAGGAGGAGCGGGGGTCGATCCGGGCGATGATCGCGTCGAGCTACGACCGCTTCCTGGCGCTGGTGGGCACGGCCCGGGGCCTGAGCCGGGAGGCGCTCGACGGCGTGGCGGGCGGACGGATCCACTCGGGGCGAGCGGCCCGGGAGGCGGGACTGCTGGACGACAGCGAGTCTGGCTTGCTCGGTGCGCTGGACGAAGTGCTCGCCCGAGGGGGGCTGCGACCGGGCGAGCCGTTTGATCTGGTGCACTTCCCGGATGGACGTCGCCGGGGGATCCCGGGAACGCTCGCGGGGGTCACTGCGCAGGATCGCAGTGTCGAGGTGGAGCGGCTCGCGCGATGGCTCGGGCGCGCGGGCGGCACGTGGGCGCTGGAGGTGGCATGGCTGATGGAGTCCGGCGGACCGACCATGCTGGCGCTCCTGCCGTGGCACCTGCCCTGACCCCCGCCGCGGCGTGCGCGGCTCAGCGCTGGATGAAGGAGACGCGCTGGTTCTCGCCCGGGCTGATGCGGACGGTTCGTTCCTCGGAGAACTGCTGGCTGTTCGAGAAGAAGACCTTCACGCGGTAGCTGCCTGCGGGGAGCTCATGATTGAGCAGGGGGGTCTCGGCGGCGACCAGCCGGTTGTTGATGTAGACCTGTCCGTATGGGCGGGCCTGCACGCTGATCGTTCCGTTGCCGGTTGGCGCGGGCGCCGGGGCGGTGGATCCGGTGTCTCCGGAGCGGGCGACGACGCGGGGGCGGCTGGGTCGTGCCGGTTCGGGCTCGGGAGCTGCTTCTTCCTGCACCCGCACGCGGGTCGTGGGTGCGGTCGGCGCGGGGGCTGCTGCGGTACGGGTGGGGGCCGGGTCTCTGCGCTCGGCCGTGCGCGCGGGTGCGGGAGCGGTGTCCCTGCGTTCGGTGACGCGGGCGGGCTCCGGTTCCGGCTCGGGCTCGGGCTCGGGCTCGTCGATGGCGTCCTCGGGCACAAGCGTGAAGGCGACGCGCTGTTCGGCCCCGCCGCCGGGGCCGAAGGAGAAGGTGCGGGAGGCGGGTTCGTAGCCATCGGCCTGCACGGCGATGGCGAGCGAGGCATCGATGTCGAGGTCGTCGAGCGTGAGGGGCGAGGTTCCCCGCTCTGTCCCGTCGATGGTGACGGTGGCACCGGGCGGGTTGGTGCTGACGATGAGTCTGCCGACGGAGGGCAGGAGTTCGATGCGCTCGCGTGCGGACTCGCCGGGGGAGAGTTCGACGACGGCCTGATGTTCCCGGTAGCCATCGAGGCGGAGCTGCAGGGTGAAGGGCCTGTCGGCGGGGAGTCCGTTGAGGGTGGTGGGCGTGGTGGCGGCGAGTTCGGCGCCATCGTGATGGAAGCGCTGGCCGTCGATGTAGATGGCGGCGCCTGTGGGTTCGGAGAAGACGGCGAGGGTGGCGACCGGGGGACCGCTGGCGGCCCTTCCTCCGAAGAGGTAGACGGCGACGACGAGAAAGATGATCAGGGCGAGGCCGAGCATCGCCACGACGGCGAGGGCGAGGGGGTCTCGCTTCTGCGCGCGCGGTGCGGGGACGGGAATCATGGGTCCGCTGTCGCGCACCGCAGCGCGGTTTCCGCTGGGCCGGACGCCCTGGGCCTCCATGAAGGCGGCGCCATCGGTGATGATGGTGCGCTCGTCCTCGAATCCGGAGGGGGGGTCTGGGGTACGGTCGGCGACGCCCTCCGCCCGTCCGCTCGCGCTGCCGCGTGCTGCACCTGCGGCGCTGAACGCCCCGGAGGTGGAGCGGATGTCGGAGCGGGGTTCACGAGCGGCGATGGGAGCCGGGACCGGATCGGGCTCGGGCTCGTCGCCCTGCCAGACGCGGGTGGCGACGTCGTCCCAGCCGCCGTCGTCATCGTCGTCGTCGAGGACCGCTTCGGCGAGCACGTCGGGACCGTCCGGGTCGAGTTCGAGGACGTCGTCGTCGTCCATGTCGAGTTCCTCGACGTCGTCGAGGTCGAGGATCTCCTCTTCCGGTTCGCCGCCTGCGAAGAAGGGATCATTGCTGAACGCGATGGTGGACTTCCTGTTGTCGCTCATGGTCTCCGTCGCGGATCGCGGGGATGGTTCGGAGTCGGGCGCTGCGTGCGGTCGGAACGCCAGTCCAACCGCGCACAGGAGCACGGGCGGTGATCATGCCCGATTTCGCAACGCAAGTGAAGAGCGCTCGGGAGAACACCCGGTGCACTGGCCGTTCATGCCGCATCGCGCTAAGGAAGGCGGCGCGAGGCGCCCCCGCATTCCGGAAGGCGCTGCCCCCGAGCGACGGAGACGAGATGATGAAGGGACGGCTGACGCATGTGGATCACATCGGGATTGCTGTACGCTCTCTGGACGCGGCCATTCCACTGTACCGCGACGTGCTCGGGCTCGAGCTCGAGCTGCTGGACGAGGTGGAGGAGCAGGGCGTGAAGGTGGCGTTCTTCCGCTGCGGCGAGACGATGCTGGAGCTTCTGGAGCCGACGCGACCGGACAGCCCGATCGCGAAGTATCTGGAGAAGCGCGGGGAAGGCATCCATCACGTGGCGCTGGCGACGGACGATATCGAGGCGGCCCGGGAGCGCGCCGCGGCGGGCGGGCTTCGGCTGCTGAGCGAGGCGCCGCTCGACGGAGCGCACGGCAAGCACATCTCCTTCGTGCACCCGAAGGACACCCGGGGCGTCCTGCTCGAGTTCTGCGCCCACGCGGACGATCACTGACGTCCGGGCAGGGGTCGACCCCCTGCCGCGTGCGCCCTCGCGCGCCCGCGCCCGGCTGGCGGATGTCCGGGGCTCGTTGACACCGGGTGCCCGTGTGGTAGGGCCTCGCGACCGGCCCCGCGCGAGGAGAGCACGAGCCTTCCGCCGGGGGACGCGGCCCGTGCTCGAACGGGAACGCCCTGCCATCCCCGGGCCCGCCTCTGGCGCAGGCCCGCATCGGAGTGACGGTTCATGAATCATCAGCGTCTTGTCCCGAGCCTGCTGGTCCTCGCCCTCATCGCGCTGTTCGCCGGCGCGCCGGCGGTGGCACAGGAGAGCCCGGAGGAGTCCTCGCCAACCGCGGAACGCGAGACGGATGAGGCCGCGGAGGATGAGGAAGAGGACGACGCGGCAGGGCCCGACGCCATGGAACCGGAGGCCGACGAAGCCGAGGCCGTGGAGCCGGAAGCCGACGAGGTGCCGGCGATGCCGACCGCCCCGACGACCACGCCGGACGCCGAGACCCTGCAGCCGGCGATGCGCAGTGGGGAGACCCCTCGGGCCTTCGCCGAGTACGCGAGCGAGGCCGGGTCGACCGGAGCGGCGCCGGCGGGCGGAACCGGATCGGCGGCCGGGGTGGACTGGGGCGGGCTGACGCGCGAGACGATGCTCGAACCGAGCCAGACCTTCCCGTCCGTCGAGTGGCACGGTTCCTTCCGCTTCCGGGCCGAGTCGTTCTATCACCTGGGCCTGGGCACGAACGGCACGAGCCCTCACCTTCCGCCGCTGCAGTCGACGGTGTCGCCGGACCGTGCCGACGGTGCATTCCAGGGCTTCCCGGAGTCCGCCGGCGACGAGAGCCTCGCCCGGTTCCACGACCGGGGCTCGACGCGCACCGGCGGAGCCAACATGCGCTTCCGGCTCCAGCCGATCTTCCATGTCGCGGAGGACCTGCGGCTCCACCTGGAGGTGGACGTCCTCGACAACGTGGTGCTCGGCACGCAGCCGGACCGTCGGTTCGGCCACCCCACCGACCAGACCAGCCAGTCCCGGACGGGTCTCGTGGAACAGGACAACCTCCTCGTGGTGCGCCAGGCCTATGGAGAGGTGCAGACCTTCCTCGGCACCCTGACGGTGGGCCGGCAGGCGTCGCACTGGGGTCTCGGCATCCTCGATCACGGCGGGGGCGGCTGGCAGAGCCTGCGGGAACCGCGCACGAGCTACCGTGGGGTTCCGCTGGCGGGCCACACCTGTCTGGACTGCGATTACGCGACCACCCTGGACCGCGTGCAGTTCCGGATGAACCTCTTCGACACCTACCTGGCCGTGTCCTGGGACTACAACGACGCCGGACTCAGCAACGCGGTGCTCGGCGACGCGACCGCCTTCGGCCAGCCGCGCTTCCTCGGGCGCACGGACAACACGCGCAGCCTGACGCTGCAGGCCTTCCGGCGCCCGCTCGCGCCGACCGAGATCGCCGCGCGCAACCGCACGCTCAAGGAGCTCCGGCAACCCGCGTTCGACTGGGGTCTCTACGTGCAGCATCGCCGCCAGACCCTGCAGGCCCTGGGACCCATGCCGGAGGACGGCTGGATGGCCACGGGCATGTCGCTCTGGATCCCGGACCTCTGGCTGCGCTTCACCCACGAGCCCGCCTTCCGCCGCCGCATCCGGCTCGAGGTCGAGGCCGTGGCGGTGCTCGGCTCCATCGACAACGTGAACGAGGACGTGCGCACCGGTGGCGACGACGCCTCCGAGCTCACCTCCCGGGACGTGCGCCAGTTCGGCGCGGCGGCCGAGTTCGAGATGCAGACGAACGCCCTGACCTGGGGCCTCAACAGCGGCCTCGCCACGGGCCGGGACACCGACGCGCCCGGCGGCACCTACTTCGGCGCCCATGACGGCCCGATCGACCCGGTGGGGGAGAACAGCCTCACCGCGTTCCACTTCCACCCGAACTACTTCGTGGACATGCTGATGTTCCGCGAGATCATCGGGACCGTCACCAACGCGGTGTACGCCAACCCCTTCCTCGCGTATGATTTCTTCTCGACGCAGGAGGACGTGTTCGGGCTGCGCACCGATCTCATGTTCGCGTTCGCCATGGACTCGTCCACTACCCCATCCGGAGAGGGCTTCTACGGTGTCGAGGCCGACCTCCAGCTCTACTACCGCGAGCCGCGCTACGGCGCGGACCTCACGTTCGGTCTCTTCTTCCCGGGCAGCGCGTTCAACGCCGTCCCGGGCCGCCAGCGCATGCAGAGCTGGAGAGACAACCTCGGTGCCTCCCCGACCTTCGTCGACAACCGTAGCGCGCGCCCCGCAGCGGCGATGCAGGCCCGCCTCTTCTGGGCGTTCTGACCCCGCCGGGACCTCCGCAGGCCGATCCGCGCTCCCGTCACACGGGAGCAGGACATGACCCGCTTCGCCCGCCGCTTCCGCGAGGTCGCACGCACCCTCCGGAGCGTTGAACTCACGCGTCACTCGATGGCCGACGCCTTCGACGCGGCCCTCCTCGACATCGCCCCCACCACGGCAGGCAGTCGCCGGTTCCTCGACTTCTACGGCGACGAGGGGATCCTCGTCGCCCTCGACCGTTACGGTATCCTGGATGCCCTCCGTCGGCGAGGATACGACCACTTCCGACTCGAGATCGATCCCGACGAACATCGCCACACCCTCCTCGTCCACGCCCGGCACATCGGCGGCCAGGACCATGTCCGGCTCGTCGAGCTCGTCGTGCGACGGGACACCCTCGTCCCCGGACCGGGTGCGCCCGAAGAGAACGAACGCGCTCCGTACGAGCCCGTCGAGGTGCTGACCATCGACTGGCTGTGTCTCCAGAACCCGGTCGCCGCGTTCACCGAGCGACGCCCTCGCCTTCCGGGCCAGACCGCCCCGGGGCTGGGCATCGGCGAGCAGGTCCTGGAGCTGCTGCATCGGGTGGTTGTCCGACTGCGGCTCGGCGGGCTGCTGACGGTCGCCGAGTACTTCCACAACGCGGTCCTCTACGCCCGGGAGCTGCCGTACGTGGATCCCGAGAGCATGGGCGAGCTCGAGGCCCTCTCCCGGCTCCTGCTCGAGGAGCAGGGCCTCTCGCTCACCCAGGCGACCTGGGCCGTGGAGTGGGGCCTCGTGAGCTGCAACGGCGAGCCGTTCACGTGGCGGGGCGAGGCGCAGGTCGGCGCGCGGGATCGCGCCCTCCGCGCCTGGCTCGAGTCTCGGCGCTACGAACGTCTCGCGGCCCAGGCCGCCATCGACACGCAGTTCGACCTCGACACCGGAGCGTTTCGCGAGCGCTGGGCGGACGAGCTTCCGGACCTTCTCCAGCCGCCCTGACGCCGCCCTGCCCTCGCGGTCCCGCGACCGTCGTCCGCCACCTCTTTGCGCGCAGTTTTCCGGATTGTCACAATCGTCGTGTAGATCCTTCGCCGCGGCCCGGGAGGAGACCATCCACCGGGCCTACCCGACCCCATCCCCCTACCGGACCACCCCATGAACAGTCCGTCCGGAGCGCCGACGCCCACGAACGGCGTCTCCGCAGGCTGGATCGCCCATATCGTCGAGTTCGCGGCCCGCGAGCGACTGTTCCTCGTGATCCTCACGACCGCGTTCGTGGTGGCGGGGGCGACGTACCAGACGCCGCACATCGCGATGTGGATCGGCTTCATGTTCGCGGCGTACTCGGCGATCGCCAACGACTCGATCCAGACGATCGGCACCTTCCTCGCCTCCAATGCGCAGGCGCGCTGGTGGGTACTGTGGATCTTCATCGCCGGGATCTTCCTCGCGACCACGTACTATTCGTGGCACATGTACAACGGAGACGTGTCGTACGGGCGGCTCCAGTCGCGAGGGTTCGACGAGGCGCCCACCGAGTTCAGCTTCCTCCAGATCGCAGCTCCGCTCGTGCTGCTCACCCTGACGCGCATGAGGATGCCCGTCTCGACCACATTCCTGCTGCTGTCGTGTTTCGCGACGCAGCCGGAAGGCATCGCGGACATGCTCGGCAAGAGCGTCACGGGCTACTTCGTGGCCTTCGGGGTCAGCATCACGATCTGGTTCGTGTTCTCGCGGATCTTCGACCGCATCCTTCAGGGCGAGCCCGGGCGCTTCTGGCGACCTTTGCAGTGGATCGCGAGCGGGGCCCTGTGGAGCGTCTGGCTGCAGCAGGATGCCGCGAACATCGCGGTCTTTCTGCCCCGCTCGCTCAGCGTCGGCGAGTACGCGCTCTTCGCCGGCACCATCGTGCTGGGCCTCGGTATACTGCTCTACCTTCGCGGGGACCGCATCCAGCAGGTGGTCACCGAGAAGAAGAACGTCGTCGATGTGCGTGCGGCGACCATCCTCGACATCGTGTACGCGTCGGTCCTCTACTACTTCAAGGCCCTCAATCCGGTGCCGATGTCGACCACGTGGGTGTTCATCGGCCTGCTCGCCGGGCGCGAGCTGGCGATGGCCCTGACGGACAAGGGCGAGGATCGCCGGAGCGTCGGCTTCACGCTTCGGCTGATCGCAAAGGATGTCTTCTACGTCACCATCGGGCTGGTCGTGTCGCTCCTGCTCGCCGCAGCCGTCAACGAGCGAACCCGCGACAGTCTGCTCGGGCTCGTCGGACTGGGCGGGTGACCCCGCCGCTCCGGCGGTCCCCCCGTTGCGTCGCGGGCGGGTAGAGGATATGCCCTCGGGAGCCGGACAGGGGCGCGGCGCCCCTCGCGGCCAGATTCCGTCCTCACGCAGGTGACCCCCATGACGTTCAGGAACCGTACGCGCCGTTCCGCGAGGCTCGCCGTGGCCGTCGCGCTCGCCGCCGGGGCCGGCCTCTCCGGCATCGCCGCCTGCGGAGGCAGCCAGGAGCCCGCAGCCAGCGCCGTGTTCGTGAGTGGAAACGAGGACCAGCTCTACAGTGAGGGTCTTCGCGCTCGCCGGGCGGGAGATCTCGAGCGTGCCGAGCAGGCCTTCCTCGAGGCCACGCAGGCCAACCCCCGGTACATCGCAGCGTGGATCGCCCTCGGAAGCCTCCACCGCTCCACGGGTCGGCACGAGGACGCGCGGGACGCCTACGCCCGGGCCGTCTCCATCCAGGAGCGCAACGTGGATGCCCAGCTCGGACTCGCGCAGGCGGAGGCCGAGCTGCAGAACATCGAGGCCGCCAACCGGGCCGCCGGACGCGCAGCCGAGCTCGCCCAGGCCAGCCGTCTCTCCGACGTCGAGGGCGAGGCCCTGCGGGTGCTCGCCGCCATGCAGATCCTCACGGGCGACAGCGAGGGCGCCATCGGGTCCCTCGAACGGACGCTCCAGCTCGACTCCACCAACGTCCAGGCCCGCGTGACGCTCGCCGAGCTCTACGACGCGCAGGGACGGCGCAACGACGCTGTGCGCCTCCTGTCCATGGCCGCGTCCACCATGAACGACGTCGAGGGCCTGCTGCACATCGGGCGAACATTCCACAGCTTCGGCATGATGGATCGGTCGGCCGAAGTCCTGGGTCGAGCATACGAGATCGATCCGGACCACGACACGGTGGGTTTCCTGCTCGCCAGCGCCAACCTCGACCTCGGCAACCGGGACCTCGCCGTGTCCCTCGCCAGCCGCGTGATCTCGCGCAACCCGGACTACCTCGACGCCTACGTGGTGCGCGGCCAGGGCACCATGCGCCGCGTGGACACCGCCCGGGCCCGAACCGAGGCGGGCGCCATCCGGGAGGCCCTCAACCGGGCACGCCCCGACGCCGAGTTCGTGCTCTCCCGGGACCCCGAACACTATGGTGCCCTCGTCCTGCTCGGCCAGATCCAGCACGGGCTCGGCGAGACCGACGAGGCGCTCGCCACGTGGCAGACCGCGCTGACCTCGGCCCCGGGCCGACGCACTGCGGCCGCCCTCGCCACCGAAGCCGAGCTCGCCCGTGGCAACCACGAGGCCGTCGTCGCCATCCTCGAACCACGAATCGAGCACTTCAGCCGGGATCTCGAGCTGCGCGAACGCCTCGGGCGCTCCCTCATCGAGAGCGGACGGTACGCCGACGGAGCCGCGACCCTCACCACCGTGGCCGAGGAACGCCGCACCGACGCCGAGCTGCACCACCTCGTCGCGCGGACCGCCCTCGATCACCCCGGCACCGTCTCCTCCGAACAGGCCCTCGCCCACGCACAGGAAGCCATCGCCCACGGCGGAAACATGCGCATCGCCTACCGGGTCGCGCTCATCGACGCACTGCGCGCCAACGGCCGCGCCAGCGAGGCGCTTCGCTACGCCACCGACAGCCTGCGCGACTTCCCGGAGAACCCGCAGCTCCTCGATCGCATCGAGGAGATGCGGTGAGACCGCCCACCCGCATCGTCGCACCTGTCCTCCTGATCTGCCTCGCCACCACGACCGCCGGGGCGACCGATCCGCCGTCCACCCCGGACGGGCCCCTCGTCGTTCCCCGGGCCGCCGTCGCCGCCGACCACCCCCTCGCCAGCCGGATCGGCGTCGAGGTCCTCCAGGCGGGGGGCAACGCCGCCGATGCCGCCGTGGCCGTCGGGTTGGCCCTCGGCGTCGTCAACGCCTTCGCCTCCGGCATCGGTGGCGGGGGGTTCCTGCTGTGGCGCGGCCACGAGGACACCACCGTGCGCGCCCTCGACTTCCGGGAGGTCGCCCCGGCCTGCGCCACCGAAGACATGTTCGTTGTCGACGGCGAGGTCGACCGCCAACGGGCGCTCTTCTCCCCCCACGCCGTGGCCGTCCCCGGCGAGGTCGCGGGCTGGTGGGCGCTCCACGAGGCCCACGGCCGCCTGCCCTGGGCCGATGTCGTCGCCCCCGCCGTCTCCCTCGCACGCGACGGATTCACCGTGGGCGAGCTGCTGCCCTTCCGGCTCCAGCGCTTCGAACGCCTCCGTCAGGCCCCCTCCGTCACCGCGCTCTATCTGCGCGAGGACGGCGAGTGGGTCGAGCAGGGAGACACCCTCACCCTCCCCGAGCTCGGACGCGCACTCGCCTCCATCGCCGACGAGGGACCCGACGTCTTCTACCGCGGCTGGATCGCGCAGGACATCGTGAACACCCTGCGCGACGAGGGCGGATGCATGACCCTCGAGGATCTCGCCGCGTACAGCCCGCGATGGGTCGACCCCGTCGTGACCCCGTACCGCGAGTACACCGTCTACGGCATGAGCTCCCCGAGTTCGAGCGGCATCGTCCTCGGCGCCGCCCTGCGCTTCCTCGAACGGTTCGAACTGCGCCGGCTCGCCTGGGAGGACGCCATCACCGCCCACCTCATCCTCCAGGCGCTCACCCACGCCTTCGCCGACCGCGCGTCCTTCCACGGCGACGACCGCTTCGTGGACGTCCCGTGGCCCGCACTCGTCGCCCCGGAACGCATCAACGGCATGCACCGGCTGTGGAACCCCGCCCGTATCCACGACGCCGAGACCTACGGCTGGACCCCCGAGGAAGCCGCCGACGAAGGCACCTCCCACTTCTCGATCATCGACGAGGACGGCAACAGCATCGCCGTGACCGTCACCGTCAATACCTCCTTCGGAAGCCTCATCCGAACCCCGGAGAGCGGCATCTTTCTCAACAACGAGATGAACGACTTCTCCGGGCAGCCGGGCACGCCCAACATCTTCGGCCTCATCGGCACCCGCGCCAACGCCATCGCCCCGGGCAAGGCCCCCCTGAGCTCCATGTCCCCCCTGATCGTCGAGCGCGACGGCGAACTGGTCGGCACCCTCGGCGGCTCGGGTGGACCCCGCATCATCTCGGGAACCCTCCTCGTCTTCCTGCAGGTCGCCGACTTCGACCGGGACGTCTGGCACGCCGTCACCACCCCGCGCCTGCACCACCAGTGGATGCCCTTCGTCGCGTACGTCGAGGAGGACGGACCCCACGGCTGGATCGACGGCACCCCGCACTTCGGGTACGAGGTGCAGGTCCAGCGCTTCGGAAACGCCGTCCAGGCCATCTGGACCCACCCCGACGGCTGGCAGGCGATGAGCGACCCCCGAAAGCGCGGCGCCCCCGCAGGCTACTAGCGACACGGCCATGACCCAAGCCCCCTCCGACCTCACCGGCCGACAGATCAGCCTCGATCACACCTACCACGTAGAGGAGCTCGTCCATCGCGGCCCCATGACCGCCCTCTACGCCGCCGTCTGGCACCCCGTGCAGTGTCCGGTCATCCTGCGCTCCTACGAAGCCCTCGTCCGCCTCGGCCTGCCCATCGGATCCACCCGGCGCATCGTCGGCACCGTCCGCAGCGAGCTCTCGTTCCTCCCCGGCCCCGGACTCCCCGACGTCGTCGACCTCGGCGAGGAAAACCAGTTCGCCCCCTTTCACGTCCTGCGACTGCCTCCCGGCGGACTCCTGCTCGAGAGCCTGCAGACCGGACAGCGCCTGGAACCGGAGCGCACCGCCCGGCTCGTCCGCACCATCGCCCACGCCCTCGATCACCTGCGCAGCCACGACCTCGTCCACCGCGGCCCCACCCCCGACCGCGTGTGGGTCGGCGACGACGGCTCCTTCACCCTCCTCGGCGCCGGAGAGGTCCTCTACCGCGACGACACCGTCCGGATGAAGTCCCCCCCCGTCAGCGAACTGATCTGGCATATCCCGCCCGAGAGCTTCATCGGCTCCAACCCCGCCTTCGCCGACGACCCGACCCTCGACACCGTCACCGGGCAACTCACCAGCGCCACACGGCTCAAGCCCGCAGGCTCCCTCCAGGGACACGAACGCGAGAACCACCCACGCGCCGAGGTCTACGCGCTCGGCTGCCTCGCCTACGCCGCACTCAATGGCTTCCACCCCTTCTTCGTCGACCCCGCCGACCCCTCCGCCGGAGTCCTCGCCACACTCCAGGAAGCCCCCCTCCCCCTGCGGACGCTCCCCGAGGACAGCCAGGTCGCCGCAACCATCTTCCAGGCCTTCGCCCGCAACCCGGACGACCGCTTCGAAACCCCCGTCGCCTTCGCCGACGCCCTCGACAAGGCCCTCTCCCGGGACCAGCCCGAGACCACCTCCACCACCCCCAGCCCCCATGGAGACACCGCGGCAGACCCCGGCCCGGACGGGTCGACGCCCGGCCCACCCGAAGCCGAACTCCCCGACCAGGCCGCCCCACACACCCACGCCGCACCCGCCAGCCCAACCCCCGGGCCCGTGCCCCTCGGCGTCCTGCGCGCCTGGCAAGCCGCCACCCTCACCATCCTCCTCCTCCTCGTCGGTTACATCGCCTGGGAACGCTTCCAGCCCGTCTCCATCATCATCACCTCCGACCCCCCGTCCATCGAGCTCACCGAACGCGTGGGCCACACCCACGAGTACCGTGGACGCACCCCCATCGTGCTCCGTCACCGAAGCCCGCTGACCCCCATCGAGCTCCAGGTCGTCGGACCCGACGGCGACCACGGCCCCCCCGCCTCCTTCACCCCCGTCGAGAGCCGCGCCTTCCAGGATCTCGGACGCTGCTACCGCCTCCCCCTGCAGCTCAACTTCGAAGAATGACCTCCGCCCTCCGATCCTTCGCCGGCCTCCTCCCCGCCGCCGCCTGGGTCGCGATCATCCTCGGTGCCAGCCTCTTCGCCCACCCCAGCGACGTCCTCCCGTCCGGCTTCCGCATCTGGGACAAGGCCCTCCATGCCGCCGCCTTCGCCGTCTTCGGCCTGCTCGCGGCAGGGGGGCTCGACCACGCCGTCCGCTGGCGCGCGCCAGCCACCCACCTCGCCCTCCTCACCACCCTCCTCGCCTTCGGACTCGGCTGTCTCGACGAGTTCATCCAGTGGCACCGCCCGAGCCGAACCGCCGAGTGGGGAGACGTCATCGCCGACACCGTGGGCGGACTCCTCGGAGCCATGACATTTCTGATCCTCCGCGACCTCTCCCGCAGGCTCCGCCGAAACCCACCCCACGACTCCACCGCTGGAACGCCCCCCCTGCGCTGACCGTTGACCTCGGCTCCACCGCGGGAGCGGTGCTCCTGCGCAAGCGAACGATTGCCCCGCCGATGAGATACCGGTACATTGGCCGGGCCAGCCCTGTGGCCGGACAGCTGAACCCCCGGAGAACGACATGCGCTTTTCCCCCGCCCTCATCGCCCTCGCGGCCCTTCTCGTGGTCGCGTGCAGTGACGACGCATCCACCGCGCCCGGTGAACCGACCAGCAGCGCCGGTGACGTGAGTCCCAGTGACCCCGGCACAGGCGACGTGACGAACACCGGCGGAGAGCCCACCGGCGGAGAGCCCACCGGCGGAGAGCCCACCGGCGGA
>REDH01000026.1 GCA_007693585.1 Deltaproteobacteria bacterium
TGTGGAGGGTGCGGGATCGGTGGGGGTGGCGGACGTCGTGCCGGAGGTGGAGTCATGGGGGAGGGTGGAGGGGTCGGTGGTGTGTGCGGAGGTTCCGGGGGATTGGGGGGCGAGCGAGGGGGTGTCGCTGGCGGCCGTGTGGGCGGAGGATTGGGGGTGGGTGTCCGTTGCGTCGTCGGCGCCGCAGGCGGTGGCGAGGAGCAGCGTGAGGGCGCCGAGGCTTGCACCGGCGCAGGTAGTGCGGGGACGGGCTGGGAGCATGGTGCGTTCGGGGTTCGCGGGGGTCGTCGCGGGATTGCCGTCGAGTTGTCACGGAGAGGATGCCGCAGGTTCACGGGAATGGACAGGGGGGTGTGGGTGGTCGGTGTCTGGCACGGGAAGTTCACTTGACCATTGGGGGGTTGCGGGGTTGCATGGGGCGTCGGCGCGCGAATCGTCGGGGGATGACTGGAGAGGTCGTGATGCGGGAGTGGTCGGTGTTTCGGGGCGCGCTGCGTGGGTCGGCGGTGCTGGTGGTCGCATTCCTGGCGATGGTGTCGGGGCTTCCGGCAACCGGTGGTGAGGCATTCGGGCACGGTCCCGGGGCGCATCTTCGCGAGGCGGATCGGACGCTGGAGCTGCTGATGGAGGTGGACGCGGAGTGGGCGGCGCTAGCGGAGTCGGAGCTGGCGCGGAGCTATCTGCGGCTTGGGTCGATCGCGCCGGACTTCCAGTGGATTTCGGGTGCCCTGACCTTTGGTCACGCGAAGTCGCTGTCGTACCATCTCGTGGACGTGTCGGAGGAGCTGGAGCCGCGGTTCCGGCTCTTTGCGCTGGGGCACCTCGCGCACATCCTGTCGGACGCGAACGCGGAGATGTTCCTGACGCCGACGGTGTTCGGGACGGTGCCGATGGGGCTGCTGAACATCTTCGAGGGTCAGGAGGATCTTCAGGCGGAGTCGGAGACGTTGTGCGAGGGCTTTGGGGACATGCTGTTCGGGGACTGGGTCGGGGTGGTGGATCTGATCTACGACTTCTATCTGGAGGGAGAGGAGGCGGTGGCGCGGGCGGAGGAGATTCTGCTGTGGTACTGCGCGGAGGGGGCGTCGTTCCACGGGCGGGTGACGGACTGCGACCGCGTACTGGCGGACATTCTGGGTGCGCTGGGTACGGCGGACAGCATTCTTCCGCCCAACCGCAGGGATGGTGAGACGGCGATCATGGCGCTGGTGGGCGGGTCGGCACGCAGTGTGCTGAACGTGTTCGCGGGCGGTTTCCTCGGTTTCCTGCTGGGGACGGACACAACGCCGTCGCGTATCCACGAGCGGGAGCTGGAGCGGGTGCGGCGTTCGCCTCTGGGGGAGCGGCGCTTCTGGACGGAGCTCTACGAGGAGCACTTCCTGGATCTGGCACCGCGGTGGACGGTGGATCACCTGCGGACGCGGAGCACGGCCTGGCCGGACTGGGAGCCGCGGGGCATCATCGCGGGCAACATCCAGTCGATGATGGGTTTCGTGGAGGAGTACGACGTCGTTCCGGGCCTCCTGGTGGACGAGATCGTGTGGCGGGATGCGGCGGGTGACCGGGTGACGGGGTTGGAGCGGGCGGATGCGGGGCGAACGTTCGAGGTGAGCGTTCGGTTGTACTCGACGATGCCGTGGACCGGGACGATCCGGGCGGTGGTCCGTGGCGACAGGGAGGGGTTGTCGCGGGCGGAGGACCCGGTGGTGGGGGAGGCGTCGTTTGCGCTGGAGATCGATCCCATGGAGTACACGGAGCGTCCCCGCGACGTGCTTCGGGTTCCGTTCACGGTGGAGCCGGACGGGGTTCTGGGGTTCTATCTGGAGCTGTCGGTGGACGGGGGTTCCGGGCCGTTCTTCACGACATCGGTGGATCGGTTCTGGGGCATCGCGGAGCTGGACCTCGACGAGCCGATCTATCGCGACAACCTGCGGACGTATGGCGGGTTTCCCGAGTCCCTGCCGGTGGTGGATGCGATGCCGGGTACGGGGATTCTCTCGGTCAAGGTGCTCACCGGGCCGGCGGGCTTCGGGTTGCCCGGGGTGGAGGTGCGGGTGGACGAGTGGATCGGGGAGACGGGTGCGGGAGGGCACGTGGTGGTGGATCGGCTGGCGCCTGGTCCGGTGCGGGTGGAGGCGGACGGTGGCGATCTCGTCGAGCCGCTGGAGGAGACGGTGGCGGTGGAATCCGGGGAGCACCGGTGGCTGGTGTTGCGGGCGGCGCGGCGGCCGAGCGTGTCCGGTCCGGCGGGCTGGAGGTCGGATGCGCGCTGTGCGTCGTTCACGTGGAATGCGAGCGACTTCGGGGGGGTGCACGAAGGGGTGCAGGCCCGGCTCGTCTCGCCGGACGGGGCCACGGTGTGGGCGGAGGAGGAACTGGGGCCGACGGTGCGGCGGATCTGCGGTGACGGAGACATTCCGGACGGAAGCGAGGTTGTGGTGAGTGTACGCCCGATGTTTCCGGGCCCCGACGGGGGCCGGTACTCGGTGATGGGGACGTCCCCGTCGTGGTTCGTGGATTCGTCGCCTCCGGAGGTGGTGTCGTCGTCTGCGTCCTGGACGTGGTCGGGGGCGGCGTGTGGTGCGCCGGAGGCGCTGTCGGTGACGCTTGAACTGGAGGAGCCGCATGCCCCGCTGGAGGCGGGGCTGTGGCGTGTGGTTGGTGCGCGGGACGTACGGGACGTGCAGGTGACGTGGTCGCGGGAGGGCGTGGGCTGGTCCGGGGTCCTGTCGATTCCGGCGCCGTCGCCCGATCGCGTGCCGCGATTCGAGGTGGGTGCCCGGAACGCGGCGGGGCTCGAGGGCTGGGCGGAGGTGGCGGTGCCGGAGTGGGCCGAGGGGGAGGACTGTCCGGCAGGGGATCCCGTGTCGTCGGGGGCGGACGTTCAGGAGTCGGATCCGGAGCCCGGGACGCCGGGAACCGATGGGTTGGTGGAGGAGGATGTGGGTGCCGACGTGGAAGCCGGGGGCGCCGGCTGCGGTTGTGTGGCGGCGCGGGGCGGGTCCTCCGGGGGGTGGATGGCGGGGCTGTTGTGGGGCCTTCTCCTGTGGCGGCGGCGCCGGAGGGGGCGTGGGCCCCACCCTTGACGAAGGTCTCCGATCGTCCCAGCCTGAGGCGGGCGGTTGCATGGGCGTGGCCACGGAGGGTTCGTGATGAGGTGGTGGATTCCGGGTGCGGGACTGGCGGTGGTGATCGGTGTGGCGTGCACGACGTCGACGGGGGCGGGAACGGCGTCGGAGCCTGCCGCGCAGCAGGAGGAGCGGGCGCCGGCGGCGGCGGAGGTTCCGCGAGCCGGATCCGGGGCGGCGGGGGAAGGCGAGGGCTCGGGCTTCGAGCGGCCGAGGCCGCCAGCGATGGAGGAGCGCGTGGAGGAGCGGGAGCGGATGGTGCGGCAGCAGATCGCGAGCGGCGTCGGCGGGCGCACCCCGGTGACGGACGAGGCCACGCTCCGCGCGATGCGCGAGGTGCCTCGCCATGCGTTCATTCCCGCGCGGATGCGGCCTCGGGCCTACGAGGACACCCCGCTTCCGATCGGCGAGGGGCAGACGATTTCGCAGCCGTACATCGTGGCCTACATGACGCAGCTCCTCGGCATCGACGAGACGTCACGGGTGCTGGAGATCGGGACGGGGTCGGGGTATCAGGCGGCGGTGCTGGCGCACATCACCCCCCACGTGTGGACGATCGAGATCGTGGAGCCGCTGGCGGAGCGTGCGCGCCGGGACTTTGCGGCGCAGGGGTACGACGGCATCGAGGTGCGCACGGGGGATGGCTATCTCGGCTGGCCGGAGGCGGCCCCGTTCGATGCGATCATCGTGACGGCGGCGGCGCCGGAGCTTCCGCAGCCGCTGTGGGAGCAGCTCGCGCCGGGGGGTCGGATCGTGATGCCACGCGGGCCGCACGGGGGGGTTCAGGAGCTGGTGGTGATCCACAAGGGGGAGGACGGGGAGCAGCGGGAGGAGAGCCTGTTCCCGGTGCGGTTCGTGCCGTTCACGCGCGCGCCGGAGCTGGAGGAGTGACCTGCGCCCTGCGGCTGGCGGGGGTGTGATGGTCGGGCCGCTGCTGACCCGGGCGGCGTGTTCGCTGCCTGCGCCACAATTCGCACGGAAGCTGCTCGGCTGCGTGCTGACGGACGGTGTGGTGGTGGTCCGCATCACGGAGACCGAGGCCTACACGTGGCCGGGGGACACGGCCTGCCACGCGCGGGCGGGTCGCACGGCGCGCAATGCGCCGATGTGGGGGCCTGGCGGTGTGGCGTACGTCTACCTGTGTTACGGGATCCACCACCTGCTCAACGTGAGTTGCGACATCGAGGGTGTGGCGGCGGCGGTGCTGATCCGCTCGGTCGAGCCGGTCACGGGGCAGGCGGAGCTCGCTCGGCGTCGGGGCCGCCCGCTGCGCCCGGACGTGCTGTCCGGCCCTGGAAAGGTGGGTCAGGCGCTCGGTCTCGGCGTGCGGGATTCGGGTCGGGACCTGTTGTGTCCCGGTGGGCTGGAGCTGCGCGAGGGTTCCCCGCCCCGGGCCGTCGTCACGGGCCCGCGGGTGGGGATCGACTACGCGGATGCCGCGGATGTATCGAGGCCCTGGCGCCTTGCCGATGCCGACTCCCGGTGGGTCTCCGCGCGTCGCAGCCTCCGGGGTGCGGGATCCGGCGCCTGAACCCTCACACCGGAGGCTTTCCTCGGAGCGCGCCGGCGATGGCGCTCACGACGAGGAGGACGAGAAAGATGAAGAAGAGGACTCGGGCGATTCCTGCGGCTCCTTCGGCGATGCCTCCGAAGCCGAAGATGGCGGCGATGATGGCGACGACAAGAAAGGTGAGCGACCAGCGAAGCATGAAACTCCTGGGGGACAGGCCCGGCAGATTGCTGGGCGAAACGGACGGATGGAAGGCGCGGTGGGCGCCTCGCCGTGTGGGTTCCGGTGTGTTGCCGGCCGGGGGCTGTCAAGGAGCGCCGTTCCCTCGGGTGCGCCCGGTCACCAGTCGGAGAACCGGTCCTCGGCCGGAGGCTGCCTCTTCGATGAGCGGCCCGGCACCGTCCTGATTCGGGCAGTTGCGGCCGATGCGGATCACCGGGCGGTTCCGTGCCGGGTCGAAGGCCGGACCTTGCGGTCACGCTGCTGCGGGCGGATGTGGCCGGGGGTGTGCATTGACGGGTCGTTCGGGGCCATGATACCGCCGATGCATCGAGGTGATGACCCGAGTGCATCGCTTCGGGCTGCAGTACCGTGGTGGTCTGCGGTCCGCTTCCATGAGATGACGGAGAAGATTCATGAAGAAGATTGTTCTCGCTGCCACGCTGTGCGCTGCTGCCCTCTTCGCGACCACCTCCGCCTCGGCGCAGGCCTACGGGGATGCGGGCTGCGGCCTTGGTTCCATGATCTTCGGGGACCAGCCGGGCGTGGTGCAGATCCTCGCGGCGACCACCAACGGAACGTTCGGCAACCAGACGTTCGGCATCACGACCGGGACGTCCAACTGCGGCGGGCTGTCCGGTGACGTGGCCAGCGTCGAGAACTACATCGTGACGAACCGTCACGCGGTGGCGACCGACGCGGCGCGGGGTGGTGGCGACGCCATCGAGAGCCTCACGGTGCTGGCGGGCTGTGCCGACGCCGGTCTCGTGGGGAGCACGCTGCAGAGCCACTTCGAGTTCATCTTCCCCGACGCCGGTGTCTCCGATTCTTCCGTGTCCACGAGCATCATCGAGATCCTGCAGCACGAGGAGACCCTCGCCTGCACCTTCGGCGCCTGAGAGCGAGCGGCTCGTTCGCCGATCGAGCCACCGCTGACCGAACCGCCCCTGACCGAACTGGATGCCGAACCCCGTTGCCAGCCGGCGGACGGTCGCGTGCACGGCGCGTGGCGCCCTCTCCGCACTCGCGCTCCTCGTGGTCCTCACCGGGCCCGCGTGGGGCGCGGAGCGCGTGGAGGAGGCTCGAGCGCTGCACTGTTCGTCCGAGTGCGAGCGTATCCTGGAGCTGATCGACAGCCGCCGGCTGTGGGAACACCCCGGCTGGCAGCGGCTGATGCACGTCCGGGCGCGCCGCATCGGCGCGCCGGTCAGCGAGGCGATCGGGCGAGGATTCTTCGTGCATCCCTCGGGCCGCCGTGATCTTCGCGCGGAGCTTCGGGCGACGGTGATCGCCTTCTTCTCCCCGGAGGACATCAGTGTGCCCGAGTCCGCGCCGACGGGGCGTCGCGATCGTCACATCGAGGGCGCGCTGGCTCCGCCCGAGGTGGATCATCCGGGATGTCGGTTTCCGGCCCGGCAGGGCTGGCTCCTCGATGTGCTCGGCGAGGACACCCCGCCCTGGCCCGAGCGGGAGTGCCCGAGCTACGAAGCGTTCCGGGAGCAGCTCCAGCCCCGTGGTGTCGCTCTCGTCTTCTCGTCGTACTACCTCAACAACCCGGCGAGCGCGTTCGGGCACACCTTCCTGCGCATCGTGCGCACGGACGAGGACATGGCGGAGGACCGCCGCGCGCTGCTGGACTACGCCATCGACTACGCGGCGAACGTCGACACGCCGAACGCCATCCTCTACGCGTTCCGCGGGCTGACGGGGCTGTTCCCGGGGACTTTCTCCATCTACCCGTACTACTACAAGGTTCGGCAGTACAACGACCTCGAGTTTCGCGATCTCTTCGAGTATGAGCTTGCGCTGACGGAGGCCCAGCGGGAGCGACTGGTCGAGCATCTCTGGGAGCTCGGGCACACCTACTTCCGGTACTTCTACACGAGCCGGAACTGCAGTCACCGCATCCTCGCGGCCCTCGAGGTTGCGGTGCCCGATGCCGAGCTCCTCGCCCACGTCCGCAGCCCGGTGATCCCGGGTGAGACCATCAAGGCCCTGTACCGCAACGAGGGTCTGGTGCGTCAGGTGGTATGGCGCCCGAGCCTTCGGGCCCAGTTCGAGGCACGCACGCAGGATTTCGACCGGAGCGAGCGCCGTCTCGCCCGCCGCCTGTCCCGCGATGCGGCTGCCGAGTTCCCCGCGGACCTGGCGCCGGATCGGCAGGCCATGGTGCTCGACGCGGCCATCGACCTTGTGGACATGGCGCATCTCGAGGAGCTCGTGCTGGGCACGGACGCGGAGGCGGCGGAGCGAAAGCAGCAGCTCATGGTGCGGCGCGCGCGCACCCGACAGCCGCCGTCCGTGCTCGCGCTGCGCGAGCCACTCGAGGAGCGGCCCGAACGCAGCCACCATGGTGGACGCCTGAGTGCAGGGGTGGCGATGGACGTGGACGCGCGGCAACCCTCCGTCGTGCTCGAGCACCGGACGGTGCTGCACGACCTTGCCGATCCCCCGATGGGCTACCCTGACGTGCTCTCGATGGAGCTGATCCGCACCCGACTGCGGTACACGCCGGAGGTCGATCGCCTGCGTGTGGATCACTTCC
This sequence comes from Deltaproteobacteria bacterium, assembly GCA_007693585.1. Classification (GTDB taxonomy): domain Bacteria; phylum Myxococcota_A; class Bradymonadia; order REDH01; family REDH01; genus REDH01. Next base: position 7,403 of record REDH01000026.1, read on the forward strand.
GGTTTGCCGACATCCGGTCCATCACACCGGTGGACGCGTTCAACGCCCACCTCGCGTGGCAGCTCGGGGCGGGGATGCACCGTCCCGTCGATCGCGGCTGTGCGGACTGTGCGGTGCTCGATCTCTCGCTCGCGGGAGGGTTTGCGCTCGGGGCCCTCGACCGGCGGCTGCTGTTCTGGGCGATGTCCCGCACGGTCGTGGAGGCTTCCGCTGCCCTGGACGGTCCCTGGGGAGGGCCAGTGCGGCTCGGTGTGGGGCCGTGGGGCGGCGTTCGCCTGCGCCTCGGCCCACGGGCGGCGTTCTACGCGGAAGGGGGTGGGCTCTGGTTCCCCGGGGACGCCGCGGAGCTCACGCCGCGCGCGCAGTCCGCGCTGCGGGTGGGGTTGCTCCGGAATCTGGCGATCGGCGTGGAGGGGCGACTGGACCAGCGCCTCGTGGAGGGCGCGGGGCTGCTCTACGTCTACTACTGACGGCGGCGCAACGACCGATTGTGTGAACGTCTGCGTTCCGTCGGCCGCTACTGCGTCTCGCCCTGCATGTGGAGGCGGTAGAGGCGTGCGTACTCCCCGTTCTGCGCGAGGAGGGCGTCGTGGTCGCCGGCCTCGAGCACCCGTCCCTTGCGCAGGACGACGATGTGGTCGCAGTCGCGGATGGTGCTGAGGCGGTGGGCGATGATGATGCTGGTGCGTCCTTCGGTGAGGGTGCGCAGGGCTTCCTGGATACGGAGCTCGGTCTCGGTGTCGACGTTGGCGGTGGCCTCGTCGAGGATGAGGATGGGGGGATCGTCCACGAGGGCCCGGGCGAAGTTGAGGAGTTGCCGCTCGCCGATGCTGAGGGTGCGTCCGCCTTCCTCCATCTCGTGGTCGAGGCCGTCCTCGTGGCGCTCCACGAGGTACTCGGCGCGCACGGCGCGCAGGCACTCGAGGATGCGTTCGTCGGGGACGTCCCGGCCGAGGGTGATGTTTTCGCGGAGGCTGCAGGCGAAGACGACGACGTCCTGCGGGACGAGGGCGATGCCGCCGCGCAGGGTCTCGAGGGTCATCGACCGGATGTCGTGTCCGTCGACCTCGATGACACCGCCGGAGACGTCCCAGAAGCGGCACAGGAGCTGGATGATGGTGCTCTTTCCGGCGCCGGTGTTGCCCACGAGGGCGAGGGAGCTGCCCGCGGGCACGTCCAGCGAGAGTCCGCGCAGCACATCCTCGGTGGTGCCGGGGTAGCGGAAGACGACGTCGCGGAAGGCGACGTGTCCGTCGCGGACCTGGAGGGAGCGGTCGGCGTCGGGCGCGTCGGTCATGCGTGACCGGGTGTCGAGCACGTCCATGACGCGTTCGCCGGCGGTCAGCGCGGTCTGGATGAGCTGGAACTTCTCGGTGAGGTTGCGGACGGGGACCCAGAGCCGGGTGGTGTACTGGAGGAAGGTGAGGAGCACGCCGATGCTGACGAGCCCTGCGGTGACGCGCCCGTAGCCGACGCCGAGGACGAGCGCGGTCCCGACGGCGCTGGTCATCATCATGGCGGGTCGGAGGACGGCCCAGGACTGGATGACGCGGGTGACGCTGGCCTGGTGTGCGTCGGTGAGGGCGGTGTATTCGGTTTCGCGGCGCAGGCGCCGTCCGTAGAGGTGGTTCTCGCGCATGCCGGCGAGGTTCTCGGCGAGCCAGGCGTTCATGCGGCTCTGCACGGCGGACATGGTGCGCATGGCGGGCCGAGCGAGGAGGCGGTAGGCGAACCCGATGCCCGCGAGGATGGGGAACGCGAGGATGAGCATGGTGGCGAGGGGCACGTCCATGGCGAGCATGACGACGACGAGGACGGCGATGAAGAGCACGTCGCGCAGTCCCTGGGCGAAGGCATCGGAGAAGAGCTCGGAGATGGACTGGATGTCGAAGGTGGTGCGGTTGACGAGGCGCCCGACGGGGTGGCGGATGAAGTAGCCCTGGTCCATGGCGGTGACGTGGCGGAAGACGTCGACGCGCAGGTCGTGGACGACGCGCTGGCCGAGCATGTGGACGATCCAGGTGGTGCCGACGGCGATGGCCCAGCGCACGAGCCAGATGGCGGTGACGAGGAGCCCGAAGAAGACGATCCATGCGGCGGGGGAGGGGTCGGCGAAGGCGGGTATCGTGGCTTCGCCGAGCGTGCGCGCCAGGCGGTCGGCGGCGTTGGGGGTTCGTCCTGCGCCGCTGGTGACCTCGTCGATGGCCAGCCCGATGAGGTAGGCGGGCATGATCATGAGGATGGCCTCGATGGTGGCCATGGCGACGGCGAGCGCGGCGAGGGCGCGGTGGTGCCGGAGGTACGCGAGGAGGCGCCAGAGCAGGGCGGCGTCGACTTCCTCTGACTCGACGCGCTCCTCGTGGAGCATCTGGGCGAGGATGGGGTCGTCGGCGACGCGCAGGGCCTCGGCCTCGACGCGGGAGAGGGCGCCGTTGTCGGCGTCGCCGGCGGTGTGTTCGTCGTGGGCGGTTGGTGCGGTCGGGGGGGTGCTCATGGGGGGTCCTGCTCCCGTCCCTGGTCGCTCTGTTCGCGAGCGGTTCGCGCGTACCAGCCGTCGGTGGCGAGGAGCTCGTCGTGGGTGCCCTGTTCGACGATGCGGCCCTGTTCGAGGACGATGATGTGGTCGCAGCGTTCGACGGCGCGGACGCGGTGGGAGATGACGATTCCGGAGCGGCCGGCGAAGATGTCGCGCAGGTTGGCGAGGATGCGGTCCTCGGTGCGCGCGTCGACGGCGCTGAGGCAGTCGTCGAGGATGAGGAGTCTGGGGTTGGCGGCGATGGCGCGGGCGATGGAGAGCCGTTGTCGCTGACCGCCGGAGAGGTTGACGCCCCGCTCGCCGAGGAGGGTGTCGTAGCCGTCGGCGAGGTCGGGGATGTCGGTGTCGAGGGCGGCGAGGGTTGCGAACCGGCGGGCCTGCTGTTCGTCCTCGTCCCCGTCCATGGCGAGGGTGATGTTCCGCGCGAGGGTGTCGCTGAAGAGGAAGGTGTCCTGGGGGGCGAGCACGACGCGTCGCCGCAGCTCTTCCTGCCGGAGCGTCCGGATGTCGGTGTCGTCGAGGAGGATGGTGCCTGGCGGCGGGTCGTAGAGGCGCACGAGGAGGTGGGCGAGGGTGCTCTTTCCGCTGCCGACGCGGCCGAGGATGCCGAGGGTCCGTCCGGGCGGAAGGTCGAGGGAGATGTCGACGAGCGCGGGGGTGCGGGGGGTGTCCGGCGGGAGTCCTGATGGTGCGTCCGCCGGCTCGTCCGCGCCCGCGGAGGTCCGGGAGGATTCCGCTTCGGATGGCGAGGCCGGTTCGGTGTCGTGGTCGGGGTCGTCGGCGGGCGTGGGGGGAGGGGTATCGTAGGTGAAGGAGAGGTTTCGGACGGTGAGGTGTCCGTGTCCGGCAGGGGATCGTGCGTCGGGGTGGTCGGGGATGTCGACGGGGGTGTGGAAGAGGGTGTCGAGGCGGTTGAGGGAGGCTCGTCCGCGCTGGAAGAGGGAGACGGCCCAGCCGAGGCCGATCATGGGTCCGGAGAGGTAGGAGACGAGGAAGATGAAGGCGACGAAGGTGCCTGTGGTCATGGTTCCCCGGACGACCTGGAGTCCGCCGAAGATGAGGACGAGGACGGTGGAGAGGCCGACCATGAGGTCGAGGGTGGGGCGGAAGAGGGCCTGCACCTTGGCGAGGTGCATGTTTCGTCGGTAGTGGCGATGGGAGAAGCGCTGGAAGCGGTCGCGTTCCCAGGGTTCGCGGGCGTATCCCTGGAGGATGCGGATTCCGGCGTAGGCTTCGCGGGCGCGTTCGGTGAGGAGGGCGAGGTCCTTCTGGACGTCGGCGAAGCGGCGGTACTCGAGGAGGCTGAGCCGGTTGGTGATGAGGACGATGAGGGGGAGGGGGAGGAGGGTGATGAGGGCGAGCTGCCAGGAGAGGGAGAAGAGGACGGCGAGGACGAGGGCGAGGAGGAAGAGGGTGTCGAGCCCGACGAGGATGCCTGGTCCCATCATCATGCGTACGGCGTTGATGTCGGCGGTGCCGAGGGACATGAGGTCGCCGGAGCGGGTGCGGTCGAAGAAGGGTCGGGAGAGGGAGAAGAGGGTGGAGACGAGTCTGCGGCGGAAGGTCTGTCCGATGCGGTGGGAGGGGACCGCGGAGTACATGAGCATCGGGTAGCGGAGGACGTTTGCGGCGAGGTGAAGGGCGAGAAAGAGGGCGACGGCTCCGGTGAGGGAGAAGAGGGAGGCGTCGAGTCCGACGAGGGAGAGGATGGGGGTGGTTCTCGGGGGGGAGCCGGTGAGGGCGGCCTCGATGAGGTCGACGGCGACGGCCATGAAGACGGGGGCGAGGACGTCGCAGAGGTTGAGGACAAAGAGCGAGGAGATACCGACGGCGTATTGTCCGGCTTCTGGTCGCAGGTGTCCCCAGATGCGGGGGATGTCGCGGGCGAAGGACATGCGGCGTGGGGTGGGGGACGCTGGGTGGTCCGGCTCCCCGGGTGGGGAGCGGAGCCGCTCGCGATAGGGGTGCGGGCGGGGGTGGTCAAGCGCGGCAGTTCGCGCGGGATGCGAGGGGTGCGGGGCCGGGAGCGCTGTGGCAGGGTGGAGGAGGGGGAGGCGCTGGACGGGAGGAGCGATGACCGAGGGATGGACCTGGTTGCTGATCGGGCTGTGCGTCACGCAGTCGGCCTCGTTGAGCGGGCTGAACATCGCGCTGTTCAGCATCAGCAGGCTTCGTCTGGAGGCGGCTGCGCACGAGGGGGATGCGCGGGCGCGGCGTGTGCTGGAGTTGCGGAAGGACGCCAACCGGACGCTGGCGACGATCCTGTGGGGCAACGTGGCGGTGAACGTGCTGTTGACGCTGCTGGCGGATTCGGTGCTGGTGGGGGTGGGGGCGTTTCTGTTCTCGACGGTGGTGATCACGTTCGGGGGGGAGATCATCCCGCAGGCCTTCTTCACGCGGCATGCGTTGCGGGTGGCGTCGCTCCTGGCGCCGCTGCTTCGGCTGTGGATGGTGCTGCTGTGGCCGGTGGCGGCGCCGGTGGGGTGGGTTCTGGATCGGGTGGTGGGGCCGGAGACGATCCCGTGGTACCGGGAGAAGGAGCTGCGTCAGGTGCTTCGTCACCATGCACGGGAGGACGGGTCGGAGGTCGGCAGTCTGGAGGCGATCGGGGCGATCAACTTTCTGAAGCTGGACGACCTGCCGGTGTCGCGGGAGGGCGAGGTGTTGTCTCCGGGGTCGGTGATCGAGGTGGCGTTCGAGGGGAACCGGCCGGTCCTTCCGGACATTGGTGGGGATTCATCGCACCCGTTCGTGCGGGGTGTGGCGTCGTCGGGTCGGAAGTGGGTGGTGCTGGTGGATGAGGGGGGTGCTCCGCGGGCGGTGCTGAACGCTCACCTGTATCTGCGGGAGGTGTTCGTGGGTCACGCGCCGGCGAGCGAGCCGGTGTGGCATCATCCGCTGATCGTGCGGGATCCGGAGCGGCCGCTCGGGGAGGTTCTCGGTCGGCTGACGGTGCATCCGGAGCATGCGGACGATGACGTGATCGATCGCGACCTGATCCTGGTGTGGGGCAACGAGCGGCGGATCATCACGGGGAGCGATCTTCTGGGTCGGCTGCTGCGCGGGATCAGTCGCAATCCCCATCGGCCGCAGGGACAGGTGGCTGCGGGCGGGCCGGTGCAGGGTCAGGCCTGAGGTCTGCTCAGGATGAGGGTGGCGCAGGGGGCGCGGGTGGCGAGCCGGAGGAGCAGGGGGCTGAGGACGCGTCCACCGCGGTCGCTGCGGGTGGCGCCCAGGAGGACGAGGTCGTGGTCAGCGGCGCTGTCGAGGATGGCTGCGGTGGGGTCGTGGTGGCGGGTGATCACGCAATGGCCTTCACCGCGGACCTCGTCCTGGAGCAGGCGTTCGAGGCGTTCGAGGGCGATCCGGTCGCGTTCGGCGGGCACGTCGGGGTGCAGGATGCGGAGGAAGGTGAAGTGGACGGTTCCGCGTCGTCGCAGTGCGCCGAGGACCCGTGCCCGCAGGACATCGTGTGCGGTGGATCCACCGATGGGGATGAGAACCCGCTGGACGCTCTCGAGCTGAAAGTCTTCCGGTGCGCAGAGCAGCGCCACGTCGCAGTGCAGGTCGGCGAGCAGGGCGTTGAGGGGTGCGGACTGGAGTCGATCGGGATCGCGGGGGAGTCCGAGGAGGACGCTGTGGACATGCTGGCGTTCGGCGGTGCGCCGGATGACGGGCCAGGGGGTCTCGCCCATGCGCACGATGAACTCGGCTTCGTGTCCGTCCCGGTGGATCTGCTGGATGGCTCGATCGAGGGCGGGGTGGGCCTTGTCGAGCGCCTTCTGGAGCGAATCGGGGGAGGCGTCTCGGGGGGCGACGATCACCTGGAGGGCGATGACGCGTCCGGCATCGCTGGGGACGAGAGTGCTGGCGAGTCCGGTGAGGGCGGCGGCGGAGTCCGGGGAGGCGATGGGGACGAGGATGGTGCGGGAGTCCCCTCGGCTGCGCATGAGTGCGGGGTCATGGGCCGCTGCGGCGTGGTCGAGGGCCTCTGCGCGCGCGGAGAGGAAGCCGAAGTAGAAGAAGAGGCCGAATCCGAGCCAGACGAGGGTCATCCAGCCTGCGGTGGGGACGAGGAGCGCCTGGTGGAGGGCGACGCCGGCGCATCCTGCGACGCCGAGTGCGGGGACGAGGGGGAAGAGGGGCGTGCGGAACGTGTTGGCGTCTGGGGGCAGCCGTCGTCGCACGAGCCAGGCCATGGCGTGGACGAGGGCGAAGCAGAAGAGGAAGATCAGCGAAGCGGCGGCGCCTGCGGTGGAGGTGTCCGGCAGGACGAGGATGACTCCTCCGGCGAGGGCGAGGGCGACGATCAGCGCAGGTGCTGGCGTGTTCCACTTCGGGTGGAGTGTGGCGATCTGCCTGGGTAGGGTTCGGTCGAGTGCCATGGCTCGACCCACTCCGGACGCGGCGATCAGGTTGGCCTGCAGTGCGGAGACCATGGCCAGCAGCGCTGCGATGATGACGAGCCACCACCCGAAGTCTCCGAGCCAGTTCTGTACGGCGAGAGCGAAGTAGCCTTCCGGGTCGTGGGCTGCGAGGGTCGTCGGGTCCTCTCCGGGAGGAACACCCACGGTGACGAGCAGGAAGAGGAGCGGGCCGTAGATGGCGAGGGCGATGGCGAGGGAGAAGAACATCGCCCGGGGGAGGTTTCGGACCGGGTCGCGCACGTTGCCGGCGACGGCGGCGATGTTTCCGAAGCCCTGGAGGATGATGAAGGAGAGGCCCATCGCGGCGAGGATGCCGGTTGTCCCGCCCTGGAAGAATGGGGTCAGTGGGCTGACGGCCTGGCGTGGGCTCCCGAGCAGGGCGGCGAGGCCGGCCGCGATGAGGAAGCCGAAGACGGCGACCTTGCCGATGTTGGCGGCGACGCCGCCGACAGGGCCGAAGCGCAGGAGCGCGAAGGCGACGAGGAGGGCGGTTCCGAGGGCAGCGGTGGTGAGGAGCGTTCCGCTGAGGCTCATGGATGTGCCGAGGACGCTGTCGGCTGCGAGGAGCAGGTAGCTGCCGAAGCCGAGTGCGTAGAGGGCCGCTGCGACCGCGTAGGCGAAGTAGACGACCCATCCCACCGCGAAGGCGCTTCGCACCGACAGGGCGCGTCGAGCGAAGGCATACTCGCCGCCGTTCTCGGGGAAGGCCGTGGCCATTTCGGCGAACGACATGGCGGTGATCAGGGCGAGCAGGCCATTGAGCAGCAGTGCGATCAGCGCGGATGGCCCTGCCTGGGCGACCATGCCTCCTGCGAGGACGAAGATGCCGCCGCCGACGATGGCGCCGACTCCGATGGCCGTGGTCTGCGTCAGACCAAGGGAGGCTGCCGGGAGGGTGGTTTGCGGGCTCGTGGGGGGGTCCGTGGAGGGATTGGGCACGGGTCGTCGGGGGAATGGAGGAGACGCGAGGCGGGATTGGGGCTGTCGGCTGGCGAATGCAACGGGGCACGCGCTTGCACGGCAGACAATCGTTCGCACTCGAGCATGGGGGGCAACGCCTCGGAACGAGACATGGACGAGGAACCCGTGGACAGCGCGCAGATCGCGGTGAGGAGAGCATCGTCGACTGGCGATGGCGAGCCTGCCGTGGGGTCAGAGGCACGGCTGTGTGTGGCCATCGCCGGAGCGACGGGGTTCGTGGGGCGAGCGCTGCTGAACCGGCTCGCGGGACGTGCGCGGGTCGTGGGGTTGTCGCGCAACGCGGAGCGGGCTGTCGCCGGCACGCCGGCGGACCTCGGTGTCCAGTGGCGAGAGGCGAACCTGTTCTCGCTGCTGGACACGGAAAGGGCGCTGCGCGGCGTCGACATCGCCGTCTACCTTGTGCACTCGATGCTTCCCCCCGCACGATTGACGCAGGGTTCGTTCCGGGACCTCGATCTGCTGCTGGCCGACAATTTCGCGCGTGCCGCAGCCAGCTGCGGTGTCCGGCGAATCGTCTACCTCGGGGGAATCATCCCGCGCGAGGGGCCCCTCTCGGAACACCTCGAGAGCCGGCTCGAGGTGGAGAGGGCACTGGGACGAACGGGCGTCCCCGTGACCGCGCTGCGCGCGGGCCTCGTCATCGGGGAGCGGGGCAGTTCGTTCCGCATCCTGGAGCGGCTTGTGCGGCGCCTGCCCGTCATGGTCTGCCCGTCGTGGATGAGGGTACCCACCCAGCCGGTCGCCCTGGAGGATCTTCTCCGGGTGCTCGACGGCGTCATCTTCGACGACGAGACGGCTGGGGTGACCTCGGATGTGGCCGGTCCGGACGTGATCACGTATCTGGAGCTCGTCCGGCGGACGGCGCTCGCGATGGGGCGCGAGCCGAGACTCGTTCCGGTGCCGTTCGTATCGCCGGGGCTGTCGAAGCTCTGGGTCAGCGCGATCACCGGGGTGAGTCATGACCTGGTTGCGCCGCTCGTCCAGAGCCTGCGGATGGAAATGCTGGCTTCCGACACACGGCTTCAGGAGCGGTTCGGTGCCGGGACCATCGGCATGGACGCTGCGCTGCGCGCCGCCATGGCCGGAGGTCCGCACGCCCGGGCGCGTCGCGCGGTGGCGCAGAAGGCGTCCACGTCGACGGCCGCGCGCCGCGAGGCACTTCGCACCACGAACCCGCAGGCCGATCGCAGTGTGTGCTCCGTGCAGCGCCTTCCGCTTCCCGCAGGCTGGGATGCGGAGCAGGTGGCCTCCGCGTATGCCCGATGGCTTCCGCGCGCGCTTCGCCCGCTCATGAGGGTCGAGCTGAGTGCGGAGGAGTCGGTGATGGCGTTCCGGATGCTTCCGTTGTCGAGTCCGCTGCTGACGCTCACACGCGCCGCGGACCGGAGCGATGACACCCGCCAGCTCTTCTACATCACGGGGGGACTGCTCGCGGACACCCATCGGTCGCTGCGCGGGCGTCTGGAGTTCCGGGCGTTCGACGAACTGGAGTGTTCGCTCGCCGCGATTCACGAGTTCACCCCTCGCCTTCCCTGGTGGTTGTACACTGTCACACAGGCGAAGGTACACCTGTGGGTGATGTCGAGGTTTCGGTCAGCACTGAGAAAACGGAGATTGGAGCTGCCGGGGGGAAGCGGGTAGAACGCCCGTCTGGTGAGATGTAACACATTCTGTTGACGTCGTGTAATACGGTGTATACGCTCTGTCTGACGGACGGTGTCCTCGCACCGTCGATTTCAGCATGGAGGTCTCCAATGGCGTCACGAAGGCAGGGTCAGACCCTCAAGGACAAGGTGCTCAATGCCCGCATTCCCGAGGAGCTCGACCGCGAGCTCCGGTTGCAGGCCGAGCGACTGGACGTGCCGGTGTCACAGCTCGTTCGGAACATCCTGCAGCGCACGGTCGATCTCGTGGGCAACTTCTCCGGGAATGTCGAGCATCTCATCACGGACGTGGTCGAGGATGTGGCGGGCTTTCGGGACTGTGCCGGCTCCGACGGAGACCGCTCTGCCCTGGAGAAGCGGTTGACGCGCGTGCTGGGCTGGCAGGAGGTGCGGCTGCAACGCACTGCACGCTGCGCGTGGTCCGCCAGGAGCATGGAGCCGGGAGAGGTCGCCCACCTGGGCATCATGGACGACGGAACGCCCTCGGTCGTCCTCTCGCCTGAAGGACTCGACTCCATGTTTGCGACACGGACCATCGAGGACCACTGGGTGTCCGTTCGGCTCAACCGGCCGGCGTCTTGTGCCGAGACGGCAGAGTCCATCGAAGCCGGCGAAGAGGCCTGGATTCTTCCCGGCTCCACGCCTCTCGAGGTGCTCTCGCCGGCGGGTTATCGCCGTCGAACCGGACGACAGGAGGGCACATCATGACGAGCAGAATCCCGACTGGCTGGATCATGCCCGACCCCCGAAAAGCTGCACGACGTCGCGCGCTGCATCAGAAGAGGGTCGCCCGGATGAATCATGTCCTCGACACGGTGGTCGACGTTGCGGCGGGACTCGTTCCCATCGGGCTCTTCGTGCTCGCGACCTACCTGCTCGGTGCACTGACGCTCTCCTGGAACGTCGGGCATTGGCCCTTCTGACTGTCCCGGCGCCGAAGCGCTGGTGAGCACCCGACGTGAGGTTCAGCGACTGCGACGTCCGCAGTTGGTGTGATCGGGCTCGCGCGGGGTCCACAGGATCTCTCGCCTGCTGTTCAGTTCGTCGCAAGTGATCGTGCCGTCCCCATCGAGGTCGAGGTCGATGCTGCCTCCCTGGCCGTCGATGCGGACCATCCGGAAGCGGCTGTGGCGGTCATTGGGGATGAGGTCGATGCTCACACCGCAGATGCGCTGTGAGCTCCCCATGGTTTTCGTCTCCGTGGAGGTGGACGAGAATCCCTCGATCAGATTGGGCGTCGTGAACGTCCCGTAGTAGCGGCTGACCGTGCGCTGTACGATGTAGCGCTCGCAGGTACTCGCTTCGACACGGAATGTGACGCCCGGGTTGCCATCCCCGTTCAGGTCCCGGACCCGAGGGTCCTCGGCACTCGTGGGCAGGGGCTCGTCGACCGGGTCGTCCAGTTCGACCCCCCACAGGAGAATCTCCGTGGGCGAACTGTAGCTCCCGCCGGCGGCGACGTCGGACACGATGCCGTGGTCGACGACGGGAAAGGTGACACTCTCCAGCGTCTCCCGCGGAACGATCGCGCGAAGTCCGACCGTCGGGCTGATGTCCGTCGAACAGACCCGACGGGTCTCCCAGACCCGCCGGCCATCCTGCTCGATCTCGACGATGTAGTACGTGTGGGACAGCACCTCATCGATGGTGATGAAGTCCATGCATGCGCTGTTCTCGTGAATGAAGGCCCAGGTGCCACTCAGATCACCCGTACCGCTTCCACGGCCGATGTCTCTCTCGTCGGTGGGTACGCTCGAGGTCGACTCGTCCTCGAGTTCCTGATCTCCGATCGGGCTCTCGGTCGCTTCGGGACTGCACGCCGCGAGCGCGAGGCAGGTGACCGCAAGGAGTCGCAAACCGTGATTCAGAATTTCCATGACACCTCCAGCCCGGCGGCGGCCATCCACCCCCCGGAGACAAACCCCGGAAAGCCGGGATTGCCGGTCTGGAGCCCGCCTGCTTCGGGAATGGGGCGTCCAGTCCGCGGATCGCGCAGATCGTCCGGCAACTCGTCGCACAGGTCGGTGATGCCTGGACCGCAGTTCCGTATCGACTCCGGCACAACCTTGTCGGTGTCTCTCGGCAACAGGAAGTGAATCTGGGTGAACCAGGCCACCTCCAGCTCGTTCCCGAAGATCTGAACGCCGTGACTCGCCCCGAGGGACGTGAGAAGCCTGCTGTTGTCCACGTAGTTGGTTCTTCCCGTCTGCGCCGGCACGGGCGTCGGCACGAAACCGAGTCCCCCGCGAACGGTGGTGTCGTCCGAGTAGCGGAACTCGAGTCCCAGTCGGCCACTGACCCGATCGGAGAAGTCGGTCTGGGCGTTCTGTCGATCGCGATAGCTGCTCCAGCGCTCGAACTGGGCCTCGGCAGACAACGTCCAGTCACCGAGATCCCCTGACACCCCCGTGCTCAACGAGGAGGGGCTGTAGAATGGGGTCAGATCGAGACGCTGCTCGACAGGCCACGTCTCGGGATCGTCCTCGAAGCCACGAATCCGGATCACGTTTCCGCCGGTCAGACGCATCGCCAGTGCATCCCGGGCACTGACGCCCAGCCGAAGCCCTGGCATCGGCTCGAAAAGCAGTCCGACACTCAACCCGAGCCGGCTCGCCTGACGGGCCTGCACCACCAGATCGACGTTCTCCTGGTCGGTCGGGTTCTGCAGATACACGTCGTTGCGGGTCTCCACCCGGGGGAGCCACGCAGCGCCAAGTCCGAGCGAGAGCCGATCCGTGAGCTGGATCCCCACGGCGCCTCGCACGTCGAATCGGCGCACCCGATCCCCAAGAAGCTCGAAGTGCAGGCGGTTCGTGAACAGCCGCTCGCGCTCGTCCGGGAAGAAGCCCCCCTGGGGTGCCCCGTTGTGGACCGGGAGCGAAGCGAGCAAGCCGAAGCGAAAGCGCTCCAGACCGAGCGACGAGACGATGCCGATCTGCATCATCGCCATGGGAGGGTCGCCTGTCGTATCCGAGCGAGGGGCGAGCTCCCGTTCGGTCGGGACGGCCGGACCCGTTCCACCGAGGTTCGGGATGTCGTATCCCGCGGGCCGGTCCTTCAGGCGAATCACCGAGCGATCCTGGAGGAACACCATTCCAATCCCTGCGGTCGGTGCGACGCGCGCAAGGCCGCCCACATTATGGTAGACCGCGTCGGGCCCGACGGGGTCGGCGACCAGCGCCCCTACCATCGAAGCCGAGCGGGCGCTGGCACCAAACACTTCGACCGGGCTGGCGTTTGCCGCTGCCGGTACGATCACGACCACCAGCGCCAGGAGCAACAGTTGCCGGAACATGCAGGGCCTCCGAGGATGGCCGACGAGTGGTGGGCCCGCTGACGACGTGCCTCGCCGACGAGCCGAACGGTGCGCCCCTAGCACGCGCCTTCGGCACCGACAAGCCGAGGTGTTGCGCGTATACCGTTGAGCCGCGGTCCCGGAAGAACCTCAGTTTCGGTTCTTCCGGCGCACCAGGAGAAGCCCGGCAACGAGCCACAGGAAGATCAGCCCGTTGGGGGAGCCTGGCGCGGCCGAGCAGCCCGGCCCACCACCCGTAATCAATCCATCGAACTCCGGTTCCTCGGTGGAGGGGGGCAAGTCGGTGGTCGACGCGTCCTCCTCGACGATGACTCCGAGGTCGATGACCGTCGTGTTCCCTGCGGCGTCCGTGGCGGTCACGGTGACGTCGCTCGCGCCTTCGTCCAGCGGTCCGCCGACATCGACGCTCCAGGTGCCGTCCTCGGCGGCGACGACCGTGCCGATGGCGTCGCCGTCGACGAAGACCGTGACGGTCGCCCCGGGCTCGGCGGTCCCGGAGACGGTGAAGCCGTCGGGGCTGACGGTGTCGCCGTCGGTGGGTTCATCGACGGACAGTCGGGGCGGGATGGTGTCGATGACGATGGTGATGCTGTCGGCGT
>REDH01000107.1 GCA_007693585.1 Deltaproteobacteria bacterium
CGGTCTTGGTCACGCACATACTCACTGCGAGCGCTCGGTTGTGGCCCGACCGCGGCATTTTCGCACCCCAGTCGGGTGGTTGAAAGAAGATTCCTCCATGAAGGCTGTGTCATCTGTATTCTCCTTCTTGACGATTCCAATCTGCCCAAACCCGCGCATAATCCCCCTCCCGATCCGTCGCTTCCAGGGGTGGATGATACACCACATCCTCTCGGCCTTCCACGGTGCTGCGGATGGGCGATGCGTCCGCCTTGCTGGGGTCGCCGCCGGCGGCGGCGACGCGGGCGTCCCACTCGGTGCGGGCGTCGCTGTTGGTGAGGGTGTGGCGCTTGCGGAAGGCGATGCGGCCGGTCTGGTCGTAGAGGGTCGTGGCTTCGTAGTCCTGAAGCACGTGGAAGTTCACGCGGTAGATGGTCAGCAGCTCTTCCAGCGTGAGGCCGAGTGCGCGGGCGGCGAGGACGTCCAGCTCCACCAGCGCCCAGCGGCGGGACCAGTCGGTGCGCAGCGGGGTGTCGCGGGTCCACGTGGGGCCGAGCGCGGCGTTGGAGGGCATGCGCGGGTCATCGGTGGCCCACGCGTCCGTGCGGAACCCCTCGTCCCAGCACTCGGCCCACAGATCCGCATAGTGCGTCGTCAGGCAGTTGAGCCGCAACGCCCGCAAGCGCATGGCGCGGGCGAGGTGCGGCGCGGTGGCGTCGAGGTCGGGGAAGGGGAGCTGGGAAGTGGTGGTGTCGTTGATGTGCGGTTTACCTGCAGAACGGATCAGGAAGTCCACTGGTGCAGACGACGCAAGTGCGTTGAAGAGTACAAGGTCTTGCGGGCTGGTGAAGGCCAGAGCAAAGCAGGCGTTGATGTGCCCAGTGCCGGGCGGAATCAGCGCTGGGCACAATGTTCGTTCACCCGTCAGCGGCACATACTCGCGATGCACATGCCGATACGCCTCCAACACGCTCCGCCCCCCGAACGTCGGCGCGCGGCGGCGGTACTCGGCGCGGTCCACGCCCGGCACGTAGTTCGTCCGCGGGAGGTAGTCGTCCGGGATCTCCGTGAGGTCGAGGTCGCTGTAGTCCTGGTTGTGTCGGCAGCCCTCGTTGGGGGTCTTGTTCAGTGGCGTGCCCACGAAGAAGTGCGGGCCGGAGAGCACCCACTCGTCCGGGGTGGCGGGCACGCGAACCTCGCGACGGATGGTGCCGTCTCGCTGTGCGTACGTCTCGTCGAACATCACCGTGGCGAAGTAGCGGTCCGCGCAGTCGCCGAGGGTGCGGTGGCCGCGGCCGAGCCGGGAGAGGGCCTGCACCAGCTCCTCGGAGTGGAGGACGGGGAGGCGCGCCTCGCGCGGATCGGTGCCGGGTTCGTCGAAGAGCTCGGCGAAGAGGGCGAGGCGGGCCTCGTCCACCCGGATGATGCGGTTGCGGTGGCCGCGGAGCACCCAGCCGTCCGCGTCGCGAATCCCGGGAACGCCGCCCGTGCCGTCGTGGACGCGGCTCTGGTCGATGGTGGTGGGGTGAAACAGGTTGCAGAGCATCCGGAAGTCAGGTGCGCCCCTCTGGGAAGTCTGCGTGATCAGGAGCCCGTAGGCCTTTTCGTCTTTGACCTCGGCAAAGAGCAGGAGCTTGTTCCGGAACTCGAACCGCCACCGCGCCCGCTCGTAGATCCCGCGCAGCAGGGCGCGGCCCTTCGCGTCGCCGAACACGCCCTCCTGGTGGATGAGCGCGCTGATGCCTTCCGGGTTGCCCAGGCGCCAGCCGAGGGTGATGAAGTTCTTGTAGAGGTTGGTCTGCACGCCCTTGAGCAGCGGCTCGTTCTGCGCGCTGCCCAGGAAGTTCTTGAGCCCGGCGAACTCCACGTACTCGTCGGCGAACGCCCGGTGGCGGTCGCCGGTGGGGTCGTGGGCGAGCACGGCCTCGCGCACCTTGGCGACCTCGCTCGCGCTCGTCTTGCGGATGCCGAGGGTGGGGTCGAACTCGGAGAGCAGCCCGGCCTCCTCCCACTGCACCTTGAGCCAGGGCGGGTTGCCGACGATGAGGTCGAAGCCGCCGCGGTCGGCGAACACGGTGGGGAACTCGAGCTCCCAGTGGAGAAAGCGCCGCTGCCGCGCGACGTTCATGGCGGTGGCGAGAGTCATGAGCCAGCGGTCGGTGGGGGCACCGGGTCCGCGGAGGTCCCAGGTCTGCCCCTCTTCCGGGGGCTCGGCTTCGCGGCAGAGGGTTTCCCCGCGGCGGCGCAGGGCATCGACGTCCACGAAGCCGAACTCGGCGATGAGGCCGAGCTGTTCGCGGGCGGCGGCGCCGTGGAGGAGGGTGGAGGGGCCGTCGTCGTCGAAGAGGTCGGTCTGGGGGGTGGACTGGTCGAGGAGACCGAGGGTGTGGGCGTCGTCGGGGCCGAGGAGGAGGACGGCGCAGAGGTGGAGGTACTCGCGTCGGGAGGGGAGGAGGTGGGTGAGGTGGAGGGGCCAGAACCAGAGGGCGGTCCAGGTGTCGAGGACGGCCTGGAGTCGTGCGCGGGCGGAGGTGGGTGCGCGGGCGGTGTCGAGGAGCTGCTGCTTTTCGTGGGGGGTGCGGTCGCCGGTACGGTTCTGTTGCGGGAGGGGGAAGGAGGGTCTGGGGACGCCGTTGGCGTCGTGGCGGGCGGCGCGCAGGGCGCGGGTGTGTCGTTCCCAGAGGTCGTGTGCGGCGCGGGTGAGGGTGTGGAGGGCGCGGCGTTCGGTGTCGTCGAAGCGTTTGTGGGTGAAGTGTTTTCGCCAGGCGGTGGCGTTGGGGTGTGCGGTGGGGTGGAGGGATTTGGGGGTCTTTCCGCGGGCGTGTTCGCCGTGGTCGGGGGAGGGGAGGAGGAAGTGGAGGATGTGTCCGTCGGGGAGTGGCGCGCCGAGGGGTTGGGGCGTGGGGGGTTCGGCGAAGCGTTCGGGTGCGGGGACGGTGGCGTAGCGCGCGCCGACGAGGGAGTTTCCGCAGGCGAGCTGGAAGCCGAAGAAGGGGCATTCGGCGTCGCGGTGGAGGACGTTGAGCCACAGGGAGATTCGGGCGAGTTCGAGGGCGGTGGGGTTGAGGTCGACGCCGAAGGCCTGGTGGGTGGCGATGTATTCGCGGGTGCGTTGCTGGAGGGTGGGGAAGTCCTCGGGGGGGATGCGTTGTCCGGCTTCGTTCTGGACGCGTTCGAGCCAGGCGTCGGCGAGCTGGTTGATGGTTTCGTTGAGGAAGGCGCCGGAGCCCATGGCGGGCTCGAGGAGGGTGAGGTCGAGGATGTCGTTGGCGGAGAGTCCTTCGAGGCGTTCATCCAGGGCGTACTTGACGAGGCAGCGGGTGAGGACTTCGGGGGTGTAGAAGGAGGCGGATTTCTCGCGGTCGCGTCCGGCGAGGCGGTAGATGAACTGGCCCTTGCGGTAGATTCTGGGGACGCGTCGGGCGTCGTCGAAGGCGTCGTCGAGGGTATCGTGGACGAGCTCGTCGTCGGTGTAGTGGTGGAGTTCGCTTTCGGGGACGAAGTAGCGCTGTCGGTCGGGGTCGTCGTCGGGGGCGCCGGCGGCCTTCACTTCCCAGAGGTCTTCGTTGGCGAAGGAGCCGGAGAAGGAGAGGAGGCCTTCGTAGACGGCGCCGAGCTGGTTGATGCCGAGCTCGGCGTAGGAGATGCGTCCGCGTCCGCCGCGTCCGGGGCGGGAGAGGGAGAGGTGCTGGAGGATGCGCTGCAGGACGTGGTTTCGGATTTTGCAGCGGGAGAGGATGGGGGTGGAGCGTCGGTCGAAGAGGGGGGAGTGGAGTCCGGGGAGGGCGAAGCCGTGGTGGGTGAGGGGCGCCCCGTCCGGCGCCCCATCCAGGGTGGGGATTGCGGCGGCGGGGCGCTGCCCTGGCGCCGTCCCGTGACCGGCGGTCTGCGGCTGCCCGGCGGTGTGGTCGTGTCCGCTGTCGTAGCCGTCGTTGACGAGGGCGAAGAGGCGTTCGAGGGACTGGTGGAGGAAGGTGCCGTTGCGGGCGTGTTCGGACTGGAGGGGACGGAGTTCGAGGTCCCGGAGGTGTTCGAGGCTGTAGCCGAGCTGGTAGGCTTCGGCGTCGGTGGGGAGGACGCCGAGTTCTCGTCCGCGGGCTTCGGCGTAGAAGAGGAAGAGGAGGCGGTAGAGCCAGGTGAGGCATTCGGTGGTGAGTTCGCGTGCGAAGTCGTCGTCGAGGGAGAGGACGCGTTCGCGCTGGGAGCGCAGGGAGTGGACGGCTTCGTTGGCGAGGAGTTCGACGGCGGAGAGGACGCCGTGCTTGAGGTCGGTGGAGACGGCGAAGGCGTGTCGGTGGGCGTGTTCGTCGAGGGTGTCGTGGAGGAGCTGTCCGGTGGCTTCGGCGTCGGGGGCGAGGGCGGGTCTGCACAGGAGGGTGAAGGTGGCGCGGAGCTGGTCGTTGTCGCGGGCGCCGAAGAGGGATTCGAGGTCGATGTCGAGGTGCTGTCCGCGTCCGAACTTGTCGCGCTGGAGGAGGAGGATGCGGTCTCCGGCGAGGAGGAGGATCCAGCGCGGGGGGAGCTCGCGGCGGAAGGCGAGGGCGGCGGCTTGTGCGGCGGGTGCGGCTTGTGCGGCGGGGCGTGGCCCCGCCGGCACGCCGTTGTTCCGGGACATGGTTGGTTCTCGGTCGTGGTTGTTTCGGGGGGTGGTGCGGTCGACGAGGGGTAGGTCTAGGGGGTCGGCGT
>REDH01000165.1 GCA_007693585.1 Deltaproteobacteria bacterium
AGCCCCCGCCGCCGCCTCCTCCCGCAACCACGGCGGCAGCACACTCTCCGCCTGCCCGAGGGTGCGGCCGCCCACCCCCGCACGCCCCGCGGTATCCACCGCCTCCGCCACCACCGCCTGCACCCACGGCCCCGGCGCCCCGCCCCCCCGCACCAGCCACTCCCCCACGAGCCGACCCACAGGGCCGGCCGCCAACGACAGCCGCTCCGACACCCCCACGAGCACTCCCTCCGGAATGCCCGCCGCCCGCTGCGCCATCCGCTGCACGACGCCAAGGAGCACCGACGGCGTCGGCGCCTGCTTCCCGCCCAGCAGATGATGTACCACCCACGCCAGCGCCATCTCCCGGTCCAGCACCCCCGCCGGCACCCGCTCGAGGAACGCGTCGTCCACCTCGTCCAGCAACACCCGCTGCAGCTCCGTGTCCTGCGCCAGCGCCGGGGACACCTCCACCGCCCCCAGCCGGCGCCGCAGCACCTCCAGCATCCGCAGCTCGTGCACCTGCCGGGACAGCAGCCGAGCGCGCACGTCCTCCGCAAGCTGCCGACCCTCCAGCGGCGTGAGCACCACCCGCGGGCCCGCCGCCCCCGGCTCCGCCAGCAGCACCCGCAACGCCAGCTCCGAAGGCGCCCACGCCACCGGCACCTCCACCGTCCCCACCGCCACGCTCCCCGGCACCGCCTCCCCCTCCCGCCAGCGGAACGCCACCACCCCCGACGACTCGGCGAGCTCCCCCGCCCCCACCAGCTCCCGCACCATCGTCGTCAGCGCGCGCACGGAGTGGCTCATGGCTCCTCCTCCGTCCACACCACCTCCACCGCACGACCCGCGTCCAGAGCGCGGCGCAGCTCGGAGAGCAGGGCGTCCAGCGCCGCCGCCGTGTCCACCCGCGCCCGCCGCGCGCCCGCGGCAGCACCTGCGGGCGCACCGGTGGAAACCGTCGTGGAAGCCGGAGCCGCTGCCCCCACCGGCGCTTCGTGCGCGGCGGCTTCCGCGGATGGGGGGACGGCCGCGGTTGCCGGCGCTGTGGAGGCCGCGGCGGTCAGCGGGCCCCCGGCGAGGGAGGCCCTGCGAAGCGCGTCCGTGCCCTCCGCCTGGGCTTCCCGCAGCGCCGGCACCTTGCCTTCCGCGGCATAGGGCGCGGTCCTGAGAAAGCGCTGCGCCTTGCGCAGGGCCGGGTGCGCGTCCTCCCCCTGCTTCGCCAGCACCTCGAGCCCCACCCACTGGTCGGCCTGCAGCGCCGCCAGGGTGTCCTCGGCGCTGCCGAGGGTGCCGCCCACCGCCGTGGACGACGGTGCGAAACCATGGCTGGCGATCCCCTCCAGCAGCGCCCGGTTGTCCTCGGCGCGGCCCAGGGTCTTGAGGAGCGCCCGTGCGGACGCAAGCGCCTTCCAGCGATCGGACGTGCGCAGCGCCCTCGTATCCATGCCGATCCGCGTGGCGGCCGCCTCGAGGGCGGCGGGAAGGCCCTCCAGCGACCTGCGCTTTGCCTGCACCTTCGCGCCGATCTCCGACGCCAGGCGCTGCACGGTGCGGGCGTTGCGCACCTTCGGCCGCGTCAGCCCGAAGATCTCGCCGCAGAGCCTTTCGAGCGCGGCCCACGCTTCCTCGCCCGGCAGCGCAGCGGGCGCGAGCACCATGGCGTCGTTCAGCTTGCCCACCGCGGGTTCGTCCACGGGGATCTCGCCGTGGGTGAGCGCGTGGTTCGTGCGCGCGGCCCACGTGAGGATGAGCAGGTCCTGCAGCACCGTCGGCAGTCCCGTGCGGGCGTCGTCCGGGTCCAGCATGCGGCGCAGATGCCCCACGGTCAGGGGCGTGCCCTTCTCGCGCTGCTGGGTGGCGCGGGTGATCTCGTTCAGATGCTCGTCGCTGCGTGCGAGGCGGCTCTCGCCCAGCTCGCCCAGGCGCAGCGGCGGCACGATCTCCCGCGCCAGCTCCCGCACCCCCCGGTCCAGCACATCGTGGCTCGCCTCCGCACTCTCGAACGCCTCCACCAGCACGGCGCACAGCTTGTCCGCCTGCCCGCGGGTGATGTTGCGGTCGGGAAGGGCCGGCGCGGCCGGGTAGAGGGCCGACATCATGTCATGGGCGATGCGCTCGAGCCCCTCGTTGAACGCCACGGTACCCGGCATTCGGGGTACCAGGGCCGCGTGCAGCGAATGCAGGCCGGGTCCCGATTCCTCCGTCTCCACGGTCTCGAGCTGTTCCGCGGACAGGTGGTAGGCGCGGCGGAGCATCGCGCTCACCTGCCGGCGCAGGGTCTCCCGGTGGGACTCGAGCTGGGCCTTCGCCACCGGCCGGTCCGCCGGGGGGAGCGCGGCGGCAGCGTCCTCGAACCGCTGCAGGGTCCAGTTGACCTGCACGAGCCGCCCCATGAGCCGCCGGCCTTCCGGGGTCAGGAAGTGCGGCAGCCAGGCCACGGTCAGGGCCTTCGCCCCGTGTTGCTCGCGGTAGTTGTCGAGCTTGCCGGTGTCGTCGCGCGTGCTGTGGTCGCCCTCGTCGAAGGGGTAGTCGATGAGGAGGGTCCACCGGTCCTGCTCGCCGGCCAGCTCCGCGTCCCGCAGGGTGCGCACGTTCGCAAAGCGGATGCGCAGCTCACGGCGGCCGCCCCGCCAGTCCGTGGTGTGGACGTGCCACGTGTCGTCGCTCTCGCCGAGCTGGAGGGCGGCGGCGAGCTCCTGACGGACGAGCTTCTGGCGGTTGGTGAGGTTGTCGTGGGTGGCGGCGAAGCTGATGAGTGCGTCAACGTCGACATCCGAGAGGTTCAGGCGCACCCGCGGGTCCGCGGCGTGGTCGAGGTCGATCTCGCTCACTTCGGATGCCCAGCGCTTGAGCGTCTGCGCCACCTGGCGGCTCTCCTGCCCCCGCAGCGGGGCGTGCACGGCCCCGTGGTTCAGGGCGGCGATGCGCCGCACGTTCAGGTCGCGCAGCACGTCCACCCCGGGCACGAGGGCGGCGATGAGCAGGGTCCAGGCGATCCGCTCGTCGTTGCGCAGCACCCGGAGCTTGAGCTGCTCCTCGCCGGTGAGGGTCTCCGGGTCACGCTGGCGCAGGGCGCGGGCCTCGTCCACCGTGATCCGGTGCTGGGCGTGCAGGGTCGGCTGCAGGCGCTCGGTCCACAGGCGGCGCGCGGCGCGGAACTGCGCCTTGAGCGTGGCGCTGAAGGGCTCCTCGCCTTCGCCGACCACTTCCCACAGGTCGCCCACGGGCACCACGCGGTCGAGGGTCAGCTCGTGGCGGTGCCGGTGGAGGAGCTGGGTGAGCAGTCGCAGGGCCGTCCGCTCGCGCTGCAGGGTGCTGCTCAGCGCGATCAGCGCCTTGATCAGGGCCGGAGAAAACGGAAACACCCGCGCAAACATGTCGCTGTCGAAGTCCGCCGTCTGCAGGATATCCTTCTCGTCGCTCCGCAGCCGCCCCATGAACCGTTCGAAGCCCTCGCGGATCCGCTCGTCCGCCTCGGGGCTCCGGCGCCGCAGCACCCGCTGGTGCACGATGTCCGGCAGGTCCATGTCGCTCAGCCGGATCTCGCCGAACCGGCCCTTCCAGAACTCGAGGGCCTGCTCGAGGGCGGCGAACTCGCTGCCGAGGGTGCCTTCGCCGACGAACTCGGTGAGGTCGCGCTGGCGGGCCATGAAGCTGATGAGGGGCGCGGGCCGGTTGGCGTGCTGCGCCTCCACGAGCTTCGAGAGCTTCGGCGCCTCGCGGTTGAGGAAGTCCGCGCTTCCCGCCCGGGAGGCGAGCCACAGGATGATCTCGTCGAGGAAGAGCACGACCCCGTCGTAGCCCAGCCCCTTCGCATGGCGGGAGAGGATCTCGAGCCCGCGGTCGAGGTCCACGAACTTCGCGAGCCCGGACTCCCCCAGGGCGGGGAAGATGCGCTCCACCAGGTCCCCGACGAGCCGGTCGCGCTCCGCGTCGTCGTCTCCCCCGGGGGTGCTTGCCATGACCCGCTCGAGGGACGCGGCATCCCAGGCGGTGTGCAGGGTGCCCCAGTCCGCGTCCGCGCCCTCTTCCGCGCCGTCGTTGAGCAGGGCGAAGAACGCCTCGTCCCCCATCCGAGCCCGCAGCTTTCGCGCGTTCTCGAACAGCCCCTCGGCGGCGTAGAGCCCGGGGAGCGGCGCCTGTGGCCGGTGTTGCCGCACGGCGCGCACGTAGCCTTCGAAGACGCCGTGCTCCATGCTCTCCTTGCCCACCATGTGGTAGGGCACGAGGAGGAAGTTCTTCTGGCTGAGGTGGTCGAAGTCCGCCACCACGCGGGCCAGCTCGGGCCGCGCGCGGGCGCCCTCGTGGCCCTTCAGCAGCAGGTAGAGCATGGCCATGTAGTGGCTCTTTCCGGAGCCGAAGGAGCCGTGCAGGAAGCTCGCGACGGACTTCCCGGTACGCACGGCCCGGTCGACGAGCTCGAGCCCTTCGCGGAAGGCCTCCACGAGGTTCGGGGTGATGACGTAGCTCTCGACGATCTCGTCCGGCCGGTCGATCCCTCCGGCCAGGTCCACCACGAACTCCGCGCGGTGCACCGTCTCGGGGATGTGGATGAGGTCCTTCCAGAGCGTGTCTGCGGTCATGGCTCAACGGCGGGGCAAGGGAGGGAAGCGGCGCCGCCGGGA
>REDH01000148.1 GCA_007693585.1 Deltaproteobacteria bacterium
GGGGGGGGGGGGGGGGGGGGTGTTTGGCTTGGGGGCGTCGGAGCCGAACGTGTGCGGTGGGTGTGCGGCGTTGTCGGGGCGTCCGGGTGCGCCGTGCGGGGAGGAGGGGCGGTGGGTGTGCGAGGATGCGGAGACGCTGGAGTGCGTGGTGGGAGCGGCGAACGCGTGCGGGGGTTCGGGGGAGCTGGTGCACGGGGATGCGGCGGCCCAGCCGGGGGAGAGGTGCGCGCTGGCGTGTGGGGAGGGGGTGCTGGTGTGCCGGGATCGGGAGGGGCTGCTGTGCGTGTCGGACGGGTCGAGCCCGCCGGCGAACGCGTGTGGTGGGTGCGGGTTGCTGCCGGGCGAGGTGGATGCGCCCTGCGGGTTGTGTGGTGAGGGGGCGTGGGTGTGCGAGGAGGAGGGGATGCGATGCGCGGGTGCGGCGCCGGTGGATGCGTGCGGGGGGTGCAGCGGCGCCTCGGAGCGGCCCGGGACGGCGTGCCAGGACGACGGGATATGGGGATGCGATGGCGACCTGCTGCTGTGTCAGGCGCCGGTGGCGCCGGAGGCGCGCAACGCCTGCGGGGGGACGGCGTCGCTGGCGGAGGAGCCGGGCGACTCGTGCGGGGTGTGCGGGGCGGGCGAGGTGTTCTGTGCGGGGCTCAACCGCACCGCGTGTTCGGTGCCGGACGACGAGCAGCGCAATGCGTGTGGCGGGTGCGGTACGCTCGACGGGCGGCCGGCGGATCCGTGCGGCACGTGCGGGACGGGGACGCTGAGTTGCGAGGGGGAGGAGCTGCGCTGCCTGATGGACGAGGGTGCGTCGGCGCGCAATGCGTGCGGCGGGTGCGGCGTGTTGCACGCGCAGCCGGGCGACGGGTGCGGGGCGTGTCTGGAGTGGCGCTGCGCGGAGGGGGGAACCCTTCGGTGCGAGCCGGACGGGACGGCGGAGGAGTGTGCGGCGCTGGTGACCTGCGCGGCGCTCGACTGCGCGGCGGAGCACCGGCGCTGTGTCGAGTCGGACGGCACCGCCGATGCGTCATGCGGGGGCTGTCTGGCGGGGTACGAGGAGGTCGGTGGCTCGTGCGAGGAGGTGGCGGTGCCGACGTGCGCGGAGCTGAGCTGCGGTGACGAGAACCGGACGTGCGATGCGGGTCCGCCTGCGTCGTGCGGGGGTTGTCTTGCTGGCTTCGAGGAGCAGGGCGGGTCATGCGTGGCGGTGCCGACGTGCGCGGAGCTGAGCTGCGGTGACGAGAACCGGACGTGCGATGCGGGTCCGCCTGCGTCGTGCGGGGGTTGTCTCGTGGGCTTCGAGGAGAGCGGTGGCGCCTGCGTGCCGTCCTCCGCGGAAGACTGTGCGGCGCTCGGATGTGCTGCGGCCAACCGGGCGTGCGACGAGGGCCCGCCCGTGACCTGCGGGGGCTGCCTCGATGGCTTCGAGCTGGCCGACTCCGGTGCGTGCGTGCCCCCGCTGTCGCCACCGGAGGACCTGCAGGCATCGAACGCGACCCATGCGGGCTTCGTGCGGCTGACCTGGAGCGCGTCGGAGGGTGCGGCCGGATATCACGTGTACCGGGAGGGTGTTCGCATCACGACCGCGCCGGTGACGGGCACGACCTTCGACGATGCGGCGGCGCCGGCCGGTGCCGCGCCCGCGGCTCCGGGGAGCCCTGCCGCGACCAGCTCGCGAATCGGGGACGTGCGTGTGAGCTGGAGTGCGGTCACCCTGCCCGCCGGACCGGAGACCGCGTTCGCGGTTCGGGCGGTCGATGGCTCGCGCCAGAGCGGGCTCTCTGCGGTCGCGTTCGGCCGGCGCGGCGGCGGCGAGGTGCAGGAGTACGAGGTGGAGCTCGACGGCACCTGGACCTCCGCCGGCAGCGGGCTCGAGTTCCTCGACACCAGCGCGCCTGCGGGCCGGGTCGAGGTCAGCTCACCGACCGCTTCCGACGACCTGCTGGAGGGCGTCTCGCTGGACGTCGCGCCGATCGAGCGCGTCTTCGGCGCCCTGCGCACCTACCGCGTGCGCGCCGTCGGGCCCGCAGGCCCCGGGACGGCGACGAGCCCCTTCGAAGGGCGCAGGTCCGTGGGGCCCGCGGTGCTGCGCTGGCAGTGGAGCGAGACGGGCACCGGTGGATGGACCGATCTCGCCGGCGCCACGGCCACCGCCTTCTTCGATGACGAGATCGGCCCCGGCGAGACGCGATGGTACCGCGCCGTCGGCACGGCCCGCGTCGAGAGCGACAGCGGCGCGCCCACCGATTTCCCGTCGACCGCCGTCGAGGGCACGCGTCTCGCTCCGCCGGATCCGGTGGTGTCGTGCACCTCCATCTTCGACTGCGATGCGCAGACCCAGTGGTGTCCCACGGACACCGGCGAGCGGGTCTGCAGCCCGGCCTTCTCCGTGGGTGATGTGGACTTCCGATTCACCTACGTGCCTGAAGGAGCCTTCACCATGGGTTCTCCTGAGACCGAGATCGGGCGCGTCTCGGGCGAGGATCAGGTGGAGGCCTGCATCTCCCGGCCCTACTTCGTGCAGCGCACCCCCGTGACCCAGGGCCAGTGGCGAGAGGTCATGTCCCGTGCCGATGCCTCCTGGGGCCTGACCCCGTCGTGGCATGGGCGCAACGGGCTGTGCGACACCGACGACTGTCCGGTGGAGCAGGTCACCGTCTACGAAGCCATGCACTTTGCCAACGCGCTCTCCGAGCAGCAGGGCCTCACGCCCTGCTACGACTTCGCCGGCAGCAACTGTACCGGAGCAATCGGGACAGGGTGCCCGGACAACGAGCAGACCTGCATCAACGGGACGTACCGATGCAACTCCACCATTCCCTTCGCCGGGCCCTCCTGCGAAGGCTACCGGCTGCCCACCGAGGCGGAGTGGGAGCGCGCCGCCCGCGCCGGCACCACCGGCGCCACCTGGCTCGGGGAGCTCGAGGAAGGGCCCGCCACCACGTGCACCAACCCGGGACCCCAACCCAGCCAGGATCCCATCGCCTGGTGGTGCGGCAACAGCGACGGCCAGACCCAGCCGGTCGCCACCCGCGCCGCGAACCCGTGGGGCCTCTTCGACATGCTCGGCAACGTCTTCGAATGGACGGGCACCGTCGGGGCCACGGCCATCGAGGGCGGGGTCGATCCCGGCGTCACCTCCATCGGCGGTACGGTGAGCGTCAACGCCCGCGGCGGATCCTTCACCGGGACCGGAAGGAACGTCCGCGCGGCCCGCCGGCTGAACGACCAGACCCCCCGCCAGAACCGCAACCGCGGCTTCCGGCTGGTGCGGACCGCGGACCTCGAGCCCGTGCCGGGAGCGTGCAGCGGTGTAGGGAGCGGGGCCATGCCGTAGGGCGGTCCCCGGAGCAGGACGATCGTCTCGGGGGTGCCGGGCCCTGAACTCCGGGCCCGGAGGATTCGCCCTCCACACCCGCGGGAGGTCGGGTGGACGAATTGCCTCGGGTGTGTCAGCCTGTGGCATGACCGTGCTCATTGCCTCCTCGTCCGGAGCTCATCGCCATGCCGTCGTTCGTTTCCTCGCTGTTGTGCCGTCGGGCCGCAGGTTCTGCTCTTGCCGTGCTGGCGTGTGGGTTGCTTGTGGCCTGCGACAACTCCCTCGATGGTGTGGAGTCGGGTTCCGACCCGTCCGGGCCGGACACGGGGATCACGGGCTCCGGCTCGGGGTCGACCGATCCCGTGGTGCCGTCGGACCCGTCGGGGTTGGAGCCTTCGACGGGGAGGCCCGCGGGGGTGGTGAACGACTGCGGGGGCACGGGTACCCTGCGGTGGAACGGTGCTCCGGCGGATCTGCTGGATCCGTGCGGGGTGGTGGGGGAGGGCATTCTCGTGTGCGGCGGTCTGGACGTGTTGCGCTGCACGGGGGACACGGCGGTGGTGAACGCGTGCGGCTTCGTGGGTCCGCTGCCGGTGGAGCCCGGGGAGCCGTGCGGGCTGTGCGGGGATGGCGTGTGGGTGTGCGGACCGTCGGAGGCGCTGGTGTGCATCGGTGCGTCGTCGCCCAACGTGTGCGGCGGTTGCGCTCCGCTGGAGCAGCGTCCGGGGTCGCCCTGTGACGCGGAGGAGGGGGGGCGCTGGGTGTGCAGCGACAGCGAGACCCTGGCGTGCGTGTCCGGCGCAGCGAACGCGTGTGGCGGGCAGGACGCGCTGGCGCATGATGGCGTGGAGGCGCTGCCGGGGGATGCGTGCGACCGGACCTGTGGCGGGGGGGTGTTGCGCTGCGATGGCGCGGAGACGTTGGCGTGCGTGGAGGACGGCACGAGCCCGCCGGAGAATGCGTGCGGCGGTTGCGGGACGCTGGCCGCCACGCCGGACACGGCCTGCGGCGCGTGCGGGGAGGGGCCGTCTCGCCTGCACCGGCGATGGCGTGCTCGCGTGCGAGGGCGATCTCGGTGAAGCGGCGCGCAACGCCTGCGGTCGCTGCGGGCCCCTGCCCGGCGACCCCGGGGACATCTGCGGCACCTGCCTGGTGTGGACCTGTTCGGCGGCGGGCGCCCTGCGCTGCGAGCCCACCGCGGACCTTCCCGACTGCCCGTTCGTCGAGACGTGCGCCACGCTGGGCTGTCAGGC
>REDH01000024.1 GCA_007693585.1 Deltaproteobacteria bacterium
CGGGTGCACGACACCCATCGAGAGCTCCATCCTGACGTGCTTCTTCCGTTCGTGAACAGCAATGACGAACGCCTGAACCACTGGAATCTGGGCGTGGTCACAAGCCAGCACGGTACCGCGGCGCAGCACCCACTGGGCCCCTTGAAGGAACTGCGCACTGTACGCCGAGCAAGACTGAATGAAGACGGTGATGTGGCAGACATCAAGGCGCTCATGTCAAAGCAGGATGTTCTCCATGACGTGGTCCATGGCAATCCTGACAAACAGCAAAGCTGGGAGGCACTCAAGCACGCCCGAAGAGAACTGCTGGGTGAGGTTCCGCTTCTGCTGCTCTACCCCATCAACAGGCAGTCCGAACCGGAACGAGGTGGAAAGTCCAGGGTTGCCCTCGACGCCGTGCACGACGTGCTGGGCTTCGGCGTGGTGTTTCCCGGGACGAAGACCGAAGGCGGAGACTACGTATCCGTAGAACTCGAAGGAGTCTCCGCGGAGGAGATTGCGGCCATTGAGGCCGAAGAGCGCACACAGATGGAGGTGGCCGGTGTCGACCCCGGATGTAAGTGATGACTTTCCCTCACAACTCTGGACGCTGCTCCGTGCAAGCCCGTCCGAGTCCGGGCCTCTCGAACTCCCGTCGATTGCAACGAACGTGCGTGTTGGTGGCGAGCATGTGCGTATGGCACTCGGATCACATGGCGAACCGAGAGTGCTGCTGCCGCTCGACCCGAAGCGGACTCCGCGCCGCCTGGACGCAGGGGCCGCAATCGACTGGCACGTCCGAAAACTGGGCTCACGAACGAAGGGAACGCTCTTCCTCGACCTCGGCTGCAAGTCTCCGGCACTGGAAGAAGTCTTCGCCGAGCTTGTGCAATCCATCGTCAGGAGAGTTGGGTCCGGGCTCGACTCGGTAGATGCCACGACAGCAGTTCTCAGGGAGTTTCGTGAACTGCTGGTCCCGAAACCGCAGGAAGCTGTTGACCGAACGACCATCGCAGGACTGCTTGGCGAGCTTCTCGTGCTGAAGCAGCTCCTTCGCATTTCCGCGGACGGCTGGCGCTCATGGCTTGGCGCAGATGGAGACCGCCACGACTTCGTCAACGCAGCCAATGCGCTGGAAGTCAAGGCCTCCACAAGGTCCTCGACAAGCCACGTACAGATTCACGGAATCGAACAGCTGGAGCCGCCGCGCGATGGAACGTTACATCTCCTCCATGTCCGTCTGGACGCCGACCCTGCAGGGCCCGTCGCACTTGCAGCGCTGGTTGACGAGGTCCTCGCCCTTGCAAGTGACCCGGGCGCCATCCGCAACGCACTGAATACACAGGGCTGCACCGACCCGCATGATGTGAACTGGAATCGCCACCGGTTCCGGCTGCATTCGTGGAACCTCTATGCGGTGAACGAAGGCTTTCCGCGACTCGCGCCCTCGATCCTTGCGAGTCGCGCGTGCCC
Source organism: Deltaproteobacteria bacterium (assembly GCA_007693585.1). Classification (GTDB taxonomy): domain Bacteria; phylum Myxococcota_A; class Bradymonadia; order REDH01; family REDH01; genus REDH01. Next base: position 1,453 of record REDH01000024.1, read on the forward strand.
GCCCGGAGTGAGTGCCGTTTCCTACCGCCTTGACCTGGCGCTGGCGGGTGACTTCCTTCGTGCCGAAAGCGAGCTGCAAGCGCTCATGAAGAGGCTGTGCGCATGAGTCTCAGACCACTGGAACTCCAGTCTGAAGCCTACGGCTCCACGGGGAACATCGGAGGTAACCTACGGCGTGTGATGGGTACGCCATCGCAAGACCCGCTGCGGATTGCGATTCGCGAAGCGCTCCAGAACATTGCGGATGCAGCGAAGCTCGGCCGCGGTCCGGAGTTCCGGATCCGGGTGCGCAGGCTCAGTCACCACCAACGCCAGATCCTGAAGGGGTGTGTATTCCGATCGCTTCCCGCCTGTCCCCGTTCCCGGTCCCTGATTCAGCAGGCCGTTGAACGGGATGACCACGTGGTACTCGAGTTCTGTGACTTCCACACCACTGGCCTTGGAGGGCCGACGCGGGCGGACCGTATTCCTGCAGGAAGTGGTTCGACCGACTTCATCGACTTCGTACGCAACATCGGTTCGGAACGTGACACGGAGCAAGGTGGAGGGACATATGGCTTCGGGAAGATGGCGCTCTACGGCATCAGCAGATGCAGTACAATCCTTGTGGACTCGCAGCCGGCGGAACTGGAGGCATCGGCACGCAGACTCATCGCATGCCATGCCGGCAGATCCTTTGCCGTCCAGGACGCTGGCTACAACAGGCCCTACACCGGCCGTCACTGGTGGGGTCGGAACTGTCCGGCCGACGACGTTGTGGACCCGGTTCAGGGAGATGAAGCGAGAGAACTGGCCAGTCTTCTGGGCCTGCCGGAACGCGCGTCAGCCGAGTCGGGAACATCCATCATGATTCTCGATCTGGAGCACGAGGAACGCGATCTGCAGGATCTTGGCCAATACGTCACAGAGACCGTTCTCTGGAACTTCTGGCCGCGCTTGATGCGGGACGTCCCCCCATCCAGGCGGTTTCACTGCCGGATCGAAGTTGACGGGCAGGAGCTCAGCATCCCTGACCCCGAGACGATTCCCCCTCTCGAGCTGTACTGCAAGGCCATGAAGGCAGCACGCCTTGGAGTCGGTGAAGGAGTACACCCGATCCGTTCGGCCCGCCCCAAGCTCCGCCTTGGAAGCCTGGCGATTGCACGAGGTCTCCATGTTGGAAGAACCAACTACGTGCCCAATGGCCAGTTGATTCCGGCCGTCAGCCATCATGTGGCACTGATGCGACCGGTCGAGCTCGTCGTGAAGTACATGCCTGGCCAGCCATATCCGGATGACAGGGTTGAATGGGCTGGCGTCTTCCTGGCCGACCATGCCGACGAAGTCGAGGAGGCGTTCGCCCGGTCGGAACCACCCGCACACGACGACTGGATACCGTCGAGCCTGCCGCGGGGTAGACAGAAGACCATCGTGAACGTTGCGCTGCGGGAGATCCGTTCCATCATCACTGAATTCGGTGTTCCTCAGGGACGGCACGCGGCCGATACACCAGGACCTTCGCTGGCCGGGGTTGCCGATCAGCTGGGTGCCATCCTCTCGGGCGTCGAGGGCGATGCCCCGTCCAGGCGGACCAGGTCCGCACGCTCCCCCGGTGGTGGCAAGGTACAGAGGGCACGCGCCAGCCGTCCGGTGTTCGTTGGGCTTGCACAGATCCGAGGCACGAAGATCGCGCGGTTCCGCACAACCGTGAGCCAGGACGCCGATTGCTCCGGGACCATTCTCTCCGCTTCTGCTTTCGTTGCCGTCGATGGTGGCAAGAAAGCGTCGCTCGATGAAGATCAGTCGTTCAAGCCGGAAGTTCTTGGAATCGGAACTCCCGATGGCACTGTGAAGACCCGTGGGGGACATCTCAGGATCGATGGCAGGTCCGGCGTATTCGAGATTCTCATCGCGATACGAGGAGAGGTAGCCGTGATTGCTGATGCGGAGGTATTGATGGAGGGAGACGCTTGAGTTCCCCGATCGCACGACCGTTTCTCGTCCTCTCAGACGCGGCCATCACTGCAGATCCGTGGCTACTGGGATTGAATGACGATGAACTGGCCCCGGCCGGGCAGGCGCTACCGAAGTGGGACATGTCTGCACTGGTCAAGGCTCGCCGTACTATCCGTGTGAACTGGGACGCTGCAGCCTCCGATCTCCGGATTTCGCCCGAGCACCTCAAACTGGAGATCGGTGTGCTGGTCGGTACCGGAAAGGGAAGGCTTCCGAGGTTGACCGTGCAGAGGCAGCGGCTGCCACTTGAACGGTTCTCACCCGGGGTGACCGTCGCCCTTGAGGTGAATGGGTCGCATCTGGCCACGGTTCTGGATCTCCACACTGAACTCTACATTGCTTCTGTCCCTGACCATGGAGACCTGCTCTCGCCGTCATCGGAGGGAGCCATCGTCTGGGACGAAAGAACACGTGTGCTCCTTGAAGGTGACGGACCGCGATTTCCGGTCATGGCGGTGCCCTTCTCGGAGATCTTCCCGCGGGGAACGGCGAGACGTGCCCCGTGGCACATCCACTGGACACCATCCGACTGGCACAGGGACTTCCATGGTGCACTCCAGCTGTTTCTCAACACCGAGCGAGCCGAGGTGGTCGAGCGCATGCAGCAGGGAGACACCTTGCTCATGCAAGCCGTACTTGCCGAGGCTGTCACACAGGTATGCTCCGCGCTGGTTCTGGATCCTGACGCTCAGGATCTTGCCGACGCTGCCGAAGACGGCTCCCTGCTCTCACAGGCCCTCTACTGGCTGCAACTGGCGTTTCCACGGAGCACCCTTGCTCAAATGCGAGAGATTGCGGTGCATCGTCCCGGCGAGTTCGGAGCAAGCCTTCTTGCACTTTCCGAGATTGGGGTTCCGTAGTGGCGCCAAGGCTGTTGCCCAGACTCCCGGCTCCGGCGGCACTTGCCATCGTGGAGCAGCTCTTCACAGGCGACGCACCCGTTGGTTCGGATGAAGCCCTTGAGATCCCGACATCGGTGCGCTTCGCTGCCACCGGACCTCCGCGCGCGAGTCAAGATGAACTGATGGACTTGCGCAGGAACCTGCGCGCGGCGGCCACGAGGGCGCTGCAGGCAACGAAGAAGCAGGAGAGAACTTCGACCTTCGATGTTGATCTCGCGATCGCCCTCGTGAGCGCTCCTCTGTTGCAGACGGGAGAGGCACTACGGGAGGACGTCTGGAGCTTCATGTCGTGCGTCCTTGTGCCCGAGCTGGTGTACTTCCGCTTCGGCAAGACACGCGAGCGCTTCCTGGGAGGTTCACGCAACACGCTTCAGCGGCTCTGGCTTCGTGGTCGGCTGTTCGACCGTGGAGAAGACCATCCGGACCGCTGGCAACTCCTTGATGCCCTGACTGAGGACGCGCTGTTTCAGCTCGAGGATCGGCCCACTCTTGCTGGAGATCCTCGGCTTGCTCGCGCAATAGCGGAAGCATGGGTGACTACTGCTGCGGCTACCGGGCGAACCCGAATGGAACCCATCATGCGACGTGCACTCCGTGGATTGCGGATGAGAAGGGAGATCCGGAGCCTGGGTCAGCTCAGTGACGACGGGCTCGAGAAGGCGGTGATGGGGGAGTTCGAGACGGCAGTGGGGGAAACAGCAAGAGGCGAGGACGGATGAGGACCTACGCTCCGCTCGCGAACTCGCCCGCCGTGCATACGCAACCCTTCATACGTATTCACGGCACCCTGCAGTGGAGATGCTTGCTGCGCCTCTGGTTCTTGTCGATGCTCTTGAACCTCGGTCAGCACTTTGGTCTCCCTGACGACACGTAGCTGGAGATACGGGAGCGACGCTTGACCCAGTACTTCCCTCAATGAGCGAGGAGACCAAGGATGTCCGAAGCAGTGAAGGATTCGACGAGGCCTGTCGAGACTGGCTCATCTCTGGAACACGACAACGTGGAGAGCGCTTCCAGTACAAGACAGATGCTCATGGAAGTGTACAACGATCCGGCTGAGCTGAAACGGTCCCTCGTGGAGGAGTTTCGAAGGTTGTCCGATTGTCCACAGCCCGTGGTGACGCTCAGACCTGGATCCAGCAAGAACGAAAGCGAGGACCGTGAGATACGTGTCCATCTTGAACGCTCCGCCGGTCGAGACAAAACAACAGTGTCCAAGCTTGTGTTTCGATTCACGGAGGGCAAGCATGTCGAACTCGGGACACTTGCAACTAGTGAGTTCAATATCTTCAACAGCGCGAAGGAGCCGATTACTGTTCGCCATGCATGGCCGTGGCACCCGCATCCTGCAGCCGCGAAACGGGTGACCCGGTACAACAGTACAGCTCCGCTGCGGCTGTTGAGGGCCGATCTCGGCCAGGATGATCAGGATGCGGGTTGCATGCGCGTTCCGTATACGCGGCGGTCCTTCGGCGACAATTCCTACTATGGGAACTACTGGTTTGAAGGAACTGCAGCCAAACGGCGCTTCGTGCCTGCCAACCAGTTCCCCAGCGTGGAACGGCGGGGAGGAAGCAGCGATCACCTCTACCTGCAGGCCGTCATCAGTCTGGTTGCAGGGAACGATCCGTCGAAACCGCGCACCGCCAGCGAGATTCGCAAGGATGTTGCGCGAGCGGTCGTGTTGGCCATCGTGGAATCGATCCTTGCAGATGCTTTCCTGCTCGATGGCATGGACGAGGACAATACCACGGAGCCGAGCGAACCCGAGGATTCGGAAAGGCTGGAAGCAAACAAAGCACTAGGGGTCCTGCGGAAGCTCCGCCTTCCTGGACAAGGAGCCATCGTTCCACGCCGGGCGGTCAACCTCGACCCGTTCACACTTCAGGAACGGTGCACAAGTACGGGCCTGCACTTCCCCTGGCAGACGCTGGAATCGATCTGTGTCTCACTCAATGTTGGCAAGCACGTCATACTCACTGGGCCACCGGGATGCGGGAAGACCGAGCTCGCACAGCTCGTCGCAGAGATGGTTGCAGACACAGAGGAGACGATCGAGAGACCACTGATGGTAACCGCAGCACCAGGATGGACGACCGGTGAAGTGATCGGGCGATACATGCCTCGGCTCGATGGGAAGGGATTGGAGTTCAAGCCCGGCTTCTTCCTGCAGGCAGTGAGCGAGAAGCGATGGCTGATCATTGATGAGCTGAATCGCGCCAACCTCGACGAGTGCTTCGGCGAACTCTTCACGGTGCTCTCGCGGAAATCGGTGTGGCTGCCCTTCAGTATTGCCCAGATGAACTCTGACCGCGAGGAGGGGTCCGGCGGAAGCCGAACCGCTCGGGTGGGCCTCCAGGTGGCGGATGCACCGCTGGAACAAGTGGCGGACGACCCACACGATGGAGACAAGGACAAGACCGACTTCTCGGGCATTTACAATGTGCAACGGACCTTTCGCCTGATCGGCACGATGAATGACGCCGACCGGGAGAACCTTCATCATCTTTCGTTCGCGCTGCTACGTCGGTTCGATGTCATCCGTGTGGAGGCGCCAGACACTGCACTGTTGAGGGAGATTCGTAATGGGGCTCTCCCTACCGATGGTAGCGACTACAGTGGGACCACGACCTACAGGTTCAGCTACAGTACCGATAGCCAGAATCGAGCAATTCAGCTGCAGGAGAGTGTCAGGACAGCGGCGGAGATCATTGACCACCTCTTTACCGGACCAGCAGCGAAGAGCCCGGACGGAAAGCACCGGATGTACAACGGCTTGATCGGTGAACGAGTGGTCGGTGTTGCTTCGATGCTGGATGTCGTGAGGACCCTCAAGGAAGGGCTGCGACAATATGAGAACACCCCCGATTTGGTTGAGATCTACCTGAAGCTTCCGAAGGCTGGCTCAAGCGAAACAGGAGCAGAGGATGGCCAGAACAGCATCTCCCTCGCTGTTGCGAATCGCATCGTCGCCGACTTCGCCGCCTCCTATGTCGCGATGGGAACAGTTGTAAGCGTGTTTCCCCAGCTGGACGCCCTTGACTCGAACGACTTCGGCAAGGCGGTACTTCACATCCTCGACGTTTTCCAGAGTGCGAAGTCTGTCAAGGGCGTGCCACGGGACCGCTCCTACGTCCGCCTTCACAGCGTACCGGGTGCCGACAGGAAGGCGAAGCTGGTACTTGCTCCCGTCGTTACGCCGAACGCAGGGATCGGCGATCTGGACAATAACAACAGGATTTCCGTTCCCGAGTACCTCCTTTCGGAACTGCACCGGCAGTATCGCAGCGACGTCGAACGAAGCCGTATCGTGGAAAAGGTCATGAAAGTCTACACCAGGGATGCAAAGAGTCGCGTCGATGCGATCAAGGCGTTGGCGAGGGAATTCGCAGGAGAAAACATGTGAGTGCCGGTCAGAAGCTGCCCAGACCCGATTGCTCAGTCGAAGTCCGCAGAGACGAAGCGCTCTTTACGGACATGTTGCTCGCTGTTGCCTCGCGGGAGTGTTGGTCTCTCGGGACCATCGTGGATGTCCTTGGGCACCGGCTGTCCGGCGAGGCAGCACTTCGGCTCGCCACGCTTGTTGGCCTGTTCTCACCGGAGCGCGTCGCCGCCGAGAAAGCTTGCAGCCACCTCTCCGAGGTCAGTCTGAAGCGCCCGACGTCGACGACACAATGGACCGAGCACCCTCAACGCAACCCCGACTGGTCGGCCACATGGCTCCGTGCAATGGGCATGCCGCCCCAGCATTACGCGAGCAGGAGGAGGACCGTGATGGAAGACCAGAGCGCGAGGGGAATGCTGCTAGGTCTGCTGCGGGCCATGCTGCGGGACCTGGACCTAGTGCAGGATAGTGACCTACCCGGTGTCGCAGGTCGAAGGGCTCTGCTTGCACGCGCGATCGATCGACTACTGCTCCGTCGGGTCAAGGAGTACCCCTTCTCCATGCGCACCCTTGCGCGCCTGCGTCACCATCATGGAGCGGATGTGAGGGCCGTGGAGACGTACCTCCAAGGAGCTCATCTACTTGCGGGAGAGTCCCTGCGGAGAGCACTACTGGGTGCGTTTCCATCGGGCTCGGTCCTCCGCAACGACGACACGGCGCAGAACAGGAACAGTCTTCTGGAGGCCACGCTCCTGTTGATGGTGCTGCGTGCCGCGCTCGAGCTGGGTTGGGAACTGCGGGGAGACTCCCTTCGCAGTATTCGGGGCGCCGTACCGACCATCGAGCTGCGGCCCCCAGCACAGGGTTCCGGGACTGGCCCGGAGAATCAACTCAATCACGTTGAACGCTGTGTGATGGGCAAAGGCACGGGGTCACCCGAGCGTCATCTCGAAGGGGATCACAACGGGCGCTACAAGGCGCTCGTCGAAGCGGCCGGGCATGACTCCACAGGTCTGGATCCGGATTTCTACGTCGCGTTTCATGGAGTGAACGGCACACGTTTGACTTTCTTCGGCGACGCCAAGCGGAATGCCAACGCGAATGATGGTGGCAAGGCGTACCTCAAGGAATCGATCGGAAAGGCCCTGCTCTACGCGCACTCGCTGGAAGAGAGCATCGTCTGCACGCGCGACATGGGCAACACCACCATGCACAGGTCCTTTCCGGCGTTCACGCTGTTCTTCCATCAAGCAGTCGCCAAGGTCCTGGGTGTGGAGTGTGGCGACGGCGACCCCGAACTGGATAACGGCCAAATCGTTCAGAGCGTTGCCGAGCGGCTCCGCGATTCGGACTCCCTCTGCCCGGTCGTGCTCGCTCTCGATTCACGCCAGTTCGGCCTCTACCGACATCGGACAGACAAAGGCTCAGGACTTGTGAGCGAATGGGATTCATCGGTGATGGTGGCCTGGTTTCAACGGGTTTCCACCATCGCCAGCGAAATTCTGTCGAGCAGCGCCAGCAACGCCGCTCAGCAGTCCAGTAGTTCCTGAGATGCGCTCGCAGCTACAACACCAGTACATGCCCACCCCCTCCCCCACCACCGCCACGCACATCATCGATCTCGGCGCGCTCGACGCCGAACAGGCCCGTGAGCAGCTCGGGAGCAAGGAGAAGTTCTGGGTCGACATCGAGATCGACGGAGAGACGGCGACGTGGCTCTTCAAGCAGTCGAAGCGCTTCGAGTCCACCGGGCAGGTGATCGGCGATCACTGGTCCGAACACCTGGCGTCCCGGCTGATGCGATGCGCTGGCGTGCCCGCGCATGTGACGCGGCTGGCCCGGGATGCCCAGGGGTGCTGGGGGGTGCTCTGCCGCAACGTGCTGCGCAGCCAGACCGAACAGCTCGTGCACGGGGTGGAGCTCCTGATCCGGCGAGCCAGTGCGCACGGCAAGGTGTACCGCGCGGAGATGAACTACCCGACCGGGTACGACGTGGGCCGGGTGTACCGCACCCTGCACGAGCTGTGTGGCGATGACGGCGCGCAACACTTCGCGGACATGCTTCTGCTCGACACATGGTTGCGCAACGCGGACCGGCACGACGAGAACTGGGGCATCATCCGGGTGGCCGGCGGAGCCGCGCGACCCTGCCCCGCCTACGACAACGCATCGTGCCTCGGACGGACGCTCACCCCGTCGTACATGCAGGACCTTCTCGACGGGCGCCGGCACGGACTCGACGCTTTCCTCGCCCGGGGGAAGTCGGCGTTCACCCATCCCGACACCGGACGGCGGCTCACCCACGAAGAGGCGCTTCTCCTTCTCGCGCAGGAGCACGGCGCCCGGGAATGGCTGCGGCGCCGGCTGGACATCGTCGCCGGAATGCACGAGCGTGCCGCCGCAGAAGTGGAGGCCGTGCTCGGCGCTGCAGGTTGCGGCGACACGGAGGTCCGCTTTGTCCTCACCTTACTCGACCAGTCGCTCCAGCGAATCACCCGGTGCATCGCATGACCTCTCCCCTCGACACCCTCTACGCCGCGTGGGTCGAACCGGACACGGAGGCGCGTCGCCGCTTCCCCGTGGCCCAGCTGGAGCGGTCTGCGGATCCGGACGGGCAGGTGTGGATGCAGCTTCGCTACCTGGCCGGAGTTCACGGCGCACTCGAGCGCGGGTTCCAGACGTTCCCCGGCATGGAGGACCTGACCACCACGTACCGGGTCCGTGACACGTTCTTCCTGGTCCGCCAGCGGATCATGCGGCCCAGCCGCCCGGACTACGGCGACTGGATCGCCTCCCTCGGCTGGCCGGACGGGTTCGACGCCGCGAACGACCCGTTCCGCGTGCTGGTGCGCTCGGGCGGCCGCAACGCCACCGACCGGCTGGAGTTCTTCGCCCCCATCCCCCTCGGGGAAGGGCGCTGGCGCTTCGAGTTCTTCGTTCGGTACGTCCGCGGAAACGAAGCCCTCGCCCCGCTCCTCGCCGCCGGGCAACGCCCCAAGGAGCCTCTCCGCATCGTCATGGACACCGCCAACCCGCACGACCCGCAGACTCTCGCCATCCACGACGCGGACGGCGAGACCATCGGCTACGTCCCGGCCTACTACAACCGCGCCCTGCATGCCGCAGACCGCCTCCCGGACACGATCGAGATCCTCGCCCTGAACCCCAGCCCCGAGTCGAGCGCCCACCGCCTGCTCGTCGCCTGTGAAGCCGAGCTGCCCCGAGACTGGGACATCACCCGCAGCCACCCCGAGCTCGCACCGCTTCCTGCGGAGTGAGGTGTCGGTCCGAGGGATCATGTCCCTCCGAACCCCACCCGCAACACACCACCCGGGGGGACAGGGTCCCCCCGGACCCCCTGGTGGTGGGAGAGGACGACGCCCCGCCACATCCGCGACGACCCCGCAACGTGTCCGCACCCAAACAGACCAGGATGCGGGATGCCAGCGGCATCCTGCATCCGCAGGGGGGCGTGGGGGGGGGGGGGCCGGGCCCCCCCACACCTTCCCTCCTGCGTCTCGCTTCCCCCCTCCCCTCACGTCGTCCGTCTGCAGAGCTTGCGGACGAGGTTCAGGGCGCGTCCGGCGTCCGAATCCGGATCGTGGAGGTCGCCCGGGAGGCGGTTGCAGAAGGTCGTCGCGAGCACTTCCAGCGTGGCCTCTTCCGGCGGCACATCGGCGTAGCTCTCGTGGCCCAGGAGGGCCACGGCCTGTTCGGTGGCGCGGACACTGAGGGGTGCGCGCAGTTCGCTGTCGTTCCGCAGCTGGTGGGCGATGCGGACCACTCTCCGGACGACTTCGGGGTCGCAGCCGGGCACGTTGCGCATCACGATGCGTTCCTCGGCGTCCTGCGGCGGCCAGGAGAGCACGAGGGGTACGAAGCGGTCGAGCTGGGCGGCATCGATGCCGAACGTGCCGCTGAAGGCACGGCCCACGTTCACGGCGGCGACGAAGTGCACGTTGGGGGGAATGCGCAGGGCGCGGTTGGTGGTGGGGTCGTGGAGCACGCGCGTGTTGTCCAGGGCGGGCATGAGCACGTTGCGTGCGTGCTCCGGGCAGCGGTTGAGCTCGTCGAGGAAGACGAGCACCCGCTGTTCGGGCCGCGCCTGGGCGTCCCGAATGGCGTCGAGGAGAGCGGTGGAGCGCCAGATGGTGCTGGTGCCTCCGGCCCGCGCCTGGAGCTGGATCACCGCGAGGAAGTCGTCCGGGTCGGTGATGGCGGCGCAGTTGAAGTAGACGTAGCGGTAGCGGAGCGCGCGGGCGACCGAGCGCACGATCGTGGTCTTTCCGCAGCCCTGCGGCCCGATGAAGAGCACGTTGCTGCCGAGAGCGAGGGCGGCGGGGAGCTGGCGGCGGAGTGCTTCGGGCATCCACACCTCGTCATCGAGGCTCGCCCCCACGGGTTCGACCTCGATGCGGCCACGGTCGCTGCGGTCGGGGTGGGTGACGCGGACGATCCGCACCCGCACGGCCTCGCCGAGGGGCACGGCCGGGGCGCGGCACACGACGACCTTTCCGGTGGGCCGGTCATCGAGGGCCGTCGCGCGCCAGGGCCACGCTTCGGTGCGGGCGGGGTTTCGCTCGAAGCGCGCGAAGGCCTCGGCGCCCGGCGAAAGCTCGGCGCTGCTCCAGGGCACCCGCACCGCGGTCGAGGCGAGGGCGTGGGGTGGGGTCTCTGCATGGGTCATGGGATCCTCCTCTCTCGGATCAGGTTCAGCGGACGTGTTCGGGGTCCGGTCGGATGCCGGGGTCATGCGGTGCACTCCTCGGCGAGGCCGGCGATGAGGTGGCACCAGGCGCGCACGGCCTCGCGCTCGCCGCGGGCGGCGAGGGTCACCTGACGGGGGAAGACCGGTGGATCGATCTCCCGGAGGGCGAGTTGCACGAGCATCATGCCCTGGTCCTCCCAGTGGCGGATGCGGGCGGCGAGGGCCGCCTCGGAGCTGGCCGTGGGGCGACCGTCACTGATCATCACCAGCAGCCGGTGGCGCCGCCCGGAGGCGAGCGCCTCCTCGGCGATCCAGTCGAGGGCGGCGGCGTCGTTGTTGCCCCCGTCGGCCCGCAGGGCGGTCAGGCGGGTCTGGCGGGCATCGCCGAGGTCGATGAGCGTGTCGTGGGTGAAGCCGGCGAGACGCGTCGTGACGTGGGGCAGACCATCCGCCGCCACCGCGGTGATTCCTGCGAAGAGGACGGCCCTCGAAAGGTTGTCCAGCATCCGCATGGACCCGGAACTGTCCACGGTGAGGCCGATGAACAGGTCTCCGTGCCGGGTGGGTCGGGAGCGGCGCAGCAGACGGGGGTCCTGAAGGACGACGCGCTGACCAAGCCCGGCAGTGTCCAGCCGCCGGCCGCGGGGCCGGTGGCGCTCCTGCGTGGTGGCTCGGCCTACCCGGGCCAGGGCGTCGCGCACGTCCCCCGCGAACCCCCGCGCCCGGCGGCGCAGCTCGGCCTCCGTGGCCGCATCCACGCTGGGTGTCACACGGTGCGCGAACGGGGGCACCACGATGCTGGACTGCCGGTTGTGAACGATCGTGCGCAGCTCCGTCCCCGCATCGGGAAGTACGCCGCACTCGCCCGTGGCGCGGGCGGCGTCCTCGATCTCGATCACGGTCCAGCCCCCGTGCGCCATCGCGTCGCGCGGGTCGCCGACACTCGGCTCCGGGCTCTCCCGGTGTCCCACCTTGTCGAGCCCCGAAGCGTTCGGCTCGCCGAAGAGGGCCTGGAGTTGCCGTGCCCGCCGGACCAGCCCCTTCGCGCCCTGCTTCCGGAAGCGTGGCCCGAAGAGCGCGTGGGCGCGTTCCTGCCGGTCGCCATGCACGGTCTCCCGCCGGCCGAGGCCGAGCCGCAGGCCGAGAAAGAAACGTGTTCCGGGATCGGGTGCGGGCGGCAGTTCCTTCGGCTCCACGAGGAGCGCACCGGGCAGGGCGTCGAGGTGCCGTGTCTGCACGCCGCCGGGCAGTCCGGCCAGACCTGTCCGCTGGAGGACGGCCATCGCCGGCATTCGTCGGGCGCGGTGCAGGAGGGCCCAGGCACAGAGCTTCTTGAGTGCGTCTCCCAGATCGGGATCGCGGGCGCGGAGGTTTCGCTCCAGGTGCTCGTCGAGCACGATGTTCAGCCAGCGGCGCACATCGTTTCCGTCCCTGTTGACGGCATCGACGGTGTTGCGGAACGCCGGGGCGGCATGTAGGGCGAGGTGCCCGATCTCGTGAGCGATCAGCCCCTCGACGATCGCCTGACCATCGCGCACCCCGTCGAACCAGGCCACCGGGTTGATCCAGATCGTGTGTCCGTCCAGCCGCGTGAAGCCGAGATCATCTCCGCCGATGAACCGCACCTTCGTGGGCACGCCCGTCAGGCGGCGGCCCAGCGTTGCGGTGTAGCGAACGAGCCCGGCGAGCCGGCGCAGACTCCGCAGGCGCTCCTCCTCGGGCTGCAGGGCCCGCACCGCACGCCGCTGCAGGCCTTCGTCGGGGATCGCGCGCACCAGGGCGAGGACCTCCTCCCGAAGCTGCGCACCTTCCTGCGCGACCCGTTGCAGCAGTGGCGTCGAGACCTCCGTCTCGCACACGATCGGGGTGCGCACCGCCGCGAGGAGCCGCACGATGCTGACCAGTACCGACGGGCTCGCCTGCTGAAGGATGGCCCCCAGCAGTGCCGCGGATTCGGGCAGCGCCACCGCATCGGTCGCCAGCAGCATCCCGGCCACCGGCACGTCCGGAACGCCCGGCAGCGGCTCTTCGGTGCCGGCCTTCCGCAGGTCCCTGCGCGCCTTCACCCCGCGAAAGAAGGCACCCAGCGCTTCGATGCGCTCACGTTCCTGTTGTCGCCGTGCTTCATGCTGCTGCCGGAACGCCTGACTGAGATGGCGCCCCTCCAGCCGCAGGCGAAGCGGGTGCGCCGGCCCGAACACCGCGAGCATCGCGGGCTCGTACAGCGCCGGTTCCTGCCAGCGCTCCGCCACCGATCGCCACTCCGCCCAGGAGCCCGCCTTCAGCAGGATCCCCGCCAGCAGCCGACGCGCCAACGGCGTCGGGAGCCCGAGCGCGTGGACCAGCGTGTCGCAGACCACGGCACGTTCCGCCCCCCACCGCTCCCGGGACCCGATGCCAACGGGAAACCACTCCGCCCCCGGCGAATTCAGGTTGGCCACCCAGGCGATCGTGTCCTGCCGCCACAGGTGCAGCGTCCACCGCTGCAGGCAGCTCGGTGGCAGGGGCAGCGCCCGCAGCAGCGCCAGACAATTCGCCATGCGCAAAGGCGTATGGCGGGCCTCCCCATCGCCTACCCTCCGGCGGCGAAGCCCGCCCTCCATCGCCGCAACCACCGCAGCCTCCGGCCCGGAGCGCGGGAAGAGCGCCCCGACCACCTCCGCGTCGGGAAGCTCCGCGGCACTCCACGGAAGAGACCCCGCAAGTTCGCACCGCCGCGCCACGGTCGCCTGTGCCGCGTGGGCAACCAGTCGTGCCCGCACCGCCGCGGACGCCCCGGTGGCCCATTGCCAGAAACAGCGGGCGGGCAGTGCGCCCCCAACCCGCTCCCGCCACTGGACGGGCAACCCCGCCGACAGCCGCTCGCGCAGCCGGTCGGCCTCCGACGCCCCGCCCGGCAAAAGACCCCGCGACAGCGCATCATGCACCGCCTCCGCCACACCCGGCCGCCCGAGGCGCTCCGCCAGCGCACCTCCGTCCTCGAGGGTCCGCAGCATCGTGCACACCGGCAACGCCGACAGGCCATCGCACAGCACCAGACGCCGGCGCCCTCCGAGACCCAGCAACCATCGCTCGGCCTCCGCGGGCTCGACCCCGCCACCTCCGCCGACGCACCCGAGAAGCCGCACACGACGACCGCGGCCGAGCGCACGCCCGAGCAGGGCCGCCCACCGGCCCGCCTCCGCCAGCACTTCTCCCGGATCCCCCGCGGACGTCACCGCCCCCTCCTCAGTACCCGCTTCGAGGAGCCCGTCCAGTCGGCCTTCGACCTCCGCGCGCAGGGCCGCTCGCTGCTCGGCAAGCGCGTGGACCTGAGCTCCATCGATCCGGTCCCGCAGCGCGCAGAGCAGGGCGACCATCAGCCCCTGCACCTGACGGGCGCCTTCCCGCGCCGTGGGTGACGGAACCTCGATCTTCAGCAAGTCCGGGGAGACCCATCCGCCCACGCTCGCACGCGCACGCCCCGCGGGCAGCGCTGCGCCCGTGGCCAGCCGGTGCAGGGCGCTCGGCAGTGACAGCGGCCCGGTGTCCTCCGGCACCCGGACCACGCGATGGCGTGCGTAGAGGTCGCGGTACAGCTCGATCCGAATCAGGGACAGCACCGCCCGGTGAAACGGTTCGCCGAGGGTGTCGATCTTCGCCCATCCGCTCAGGCGAAGGCCGGAACCGTCGAAGATGCCGTCGACGGCTTCCGCCACGCACTGTGCCAGACGCACCGGGCGAGCCCGGCCGAGCGCCTCGAGGGTATGGAAGACGACGCCGAAGTGCTCGCGGCTGGGGTCGAAACGCGAGACGAGGTGGCGGAGCCATCGGGTCGTGGTCTCGTCGTCCCCTTCGAGCCGGGCGGCGAGGAGGCGGCCTGCATACTCGACGTGGGCTCTGCGCCGGAGCGGCAGCGGCAGCGGCTCGATGGCGGGCAGGACGTCGATGATGGCTTCAAGGAGCGAGGGCGCCTCGAGCAACTCGGCGATGTCCTCCCGGTGTCCGGCACGCAGCACGTTCTCGATCGCCAGTCGCACGGGTCCGCGCATCAGCCGCCCGTTGATGCGGTGGCGCGTCAGCGGGTGCGGCTCACGCATGCGGAGGACGCGCCTGGCGATCGCGTCTCCCGAGGCGATGAGCTGCTGGGCGACCCGCTCCGCCGCGGGGCGATGGGCGAGGGCGACGAGGGTCTCTTCGTCCACGTGGCGCCAGACGAGATGGGCCTGGTGTCCGCGCGGCAGAAGCGCAAGCCAGCTCTCGAGGAGTGTCTCTCCCCGTTCGGGGCCCGGCTCCAGCCAGCGGTCGAAGTCGGCGGCGAAGACGCGCCCCCCCCCGGGGGCGACGGGCAAGCCCGCGGCGCGCAGCCCCACGAGGGAGCGTTCGGGACCGGGGCCGAGGCCGAGCCGCCGACGGGGATCCTCGATCCGGCGGCGGTGCGCCCGCTCCTCCCCGGAGAGGCCGCACAGGACGAAGGCCTGCAGCAGCAGGCGCTCCAGCCGTGCCGTGGAGTTCGGAAGGCGATCCGGAAAGCAGGCCGCTCTGCGTTGGGGATCGGACGGGGGGGCCGGGGGGCCGCCGGGATAGAGGGCCTGCAGTTCGCCCAGGGCTGCGTGCCGCACGTCAGCGGGAAAGGCCGGACAGACGAGCGCGCCGGGCTCGCGCAGGGCCACCACCCCGAGCAGGACGGGAAGCATCGCGTCCTCTTCGGCGCCGCGGCACCGAAGCTGGCGCCCGCGGAGGACCAGAAGGAGGTCCCGGGCCATCAGGCCGGTCGCCGGGTCGGCGGGGAAGGCGAGGAAGCTGGCCGTGAGGCGGTCCAGGGCAGCTTCGGCGTGCGGATCGCTCTCGGCGAGCGCCGCGATCCAGGCGTGCCAGATCACGGAGAGCTGCGGCACCGCGGCTTCGTCGAGGCCTGCGAGGTCTGCGCCGCTCAGCCAGACCGGGGGGGCGTCCTCGAGCCGACGAGCGGCCATGGCGTTCGCGTAATGGCTCTCCCACGGGACTCGGACGGCAATTCGCCGGCGAAGGGTCCGGGTGGAACGCACGTCCTCGGCGCGTGTGGTGGGCGCACCTCGACAGGCCCGCCAGATTGCTTCGAGTTCCTCGATATCCGCCTGGGCGAAGGCCTCGATGCAGCGCTCGGAGACCTCCTCAGGCAGCTTTGCCGCCGCGAGCGGCTCGGCGAGAACTCCCGTGAGCGCCGTGAGACTGGCCGGTTCCAGCGTGAGGAGTGCCCTGTGACGCACATCCGGATCGGGGTGGCTCAGCGCGGCCACCTGAAGGGCAGAGAGCTCGGGTGCAGGGAGGTCGCCGAGCGAGAGCGAGAGGGTGGACGTCTCCTCGACCGCGGCCCGGACGGCGGCGGCGCGCACCTCGGAATGTGGATCGTCCAGTGCCCGGAGCACCTGGCGGCGGACGGGGTCCCCCTGCAGCCCGCGGAGCGTGTCGAGCGCGTGGGCACGCGAATCGGGTGAGTTCGCGTCATCCTCGAGGATGTCGAGGGCCCCGAGCACGCGCTCCCCAAGGGTGTGGTGCCGCGGTGGCGTCCGGGCTGCGACGCGGAGTCGATGCGCCATGCGGCGGCGTGCGGAGGATGCGGGCATCGGTGTCCTGCCGTGTGCGAGGGGGGGCGGTAAGGAAGGGTGGACAGGGGCGCAGGACGCGGCGCGTGGCGGTCGACTTGGGCCTTCCGCGTCCGCTGCCGCAGGGTGTCGAGGCACCGTGCGGGGACGGATCGCAGAGAGGCAGGCCACCATGGCGCGCGCTGCAGCGGAGCTGCAGCGGATCGAAAGGGGACCCGTGCCGGCGGCGTGCGCCGGCGGGTGGTTCGACGGGTCCCCGGATGTCGTGGCATCCGCTCCCACCGGAGAGGAGGATCGGGCACGGGCCCGATGGGTGTGGCCACACCGCGAGGATGTGGGTTCACCAGCCACGACCGCCGGGAGGCACGGGCGGAAACCCGTCCTCCCCGTCACGGGGCGTTGTCCTGCGCAGCCTCGGATGCACATACCGAAATACGCACACTCTTCGAGGCTTCCCTGTCAAAGAGCACCCGGCACCCGAAAGGGAGAACCGGGCGGGGAGGAACACCCGTGGGCGACTCCTCCCGACCGCCATGCCCCCGCAGGCGCCGCAGCGCAGCAGGGAGCCGAGTGGCAGATCCCGGTCTCCCGGAACCCCTCCATGGTACGGCGGACCATGGCGGCCTTTCAAAATGAGGTGGTCGATTCCGCGGGCGGAAATCGCTCCCCTGCAGCAGTAAACGCTGGACGCGCCAGTCTGCTGACAGATTGCGCGTCGCGTTCACCCAGGCGACTGCCCCCTCGAAGAACACCCTCGTCCCCAACCGCATCCGCAACACCCGATCCCGGGGGGACAGGGTCCCCCCACAGCTCTGAAGACCTCAGGGTTTGGTGATGTCGAGCTCGGGGAGTGCGGACCAGGGGATTACTTCGCAGCCGCGAATGGTGGACCGCGTCTCGCCCCCGTGGAGGAGGACGGAACGGACGTCGAAGCCGGCGTTCGAGGTGGAGACAAGGTCACGGAAGGACTCCAGGTGCCGGACGTGCTCGGGAGTGATCGTTCGGCCCGACTTCACTTCCAGGGCCCAGAGCTGCTGGCCGGCGCTGGCCAGAAGATCCACCTCGAGCCCGCCGGCGGCGCGTACATGCTGGAGTGCGGGGACCAGACCGGCGTGCACCTGCTGCTTCAGGCACTCCGAGGCGACCCAGGTTTCCACCAGCGCTCCGCGCAGGGGGTGGTGCCGAAGCTGGTCGATCGTTCGAATGCCGAGCAGGGCGCAGGCCAGCCCGGTATCGACGAAGTGAAGCTTGGGTGCCTTGATCAGACGCTTGCGGATGTTCGCGTGCCACGGGGGAACGCGATGGAGGAGGAAGCACGTCTCGAGAACAGAGACCCACTCCCGAATCGTGTTGTGGCTGACCCCCACGTCCCCGCCGAGCGCGCTCATGTTGAGCTCACAGGCAGTGCGGCCGGCCGCGAGGCGGAGAAATCGCTCGAAGGCTTCGAGCCGCGTGACTTCAAGCACCTGCCGGACATCGCGCTGCACCCAGGTCTGCAGGTAGTCCGAAAGCCATCTGGGCGCCGGAATGCCGCGGTCGTGGATGCGCGGGTACGCACCCGCGAAGAGGACGTCGTCGAGGGTTCGGGGTGGTTCCTCGAACCGTTGCAGCTCTTCCCAGCTTGGCGGAAGCAGGTGATGAATGGCCGTTCGTCCGGCAAGGGTCTGTGCCACGGCAGCAGACAGGCCCAGGTGTTGCGAGCCCGTCAGGACATAGCGGCCGGGAGTCGGGTCCTCGTCCACGGCCACCTGCACCCACGAGAGCAGCTCGGGGACCTGCTGGACTTCATCGAGGAGCACGGCATCACCCGCATCCTGGAGAAACCCACACGGATCCTCCCGTGCAAAGGCTCGAACATCCGGGGCCTCCAGCGACAGATATCGATGCTCCGGAAACAGCGCTCGGCAGAGCGTGGTCTTCCCGGACTGCCGCGGTCCCGTCAGGGTGACCACAGGATACCAGGACGCACTCTGCAGCAGGGTTGGAGCGAGGTTTCGATCGATCATGGGAAGCGGCAGGGAAGGAGGGAGAGCGGACATCAAGACAGATTGTAAGTCTCACCTACAATCCGTCAAACGCTCTGGACTCCACTGGTTTTCACGGGGACTCTGTCCCCCCACACTCCAACACAACACGCCACCCGGGGGGACTGGGTCCCCCCGGACCCCCCGCGGTTGCCAGGCTTCGCCTGACAACCTGGTGGTGGGGAAAGGCGACGCACCGCCACATCACCGCCGACCCCGATACGTGTCCG
>REDH01000086.1 GCA_007693585.1 Deltaproteobacteria bacterium
TGAGGGGATCGTCGGGCGCGTCGTCGAGGGCCGGGGGGAGGGCGGCGAGGAGGGTGCGTTCGAGGTCGGCGCGGGCGGCGTCGAGGTCGTCGAGGGCGCGGTGGACGTCGGGGAGGTGTTCGGGGCGGGGGGCACGGACGCGGGGGATGGCGTGCTCGAGGCGGTCGGCGAGGTGGTCGACGGCGTCGGTCCAGGCCTGCAGGGCGTGGGAGCGGCGGAGGGTGCGGGCGCGGACGAAGTCGCGGGCGTGGAGGGAGGCGAGGTCGTGGGCGTGCCGGACGGTGTGCAGGGCTTCGGCCAGGGCGGGTGCGGGGTCGGGGCGGAGGGCCTCGCGTGCGCCGGTGCAGCCGGCGAGGGGCAGGAGCAGGAGGGCGGCGGCGGCGAGGAGGGCGCGCGAGGCGAAAAAAGTGGGAGGGCGGCGACGCGCAGCCTTGCCACGGTGTGGGGAAACGGCCACGATGGGCGCGGTCCGCCCGTCTTGTGTCCCCGTCGAGGTGAGTCTGCACGTGAGAGGCATCCGACCCCTGTTTCCGGTCCTCGTCGTGGCGCTGTTGGCGCCGCTGCTCGGTGGGTGCGAGACCCTGGAGCGCATCATCCGGGAGATCTCCGACGGCGCGTCGTGCACGTCCGATGGGGCCTGCCTGGGCGGGACCTGCCTGCAGGACAACCAGGGCTTCCCGGGCGGCTACTGCACCACGCTCGAGTGTGACGCGCAAGGTTGCTCCAACATCTTCGGCGCGGAGTGTCTCGACCTGGCGAGCATCGGCCTGGGCGCGGCGTGCTTCTCGGAGTGCTCGAGCCGGGCGCCGTGCCGGGAAGGGTACGAGTGCCTGACGGTGGACACCAAGTCGGTGTGCCTGCCGATGGACCTGGCGGAGGCGTTTCCCGGGGCGGGGCAGATCGGGACGGCGTGCGGCTCGGCGTCGGACTGTCGCACGGACACGTGCCTCACGAACCTGATCGGCGGGTACTGCTCGCAGCTGGACTGCGGGGGGGACGGGGACTGCCCGGAGGACGGGCGGTGCCTGCCGCTCGATCCGGAGGAGCCGGAAGGGGTGACGGCGTGCTTCCGGACGTGCGCCAACGACGCGGCATGTCGCTTCGGCTACCGCTGCGCGGACCCCGACGGGGACGGCGGCGCGTGCGTCCCGGTCGACGAGGACGAGCGATCGCCGGTGCGCAACCCGAACGGTCGGGACGACGGGGAGCCCTGCGCGGTGGACATCAACTGCAAGGGCGGGACCTGCCTGATCGAGCAGACCGGATACACCGGCGGCTACTGCACCACGCTGAACTGTGCGCAGGTGGGCTGCAATCCTCCGTCCGGGGGCACCGCGGAGTGCCGCACCGTGACCGAGAGCACGGTCTGCTACGTGGGCTGCAGCCAGGATGCGGACTGCCGCACCGGGTACGCGTGCGTCGGTGCCGACGACGGCAGCGGCGTCTGTCTGCCTCCGTCCGAGGGGGCGACGCCGCCGGCGGAGGAGGACACTCCGGGAGGCAGCACGGACATCCGCGTCTCCTGCCAGTCCTCGTCCATCACCGGGGGGCGCGCCCTGCGCTTCAACATCGACCCGTCGACGATCGCGTTCGCGGTCGTTCCCTACTCCACCAGCGAGAGCGTGCGCCCGCGGCGACTGCTCGGCCCGTCCGGCCAGGCCGTCGCGGACTTCGGCTCCGATCATGCCTTCATGAACGTGAACCCCGACATTCTCGTGAACATGACCCCGGTGTTCTTTCCGGCCGCGCCGCAGTTCACGTCGATCACCGAGCTCGGCGGAGGGGAGTACACCCTGGAGATCACGACGCGCGACAGCCGCCCCTGCTTCTACGTGCTCGAGAAGACGTCTCCCGGCACGCAGCTCGACGTGAATTTCTACCTGCTGGGCGTGCCTGGACTGAGCGGATCGAACGCGCTGGACGACCCGAACTTCAGCCAGATGATGACGGTCTTCCGCCGCATCTTCGACCGCGCGGGGATCACCATCCGGGAGGTGCGCTTCGTGGACGTGGCGGGCGATGACCTCGAGCGCTTCCGCATCATCCGCTCGTTCAACGACATCTTCGCGCTGGCGAGCATCAGCCGCGATCCCGGGTCGTCGCTGCGGGAGCGGCTGAGCATCAACGTGTTTCTGATCCAGGGCTTCTCCATCAGCCAGGCCCCGGGGCTGCTCGGGGTCTCGCTCGGCATCCCCGGGGTGCCGGGCTTCCACGGCAACTCCGGCTCGGGGCTGATCTTCACCAGCGAATACCTCCCCAACGCCGCGGCGGACACCGGCCAGACACTCGCCCACGAGATCGGACACTTCATGGGGTTGCGTCACACCACCGAGCACGGCGGAAGCACCGCGGATCCCCTCGATGACACGCCGCGCTGCGCGAACCCGGACCGGGGGGCGAACTGCCCGGACGCGAACAACTTCATGTTCCCCTTCTCGCTGCGCGGGGTCACCCAGGAGCAGGTCTCCGATGGCCAGTCCTTCGTGCTGCGGCGCTCCCCGTTCAGCCAGCGCTGAGCAGGGCGTACACCAGGGGCACGAGCACCGGCACCGCCACCGACAGGAGCATGCCGAGGGCGAGGCCCGCCGCCGCTCCGGCCGAGCCGTAGCTCCGCACGAGGAAGGGCAGGGTCGAGTCCATGGCGGTCGCACCCCCCCACGCGGCGGCGGTGGGTGCGCTCAGGCCGGCGCGCGCGAGCAGGGGGACGAGCACCATCGCGCTCAGCTCCCGGAAGAGGTTGGCAAGAAACACCACGCCGCCGGCCGCGGGCTGGTCGAGCGCTGTCACCATGGGTCCGCTCACGCTGTAGAAGCCGAAGCCGACGCTCCCGGCGATCATCGCCGCCGAGGAGTGGGGCAGCCAGGGCAGCACCGCCAGGGCGCCGAGCACGGCGGCGACAAGCGCCACCGGCGCGAGCAGAAGCAGTCGCCCCGCGCGGCGCAGCTCGCGCACGACCGCTGCCCGCCGCCGGCCCAGATCCGCGCCGATGAAGGCGAGGAGCCCGAAGAGCGGCGCATCGCGCCACGGGGCGAGCCGGTCCGCGTGTGCCTCGAGCAGGACACCTGCGCCGAGCCCCGCGCCGAGGACGACCAGCAGCACGAACGCAGTGCGGAGCGCGGTCTTCCACGAACCCTCGCCGGTCCGCGCCTCCTCCCGCTGCCGAGCCAGACCGAGACCCCGCGCGGCCAGCTCCACGAGCAGAAGGGTGAACGCGCCGATGCTCGCCGTCAGCAGCCCGGCCTGCGCCGCGAGCGGAGCG
Source organism: Deltaproteobacteria bacterium (assembly GCA_007693585.1). GTDB lineage: Bacteria > Myxococcota_A > Bradymonadia > REDH01 > REDH01 > REDH01. The sequence goes on from REDH01000086.1 coordinate 3,260, forward strand.
AGCAGCGCCCTGACCTCCGCATCGGCACCGAGGGCCGCCCCCTGCGCCCAGACGACGAGGAGCACGAAGAAGGCCGTTCCGGCCGCGATCACCCGCGCGGCCGGCCGCGCACCGCCGAACACGGCCCCGACAAGGAAGCCCAGACCAATGGGGAGCAGCAGGAGGAGCATGGGGCGCGTGGCGGCTGGAGGGGTCCTGCGTCGGCCGAACACCGCTGGACGCGGCGGCCGCGGGGCTGTACCATAGCCGAGATACGATACCAGGGGTTTGACAGGATTGCCGGCGCGTCAGGCCGAAGAACATCTGGAGAAGAGCGATGACGGGATGGTCGTTTCGAGGGGTTGCGGTCGCTGTGGGCTGTGCGTTGCTCGCCGCGTGCGGTGGAGGGGAACCGGCACCGCACGACGCGCAGGGATGCGACGAAGGCGCGGATGTCGCGGGTTGTCTGTCCGCGGACGACGCCGATGTTCGGGGCGGGGACGAGGACTCGCCCGCCGCGGTGGAGCGCCTCGCCTACTCGGCGCATGCCCTGCCCGGAATGCGCACCGTCGGACAGTTCGAAGGCTGGGTGGATCCGCGCACCGGGCAGGCCCACATCGAGATGGTGGACGAGCTGCAGCCCAAGAGCGCCGCGATTCCCGGCTATCGGGACGACGTCCGGCAGAACCGCGACGAAGGGGACTTCGAGAACCGGCGCCCCGGCACGCTGCGGTTCTGGCAGGACGAGTCCCCGGCCGTGACGTCGTCCGATCTCGACGTCTGCCGAAACTTCTGGACGAATGGCTGGGCCAGCGACGGAGAGGACTTCCGCTTCGGATGGTATCCGGAAGGCCCCATCCGCGACGAGTTCCTCTTCAGCGTCCTGCCGCAGGGCGGCCCCGGCGCGGCGGCCCTGCCACCGAGCGACTACACCTTCTGCACCGACTTCCTCGTCCGCAACGACACCGGGGCCGACCTCCGCGACCTGTGGATCCTGATCGACAACTTCACCGGCATCTCCGACGCGCGTTCGTATCTTGCCGATGCGCCCCGCGTGTACTTCGACGCCGTCGAGGGAACATTCGTCCGGCTCCAGCCGGACTCGAACATCGGGATGTTCCGATACGGTGCCCTCGCGGGCGGGCCAGAGCCGGGCGACGCCGAGATCGTCCGACGCCAGTGGATGTTCTACCTGGGCGACACGGATCCCGCGCCGTTCCGGCTGACGGGCCGACTCGTCGAACTGCAGCGCGAGGTATGCTGGAGCGGCAACGATGACAACGGCGACGGGGTGGCAGACAGCGGCTGCGGCACCGGCTGGGCCAACAGCCCCTGCTATCAGGACGCCGACTGCCTCAGCGGGACCTGCGTCGGCGGTGTGCTCGGCGACTTCACCACCGGCGGGGGCAGCCTCGGCACCTGTGCACTCAGCGAGGAAGGGCAGCCGTGTCGGCTCGCCACGGACTGCAGCGACTCGCTCCCCTGCGCTGGCGCCGATGACGACGCCAGGATCCTCGGCACCTGTGGCGGCGGTCCCGCTCCATGCACGCTCCCCTGGGGCGGCTCCATCGCGTCCGGCGCGTCCGTGCCCGCGTTCGAAACCGAATCCGTCGACTGCGGGCTCACCTGCGACATGGAGCTGCGCGAGTGCGACGACGGAGAACTCTCCGGCTCGTTCCTCTTCGAGAGCTGCGATGCACCCGCGTGTCCCGTCGGCTACTTCGTGCTCTCCGCCCAGGCCCGCAACGGCAACCTCGGCGGCCTCGCCGGCGCCGCGCAGGCCTGCCTCGCCGAGCTCAACTCCAATACCTGGCTCGGACAGGAGGATGCCGTCAGCGCGGGACTGCTCACCGCAGATCGCGTCCGGCCCTTCCTGTGCTCCACCGATGGCTGCCTGCTGCCACAGGCCAACACCGAATACCTCTTCGCGGCCATGGACAGTTCTGCCGGTGGGGCGTCGTTCACCACCGACGGCGATCGCATCGGTCCGTTCGATACCGTGACGTGGGACGGACCGGACCACTTCGGCCAGAACGTCCCTTACCACACGGGGATGGCCAATCTGGGCCTGTCGAACGATGAGTGGCTCGGCCTGCCCGACGAAGGCAACACCTGTCTCAACTGGACAACCGGCTCGATCATCCCCTACGCGCACACTTCGCTCACCGGAAGGTCCGGAAGTTTCGGCCGCCTGCGCTGGTCATCCAACGCCGTCGGGTGCAACACCGGCGGCCATCGACTCATCTGCATGGTCCACCCGGAGCCGGAGCCGCCCATCGCCCCCGCTTCCTGTGTGCTCCCCTGGGGAGGGACGCTGCCCCATGGCGAGAGCGTGACCGCATGGCAGGAAGCCGCCGCATGCAACGGCGAGTGCCTCTCCGAAGAGCGCTTCTGCGACGATGGTGTCCTGTCCGGAAGCTTCCGCAACGAGACGTGCACCGAGCTCGCCGTCGGCGCCTGCGACAATCCCGGGTACTTCGTGCTCTCGAGAGAGTTCGTGATCGGCGGGGCACTCGGCGGACTCGCCGGTGCCAATGCAAGCTGCCTCGAGCGCCTGCAGAACACCGACTGGCTCGGCAAGGATGACGCCGGACCGCTCACGGCCGACCGGGTCCGCGCGTTCCTCTGCGACGACAACGGTTGCCAGGACCCCGTTCCCGACAGCGTCTACTTCTTCGCCGCCGCTACCCAGCCCGCCTCCGGCGGAGCACCCCTCGTCGTGGACAGCGAAGGCTACGGACCGAACGACCGCATCGCGTGGACCGAGAGCAGGCGCTTCGACTTCAGCGGAAGCTACTACACCGGACGGCAGTGGGACGACGGCACACCCCAGGCCGATGAACGATGGTCACTCCTCCCGTCTGCAAGCACCTGCGGCAACTGGTCCGACGTCGATGCACTGGCGGGGACCGTGGGCGGCGCCATGCGAAGCGACTACCGCCGCTGGAACATGTCTCCCAGCGGAGCCTGCGGCACCGGCTCCGCCATGCTGGTCTGCATGGTGGATCCCGCCGCCACCGCTGATGGCGAGCTCGGAGATGCCTGCACCTCCGACGGCGACTGCGCCTCCGGACTCTGTGACCCAGTCCTCGACGAGTGCCGCCTTGCCCTCGGGGAGCCCTGCACCGAATCCGCGCAGTGCGTCGGGAACGCCTTCTGCGAAGGGGATCCGAACGTCTGCACCCCCGTCTTCGTGACCGTGTGGGACACCACATTGCCCGGCGTCAACAACGACTTCCAGATCGAACTGCCGCTGGAATCCGGGGGCAACTACAACTTCACCGTGGACTGGGGCGACGGAGAAGTCGACGTCATCACCGCCTTCGACGACATCGCCGTCCGCCACAACTATGGCGAGGAAGGCATCTACACCGTCGAGATCCGCGGCCAGATCGAAGGATGGCGCTTCGCGAACGGTGGCGACGCGCCCAAGCTCCTCGAAGTCTCCTCCTGGGGACCCCTCAGGCTCGGCAACGGTGGAAACTACTTCCACGGCGCCGAGAACCTCGAGATCACCGCCGTCGACGTGCTCGATCTCACCGGCACCATGTCCCTGTCCGCAGCCTTCCGAGACTGCACCAGCCTGACCAGCATCCCCTCCATCAACGCCTGGGACGTCTCTGCGGTCTCCAATCTGGGCTTCATGTTCCTCGGCGCGAGCAACTTCAACGCCGATCTCGATCGGTGGGACGTGTTGAACGTCAGCAACTTCAACGCCATGTTCTGGGGTGCGTCCAGCTTCAACGGTGACGTCACCACCTGGAACACCGCGAACGCAAGCGTCCTCTCCAACATGTTCTTCGGTGCCAGCAGCTTCAACCGGGACATCGGCGGCTGGACCGTCGACAACGTCACCACGATGAACGGCCTCTTCTCCGGTGCATCCGACTTCAACCAGGACCTCAACGAGTGGAACGTCTCGAATGTCTGGATGATGCGGGAGGTCTTCCGCAACGCCTCGTCGTTCAACGGCGACATCAGCGACTGGAACGTCAGCGGCGCCTCGAACATGAGCCAGATGTTCTTCGGGGCCTCGGCATTCAACGGCGACATCAGCGAATGGAACGTCAGCGGCGCGACGGACATGCACGGCATGTTCAGCAGCGCGAGCAGTTTCAACCAGGACATCGGTGGCTGGAACGTGTCCAGCGTCACCGACATGCAAGGCATGTTCTCCAGTGCGAGTAGCTTCGATCAGGACCTCGGCAACTGGGACATCTCCAGCGTCACCAACCTGAACTTCATGTTCACAGGGATTTTGAGCCTCAGTACCGCCAACTACGATGCCCTCCTCATGGGCTGGGCCGCGCTCCCCACCGTCCCCTCGGACCTCACCTTCCACGCCATTGGCCGCCAGTACTCCAGCGCAGCCCAGGCCGCCCGGGACTTCCTGACCAACGAGAGGGGCTGGACCATCAACGACGGGGGACTCCTTCCCTGACGGCAACGCGGAGCACCGACAGGGGACCGGAATCCAGCACGACCCGGATCGCCCTCAAGCCAGCGGATCCTCCCCGGGGTTGACCGTCATGCTTCGGCTGGCGTCGATGGCCACCGTCGTGGGCGAAGCCGGGTCAAAGCGTACCGGGACCTCCGCCCCCGGGGCATAGCGCTCGAGTCGCTGTTGATGAATCACCGCCATCGTCGTCGCATCGTATGGCACGCCGTCCGCGCCGATCACCTTCAGGCGCAGGCGAGACACGACGCCGATGCGGTTCACCCGATGCGGCATGTCCGTGCGCTCGACCACGATCGCCGTGGCCGGGAGCCCGTCCGCGCTCAGCCGCTCCTTCTCCGCCTGCTGCTTCGTGACGAGGGCGAACAGCTCCTCCTTCGTGGCCGGGGTGTCCACGTCCGCATGACCGTACGCGGCCAGAGCGATCTCCTTCTGCGGGCGTTCGGGGTTGTATCGAACGGTCACCGGCTGCCCCGGGACCGCGTGCATGGACTCGTGGGGCGGCACCGGGCGCCTGACCCACGCCCGGAACGGATCGCCCTCTCGTGGGGTCACCTCCACCTCGAACCGGTAGACGAACACACCGTTGATGCGGGTTCCCGTGATCTCGACCGTTCGGATCACCCCCGGCGCCGGTGTGCCCGTTCGAAGGACCGCCGGATTGAACATCCGCCGAAGCCAGACCAGCACGAACACGATGACGACACCCGAGAAGAGGAAGGACGCCCCGATGATGGCGAAGGTCAGGCCCACCTCGGTATCGAGCACGGCGCTCAGGCGGTCGAACAGGGACGGGGTCTTGTCCATCGGATGGCCTCATCGGGGTGTGGGGCAGGCGCGAATGCGGCAAGGGACGTCGCGTATAGGAGCACTCTGCCAGAGACTGTCAACCGCTCTGCGTCCCGATCGGTCCCCGGCCCGAGAGCCACCGGGCACCGCGCCCGCCGGCTGCGTGACGCCCCACCGCTCGCTCGGGTCAGGGGCTTTCGTCCTGCGCGTTCACCACCCGACTGCGCGGGCAGCCGCCCCGCCGCGCCATGCGCACGCCGAAATGCATCTGCCCCAGCTCGGCGGTCGAGTGCGCGTCGGTATTGATGGTGAGCATCAGCCGGTCCCGCTCCAGCGCCCGCTGGATCAGACGATCGTCCAGGTCCACGCGCCATGGGGAGGCGTTGACCTCGAGGGCGACGCCGGCGTCCGCGCAGGCGTCGAACACGGCGTCCACATCGAAGGTGAACCCGTCCCGGCGCCCGACCAGCCGCCCCGTGGGGTGGCCGAGGGCGTGCAGGAATCCACTGCCGATCGCGCGGAGCAGCCGCTCGGTCATGGTCTGCGGGTCCTGGCCCATCCACTGGTGGACCGAGCCCACCACCCAGTCGAGCGCGGCGAGGACGTCGTCGTCCATGTCCAGCGCGCCGTCCTCGAGGATGTCGACCTCCAGCCCCTTGAGGACCCGCACGGCAGGATCACCCGCGTTGTAGGCGTCGATCTCCTCCATCTGGGCGCGGAGCCGCCTGGCGTCGAGGCCGTTCGCCACGGTCAGGGAGCGGGAGTGGTCCGTGATCGCGATCCGCTTCAGTCCGCGGTCCCGCGCGGCCTCCGCCATCCGGGCGACGGAGTGTCGGCCATCGGAGGCGGTCGTGTGCATGTGCAGATCAGCGACGATGTCCTCGAGGGTGACGAGCTCGGGCAGCCGGTCCTCCTCGGCGGCACCGATCTCCCCGCGGTCCTCGCGAAGCTCGGGCGGAATGAAGGGCAGCCCCACCGCTGCGAAGATGTCCTCCTCGGTGGCGCACGCCACGAGCTCGCCATCGGTCGCGTCGCCCCCATCCTCTCCGTCGCGCCGAAAGACGCCCCACTCGCTGACCCGCAACCCGCGCTTCAGGGCGCGGGACCGGATCGCCACGTTGTGCTCCTTCGAGCCTGTGAAGTGGTGCAGCGTCGCCCCGAAGACCTCGGGAGGGACCACACGGACGTCGGCGCTCAGGCCTCCGGAGAGGCGGATGGTGGTCTTGGTGTCGCCGCGCGCCACGACCTCCTCGACATCGCCGTCGGTCGCGAACGCCTCCATCACGGGTCCCGGCTCCCGCGAGGCGACGACGAAGTCGAGGTCGCCGACCGTCTCGCGTCCGCGCCGCAGGCTCCCGGCGATCTCCGCGCGCTCCACCCCGGATACCTCGCGCAGCAGCCCGAGGAGCCGCTCCGCGTGTGGCCAGGCTTCGGCCAGCGGGGTTCGCCCGGCCGTGCGTCGCAGGCGCTCGACCTCCTTGAGGATCTTCTCCTCGGTGCGCGCGCCGAAGCCCTTGAGGCCGGCGATGCGCCCCTCGGAGGCCCGCGCCTCGAGCGCGTCGAGATCGCCGATGCCCAGCTCCTCGTAGAGCGCCTTGACCTTCTTCGGGCCCAGGCCCTGCACACGGAGCAGGTCGGTGATTCCGTCCGGAAGACTGGCCCGCAACTCGTCCAGCAGATCGCAGCTTCCGCGTTCGCGGATCTGGCGCAGATCCTCGGCGATGCTCTTCCCGATGCCGTCGACCGCGGTCACTTCGCCCTCGGCGAGCACGGTGTCGAGGTCTTCGGCCATGCCGTCGATCACGCGCGCCGCCTTCTGGAAGGCCCGAACCCGGAACGGGTTGGCTCCCGTCACCTGCAGCAGGTCCGCGATCTCCTCGAGCCGAGCGACGTAGGTTCCGTTCTCCATGAGCCTTCCTGCGTTCCGGGAGCATGCGGGCCCACGTCGACACCGGGCCCGGGCCGCCTCGCCCTGCGGCCGCCCCTGACGTGTGCACCGGCCGCCTCCCCCGCAACGACCCGCGGCTGCCCCGAGGCACCATGTCCTTCCGACACAATGATCCCATCCCCCGAACACGCGCCTCTTCTGCACGGTGTCCAGGGTCCACGACCGTCTCGAGGGATTCGAGCCCCACGAATTCGGAACGGCGCCGAGCCTGGGTGTGTCGAGGCGGGACGTCGTCAGGCGTCGGTGCGCCGTAGCGTCGAGAACCCCAGGATCAGCCACCCGGCGATGAGGGCCGCCCCGCCCAGCGGCGTGATCGCACCGAGCCACCGTACTCCGGACAGGACGAGCAGATAGAGCGAGCCACTGAAGATCACCGTGCCCGTCAGCAGCAGCCAGCCGGCGCGGTGCGGGCGGGCCGGATGGGCCGCCACCAGCCCCAGTGCAAGAGCATGGAAGACGTGATAGCGGGCAGCGGTCTCCCACGTCACGAGGAGCTGGGGGTCCTCGATGAGATTGCGCAGCCCGTGGGCGCCGAAGGCCCCGAGGGCGACGCCGAGGGCCCCGAGCACGCCGGCGGCGCGCCACCATGGAGAGAGGGAGGGGGCGGTGGGGGGATCGGCTGGGGCGGTCATGGTTCGTCCTGGGTGCGTGCGTCCGCGTCGGGCTCGCCGCTCTGGATGCGCCAGAGGCGTGCGTAGGTTCCGCCTGCGGCGAGGAGCGCCTCGTGGGTTCCGCTCTCCACGAGCCGGCCATCCTCGAGGACGTGGATGTGGTCGGCGTGGCGGATCGTGCTCAGGCGGTGAGCCACGACGATCATGGTGCGCTCCCGGGCCACCCGGTGGAGGGTGCGCTGAATCGCGGCCTCGGTCTCGTTGTCGATGGCGCTGGTGGCCTCGTCGAGCACCAGCACGGGGGGCTCGCGCAGGAGCGCGCGGGCCAGGGCAAGCCGCTGGCGCTGCCCGCCGGAGAGGCGTTGACCCCGCTCTCCCACCTGCGTGTACAGCCCCGCGGGGAGGGACCGGACGAAGGCCAGGATCTCGGCCTGGTCCAGAGCGCGCTCCAGCTCGTCCTCGCTCGCTCCGGGACGCCCGAGACGAAGATTCGCGGCGATGGTCCCGTCGAAGAGGAACGTGTCCTGACTCACCAGCCCGAACGCCTCCCGGAGTATGCGGAGGTCCCACTCCGGCAGCGGCACGCCGTCGAGCAGGATGTGCCCGCTCGTGGGATCGTGAAACCGCAGCAGCAGCTTGAGCAGCGTGCTCTTTCCGGCTCCGGTGGCGCCCACGAACGCCGTGGTGCGGCCCGCAGGCAGGCTCAGCGACAGGCCGTGCAGCACCGGGGCGCCTGCGCCATAGGCGAACCGCACGCCCTCGAGGGACAGCTCACCCTCCACGCGTGAGGGCAGGTGCGTGCCGCCGGTCAGCTCCGGGCGCGTGTCGAGGACGTCGAGAACCCGCGTGGTGGACGCCATGGCGCGCTGATACAGATCGAAGGTCTGCCCGAGGCGTGTGAGCGGCCAGAGCAGGCGCTGGGTCAGGAACACCAGCACGCCATATGCACCCACCGCGAGCGTCCCCTCGAGCGCGAGGAACCCACCGTAGACGAGCGTCGCCGTGAAGCCGACCACGATCACCATGCGGATGATCGGAACGAACGCCGCCGACAGACGGATCGCGTGGCGGTTCGCCTCCTGGTAGTCCGTGCTCGCTGCAGCGACGTGATCCGTCATCGCCTGCTCCGCCCCGAACGCCCGGACGGTGGCGACCCCGCCGAGCGCGTTGGCGAGCTGCCGGTTCAGATCCGCCACGCGCTCGCGCACCCGCGTGTAGCGCGGCTGAATCCGCGACTGGAACCGGAAGCTGCCCACCAGAATGAACGGGACCGGGAGGAACGCGAGCACGGCGATCGTCGGCGAGAGCACGAAGAACATCGCGCCCACCGCCACCACGGTCGTCCCCACCTGCAGCAGATCGTTCGCTCCCCCGTCGAGAAAACGCTCGAGCTGGTTGATGTCGTCGTTGAGTACCGCCATCAGCTCGCCGGTCGTCCGGCCCTCGTGCCACGACTGATCGAGGCGCGTGACGTGGCCGAACGCGTCCACCCGCAGGTCGTGCTGGAGCGTCTGAGCAAGGTTTCGCCACAGCACGGCAAAGGCGTACTCGAAGACCGACTCCAGCGCCCACACGATCACCGTCAGCACCCCGAGGGCGACGAGCTGCTGCCGAACGTCGACGACCCCGAGGCCGGCGAGGAAGGAGTCCTCGCCCTGCACGACCACGTCGATGGCCATGCCGATCAGCAGGGGGGGCGCGAGATCGAAGATCTTGTTGAGGACCGAACAGGCCGTGGCGGTGACGATCCGCCGTCGGTAGCCGCGCGCGTACCGCAGCAGGCGACGAAGTGGGGACAAGACGACCGGGGGGAGAAGGGAAGCGGGTGGGACGAAGACGCCGGAGACGACGCGAACCTCTGCCTAGAACACGGCCGGGGCAAGGTCCACGACGCTTCGCGTGCTCGCGCCCCACCGGAGAGTCCGAGCGCCGACAGTGTGCGCCAGCGCACTGGCGGGACCGGGCCGAGCCGGCCGAGGGGCGCCACCGCCCGAAGCGCGGCGATCTTGCCCGCCGTGCGCGCTTCGGGCATCGAGGAGAGCGGGAACCTCCCAGTCTCGCGATCGCTCCCGTCCGGGCGGTCCGCTCCACTCCTTCGAAGCCCGTTCGAACGACCCTGCGGAAGAATTGCTGTCAGGAACCCGCCGTTCCATGACGCAGGGAGGGTGTCCGGCCCACAGGGCCCGACCGACGAACCCTCCCCCCGTACCGCGGGACCTCCCATGACCCCCGAGCATGTCCTCTCCCTCTCCACCAGCCACGGACCCGAGTACGCTGGCCTACGGCGAGGTGCCCGACGCTGCGCTCTTCCTGCGCGCCTCCGAGGAGGATCCGGAGGCCATCGAGACGCTGCATCGCCGCCACCACAGCGCCTGGTGCCGAACGGCCACCGGTCTGCTGGGCCGGATCGACCTCGGGGAAGAGGTCGTGCAGGAGGTATGGATTCATGGTCTGGCCCTCCTGCAGGACGGAAGACTCGACCCCGGGATCGCCACAGCGGCGTTTCGCCGCATGGTCGTGCGGCGCTCGCTCGACCTGCTGCGCCGACGTCGCCGTCGCGACCGGCTGCTCCGCCTCTTCGGGGCCACCGCGCTGAAGCCCGAGCCCGCGCGACCGTCCGCAGACCCCCTGCTCGGCAACCGACTGCGGCTCGCCCTCGACCAGCTCCCGGAAGGACAACGGGTTCCGCTCCTCCTGCGCGAAATCGACGGATGGAGCGGGCACGAGATCGCCGAAGCGCTGGACCTGGGCGTGGACACCGTGGACCAGCGCATCTCCCGCGCACGGAAGCGGCTGCGGGAGCTCCTCGAGAAGCAGGGCATCACCGACAGCACGCCGGCTCGTGGCCCCGACATGCCGTGAGGAACGCATGAACCCCGAGACCCTCGACGACGCCATCGACCGCTACCGCGAGGACCGGGACCGGACGATGCAACAGGCTGCGGCACGGGACACCGTGTCGCTCCAGGACCGGGCCGCGGACGCGCGGCACCGGGCCCGCGCGCTCCGCCGCCTCTGGCGGTGGCAGCGCCACGGACGGACCGTGCTGCCGGCGCTGGCCGCGCTCGCACTCGGTCTACACCTGTGGGCGACCAGACTGGTCGACCACACCGCGGAGGAGCACGCCCTGGCCACGCTGCTGCTCCTGCACGAACCCGCCGCCTCCATGGATGACCCATGGGAGGACTGGCTCGCACTGCACCCCGAGGACGAGGAGAACTCGCCATGAAGACATCATCGACCGTCACACGAAAGGTCAGGGAACACTCCACCATTCTCGCGATCGTGGTGGCCGCATTCGTCGCCGGACTCGTGTCCGGCAGCGCATGGACCCGCGGCGCGGACGCCCGGGAACTGGCCGCCGACCTCGCTCACCACAGCCTCCTCGCCGAAGCGGCCCCCGACGCCGAAGCCTCTGCGCCCGACGAGCGCGCCCGCCGCGGTGGGGACCACCGCCGCGGTCAGGGCCAGGGCGCCGGACACGGCTGGGAACGGCTGCAGGACCGCCTCGACCTCACCCCGGAGCAGGTCGCCGCCATCGAGTCCATCCGTCAGGAGCACCGCGAGGAGCTCTCCGCTCATCGCGAAGCATGTCGCGCCGCAGCACAGCCCCACCGCGAGCAAATGCGGGAGGACATCCGCGCCGTCCTCACCGAGGAGCAGCGCGCCGAACTGGACACCATCCACGAGCGGGCGCGAGAGCGCGGGCAGAGGGGACAGATGCAGCGTGGCCCCCGCGGCGACGGCGAACGGATGCAGCGTGGCCCCCGCGGCGACGGCGAACGGATGCAGCGCGGACCACGAGGTGGAGAACCCGCCGAAACCCTGCCCGGCCGCGGCTCCCGCGAGGAGAGGGTCAACGATGCCGTCCGGATCGACCCCCCCGCCGAGCGCCGCATCGACGGCCGCGGGGGTCGCGACGGACGCGGCACCCGCGGCGAGGGCCAGCGCGGCCGAGCCTCCGACGAGGTGCGCCGCGGCGACGGCCCGCGCCGGGGCGAGGGCGGTCGTGGACGGGGCACGCAGGGAAGCCCCTGATCCCCCCGAACGGTCGTGCGGTGCCGATGCACGTCGCCTCCGGTCCCGCCTCAGCCCACAGATTCGCCCCCTGAACCGACCGCCCGCTCAAGCGGCGCGACCCACCCTCGATCCGGACGGCGTGACTTCGGGGGACGAAACCCCCTGACCCCGCCGTCCGCTCGAACGGGGCAGTCCCCGCCGCAACCCCCTGCGGGCCGGTCACGCCCCCACCGGAGTCGCCAACCGTCCCCCCCCCCACGGGTACACACCCCTCACCACCCGCCGGCGGTTGACTCCTCCGGCGGCGTGATGACAACCCTGCCCCGGAAGTCCCTGGACACCCGGAGGACCGTGCTCCCCGGAAGCGTCGTCGTCACCCCACCGTGGCCCGCGCTCCCCAGGATGATCGTGTCCACCTTTCGCGCCCGCGCGAACGAGAGGATCTCCCGCGCCGGGATCCCCTGACGAACCTCCCGGAACACATGGTGCTCGCTCTCCTCCCGCTCCACCACGAGGTCGTCCAGGCGCTGGCGCATCGCCTCGCCCACCGTGCGGTCCACCTGCTCCTCCGACAGATGCCCCTCGATGGCATCCCAGAAGTACGAGGGCAGCGCATAGACCGACAGGACGTGGGTGTCCGCCTCCTCCACCCTCGGCAACTCCCGCAGAAACGCGAGCTGCTTCGGCGCGCAGGGGCCGAAGTCCACCGGCAGAAGCACGCCCTTCGCCGGCAGCGGCGTCTCCCCCACGAGCACCAGCGGGCACGGAAGCCGAGCGATCAGCCGCTCCGATGTGCCGCCGAGCATCAGCCGCTCCAGCGCCCCGGCACCACTGCGCCCGGCCACGACGACATCCGCCTCCAGCTCGCGCGCAAGCCGTGCGATCTCCTGTACCGCACTGCCCGCCGTCACATGCAGGGTCACATCCACATCCGCGAGATCCTCCGCCGCCACGAGCGTCTCCAGCTTCTCGTGCGCGACCTCATGGGCGATGCGCCCCAGCTCCAGCGCGTCCAGCGCCATCCCGAACGGCCGCAACCACGACACGCTGAACCCCGGATCATCCGAGAGATCGTCGTTGACGTGGAGCACCGCGAGCGTCGCCGACCAGGCCCGCGCAAAGGCCGCAGCCTCCCGAACCGCAGCCAGGGCACCCCCGCTGAAGTCCGTCGCCACCAGCACCGTCCGTGTCCCCTCCGCCATCAGCCTGCCTCCGCTCGTCCCGATGAATCCCGCTCCCAGCTCCCCTCGCCACGCCGGCGACCCCTCTCCAGTCCACCCCTCTAGCCCGTCCCCCCGCACTTGTCATGGCCCACCCCGACCCCCGCACCGGGTTTCCCTGCGTGACCCCTCGAATTTCTGAGGGCCCTCGCTCCAACTTCGACGCCGATGCCCTGGCACCTTCCTCCCACCTCCGCCTCCGGCGCCTCCCCGAAACCGGCCTGAGGGAGTATCCGCAGGCAGATCCGAGCGTTCGAATCGCGGCCCAGGAATCTGGCACAAGCGATGCATCCGTGGCAGGCAGGTGTGCCGATCCCGCCGATCGATGCCTCGCCACGCCCCACCTGCCACCCGACTCGAGGAGAACCCATGGCGCCGCACAACCTCCGACCCCTTCCCCTGCTTGCCAGCCTCGCACTCACGGCGATGTTCGCCACCACCGCCGCCGCCGACCAGGCGATCTGCATGGACGACGCCGACTGCGCTCCCGGGGAGATCTGTGTCGAGATCCCCTGCCCAGGCGACTGCGAGCCCGTCTGGGAGGCCTACTGCATGTCCGCCGAAGACGGCTCCGGGGAGGGCCCCCCGCCATCCGGCGTCCCACCCATGCCCATGCCCGAGCCGGACTACGGATGCGACAGCAACGCCGACTGCGACGAGGACGAGTACTGCCTCGACACCATCGGGGAGTGCGTGCCCGACTGGTTCGTGGCCTGCGCGAACGACAGCGACTGCGGCGCAGGACTCCGCTGCATCGACATCGGCGACATGATGGGGGGCTCGGGTTCGTGGGAAGATGACACCGACGCCGTCGAGCCTCTTCCGTTTCCGGGAGAGCGGGACGGCGCGCCCAAGAGCGGCGGCGTCCTCCCCGAAGAGAGCTCGTACTGCCTGCCGGAGTGGCTGAACCCCGAACCCTGCACCTCGGACGCGGACTGCGCCGATGGCTTCGCCTGTGAACGCGCCGAGATCTGCGCATGCGGCGGATGGGGAGGGGAGCCCGGGGCCGGCGGGGGCTGGGATGGACCCGAACCCGACTTCGACGAGCGCCAGAAGGACGATCCGGAGTGCGAGTGCTGGCTCGAGGAGGAGGCCTACTGCCAGTTGCAGGAGATCGAGTGCTCGAGCGCCAGCGACTGCCCCGAGGACTGGACCTGCGAAGCGTGGCACGACGCCGACGGTGTCTGCGCCGTGGACTCCGATGGAAACGAGTGGTGTGACGAGCCGTCCGACGCACCCGAGAGCGTGTGCCTGCCCCCCTTCTACGGTGACATCGGCGGCGTGGGGGCCGGGGGGGGAGAGTTCGACGAGGCGATCGGCGGCGCACCGCGACCCGGTGGTCCGGGCGCTGGTCCCGCTGACGAGCAGGCGGCCGACGGCGACGACTTCCTGAACAGGCCTGACGCCGAAAGCAGCGGCGGCTGCAGCGCAGCCTCGGGAACGCCCGCGCCCCTGCCCTGGAGCCTCCTGCTCGTCGGGCTCATCGCGCTCTCGACCCGGCGCCGCGACGAAGCAGCGGGCTGCTGAGCACCCTGCGCGACGGAACCCACGCGTCCCCGAGGCCGCGTGAGGACATCGCCAGCTTGTCCTGACTGCACGAAACTGTCACAACGGAGAGCGCATGGAAGAAGGGGCCCCCATGGCTCCTCAACTCCACCCTCCAGCACACGACAGCGCGGCCATGAACGGAACCCCTCGCATCCAGCGAATCTCACGCATTCTCGCCCTCTCGGCGGGGAGTCTCTCCATTCTGCTCGCCCTCTCCGGTTGCGGTTCGGGAGGCGGGCTCGACCCGCAGGAACCGTCCGAGTCGTTCGCCCTCGACGAGTGCGAACGAGATCGGGACTGCGTCGGCGGGGAGCAGTGCCTCGAGGGTCTCTGCAGGGAGCTCTGCGCCGTGGAGGACGGGTGCGAAGGCCCGCTCCCGTTCTGCGATCTCGGGCGAGGCATCTGCGTCGCCTGCCTGACCGACGACGACTGCGGCGGCGGCCGGTGTGACGAGCTGCGCTGCCGGGCATCCGGCTGCGGCGAAGGACCCGCATGCGGGGAGGGAGAGATCTGCGACTTGGCCGAAGGCATCTGCCTGCCCGAGACCTGTTCCGTCAACACTGACTGCCCCGGCGGCTTCCAGTGCCGAAACGACGAGTGCACACCCATCGAACAGGCCGGATGCACACCGGGAACCTCCCGCTGCTCCGGGGACGTGGCCATCCGGTGCTCCGCGGCCGGTGCCGAGCAGCGCGAGGACTGTGCCGTGCAGGAACGCGCCTGCCGTGTACAGGGCGGGGAAGCCATCTGCGAAAGCCCGATCGGACCCCCGGCGACCGAGGAACCCGGCACGGAAGTTCCCGGCACGGAAGTCCCGGGCACGGAGGTTCCCGGCACGGAAGTTCCCGGCACGGAAGTCCCGGGCACGGAAGTCCCGGGCACGGAAGTCCCGGGCACGGAAGTTCCCGGCACGGAAGTCCCGGGCACGGAAGTCCCGGGCACGGAAGTTCCCGGCACGGAGCCAACGGACTGCAATGAGGGAGAGGTCGGCTGTTTCTCGTCCGAGCTCGCCTGGTTCTGCGACGAGGACGAGCGCATCGCGGTACCCTGCGGCGCCGGGGAGCAGTGCAGGGCGGGCGCCTGTGAGCCACCCCCCACGGGGCCGGGTTCCTGCGGCGCGGCGCGCGCCCAGTGCTCCGCGCCGGGGTGGCCCTCCGGACGGTTGCTCCTGGCGCGACCGGGCGATACCATCGCCTGCAGCGGCGCCGGGAGCACCGGTGCGGACGGTGCGTCGGCCACAACGTGGACGTGGACGCATGTGACTCCATCCGAGGGGGCGCCGTTCACCCCCTCGGCGACGGCGCGCGACGCCAGCTATGCCGTGGGCGAACCGGGACCGGAGATCGTGCGCCTGGAGAGCGGGAACGCCGCTGGAGACGCCTGCGAACCTGAATGGGTGCAGACCGCCGTGGTCGACCGCTCCTCGGAGGGACTGTTCATCGTGATCGGATGGAGGGCGGAAGCCACCGGGTCGCCGATGGGCTCTCGCGATGTGGATGTCTACCTCCGCCGTGGTGAGACGGGGCTCTGGCGCGGCTCGGGTACTTCGGTGTTCTGGCAGCAGCGCGCCCCCACATGGACGCGGGGGGAGCGGCTCATGAACCCGGTGCTCGTGCAGGACTCGATCCGGGACGGGGGGCCCGAGGTGCTCCACGTCCCGAGCTGGTTCTCCGAAGAGACCTTCAGCGTGGGCGTTCACTACTACACCACCACCAACAACGCCTCCGCCGCTCCGGTGCTCGTCGACCTCCTGCTGGTGCGGGATGGCCGAGTCGTGCACCGCAGCGAGGGCGTGCGCCTCGGAGGCGATCAGCAGTTCTGGCACGCGGTTGACTTCAGCGGCTCCAGCCCCACCGTCACCCCGGTGAACGCGTTCTCGCGATTCACCGAGTGATGCGCATCCGGGACGTGGCGTTCCGTGCGCCCGAACGTCCCCCCGATGGCAAGGCATCCCGATGCATCCAGTCCTTCGAACGGCGCTCCTGGGCGGGTCCGCACCCGGCACGCCCGCAGCCGACGCTGCCCTGACGTCGCTTCGCGTCGCCGCGGGGCTTGCGATGGCCTTCGCTCACGGGCTGGGCAAGGTTCCACCGTCCGAGGGCTTCATCGGCGCCGTGGGCGGCATGGGCTTTCCCGCTCCGGTGCTCTTCGCCTGGCTCGCCGGGCTGGCGGAGGTCGTGGGCGGCCTCCTGCTCGCAGTGGGGCTGATGACGCGTCCCGCGGCCTTCTCCATCCTCATCACGATGGTGGTGGCCTTCTTCATCCGGCACGGGGACGATCCCTTCCGACAGAAGGAGCTCGCGTTCCTCTTCATGTTCATCTCCCTGGCCTTCGTGTTCCTCGGCAGCGGACGGTTCGGGCTGGATCGTTTCCTTCGGAAGAGCGCGAAGGGGGAGACGGCGGACTGACGCGGTGAGGGCCGCAGGGCAAGGTGCGCCCGCCCGACCCGATCCACCCTGCCGGGTCCGACAGCCACTCGCACCGGGCTGGACATCGAGCTAGAAGCGCACGTCCAGACGCTCTCCCGGACGGGCCGGCAGTCCCTCCGGCAGGCTGAGCCGGACGGGAACGCCCCACTCCGGGACGCCGGGGTCGGACCGCTGGTGCTCGGGAAGCAGTTCGACGGAGTCGCCGACCTGCAGCACGGTGGCCAGCCAGCTTGCGTTGTGTACCGGAAGCGGGCGAACGCGCGCATTCTGACCGGGTTGCGGGCGCCGCGGGTCATGCTGCGGGATCCACGCGACCACGGACTCCCGCTGGGATGAGGTGAGGCGAACGACGGGATCGCCTGCGCTCACGACCTCGCCGGGCTGGCGATGGATCGCGGTGATGGTGCCGCTGGAGGGGGCGCGAATCTCGAGGTCTTCCCGGCGCTGGGAGAGCAGTTCGAGCTCGGCCATATGGACGGATATCCGGGCCTGGAGGGGCGCGAGGATGTCGTCCAGATCGGGCTCGTCGGGAGGCTCAAGCTCCCCGAGGCGTCGCTCGGCCTGCCGCAGCTCCCGGCGGGTCTCGACGAGCGCCTGCTCCTGCTCGCGAAGGTCCGTCTCGACCTGCTGGCGCTCGAGCTCGGCGATGCGGAGCGCGTTGGGGGTCTCGGCGCCGCGTTCGGCGAGGTCGCGGAGGCGGGCCTCCTGCTCAAGCGCGCGATCGCGGGCCATCCGGAGACTCTCCACCTGGGCGCGTCGGTCGATCACGTCGATGCGCAGTCCCTGGACGTCGACGCCGAGTCTCTGTCGGGTGAGCGCCTGGTCCAGCAGGTCCGATTCGCGGTCGATCCGGGAGCGTGCCGTGGTGGCGACGATCTCGGCGCGGGTGACCTCGACCTCCGCACGGAGCACCGCAAGCTCGGCCTGAAGGTGCCGGTCATCGATGCGCGCCAGGAGCTGGCCTTCCTGGACGACGTCAAGGAGGGCGAGACGGCTTGCGGGCAGCTCCACGAGTCTTCCCTCGATGGGGCTGGCGAGCTCCCAGCGCTCGGCGAGAACTTCGCCGGGGAGCCCCCCGACGGGCTCGTGCTGGTTCCACAGCCAGACGCAGGCGAGGATGCCGAGGACGAGGGCGACGGGCGTGCCGTACTGCTGCAGGGCGCGCTGGAGCCTGCGGCGGGCGGGAACGGGGATGGGACGATGGGTGGTCACACTTCCGCCTCCTCCTCGCGCCGGAAGTACGAGGCTTCACGGACGTGGTCGAGCTCCTGCAACTCGGCGACGAGCTCGGCGGAACGGTCGGGGTCGCGCATTTCGAGATGGTAGTTGAGGCTCATTTCGTCGCGGTCGGAACGCTGACTGGCGAGATCGGCGCGCAGGGTGTGGCGCTGGAGCACGGGGAGGACCGGGCCGAGGGTGTCGTCTGCGCCTGCGCCTGCGCCTGCGAGCTGCAGGCTGAGCATGGCGTCGTAGCGCTCCCGGCTCCCGAAGCCGACGGAGCGCAGCCACGCGAAGAGGAGGGTGAGGGAGACGGCGCCGACGACGGCCAGGCCGAAGCGCATGGTGCCCACGGCCATGCCGGTCATGATCGCCCACAGCACGAAGCTGGTGTCCCGGGTGTCCTTCACGATGTTCCGGAACCGGACGATGGCGAAGACGGCGAACAGCCCGAACGCCACGATGATGTTGTCGACCATGATGAGCATCACCAGGGCGACGATCATCGGCAGGGCCGCCATGGCGACGGTGAACGAGCGAGAGTAGGACACGCCCTGATGGGTGCGCACATACACGAGCCCGATGATCTGACCGAGCACGAACGCCAGGACAAGAGTCAGGGCCACGGCGTGCAGGCCGCCGGGGGTACCGGTCCACTCACCGGTGGAGAGTGCATCGAGGAGACCGTCCACGGTCACGCGCCCTGGGAATGGAACATGGGTCGTCGGGCGTCGCGGCGCACACGGTTCTCGCCGAACGACTCCACACTCCAGCCGTACTTCGGCACCGACTGTCGTTCAAGCCGGAAGATGTGGACCAGTTCCTGAAGCCAGCGGGGCCAGCGGTTCACGTACTTGATCTCGAAGATGACCTTCTTCTCGTGCCCGCTCACCAGCGGAATGTCCGTGTGCAGGCCCCGGTCCGGGTCGTAGGCGAGCGCGCGCAGGTCGCGGTCGAAGGTGAGCCTGGCGTTGGAGGTGCTGACGTCGAGGTAGGCCTCGCGGTTGTAGCCCACGATCAACGTGGGGCGCGCGTCGAGGTTGCGCTGGAGTTCCTGAAAGTCGAGCAGGTCCCGGCGTTCGCGGGCCGGGTTCAGGAGTGCGCTGTCCGGGAGATCCCGGAAGGACAGGAGCGCGTCGAGCGCGCTGCGGTGGACTCCGGCGCGCTGCTTGCGAATCACCTGATCGGCGCGCCGCTTGATCTCGCAGAAGATCGGGGAGTCCCGGCCATCATCGTAGTACCGGATGCGGAGCTTGAACCGGTTCTTTTGGCCCTCCGCCGCCGTGCGGTAGAGCGTGAGCTCGGGGCTGTCGAGATAGAGGCTGTAGACCGGATAGCCGCGCGGATGGTCCGCCGTGAGGTGCTCGTCCGGCTCGACGCGCGTGCGGAGCCATGCGCGCACCTGGCGCGCCCGGGCCTCGGTGAGGACGTACTTTCGCTCGAAGCGATTGGCGAGGAAGGACTGCATCGTGCCGGGGTCGGCGTGGTCGTGGAACGGGCGGTGGCGCCCGGGGCGCTGTCACCGGCCCGCCATCATGGCGACCATCGGGGTGGAGGGCAAGTCAACGACGAACATCGGCGAGCGCGAGGGCCTCGTCCACGGGAAGCGCCGGCGACCAGAGCCATCCCTGGCCGAGCTGCACCCCCAGGCTCTCGAGGATCGCAAGCGCTGCGCTGGTCTCCACCATCTCCGCGACCACCTCCTTGCCCAGGCTGTGGCACACCTGCACCATGGCTCCGACGACGGACTGCAGCGTCGGGTCGCTCTCCAGGTTGCGGATGAACGAACCGTCCAGCTTCACGCGGTCGGCGGGAATCCGCCGCAGGTAGTCGAAGGTCGAGAAGCCCGCCCCGAAGTCGTCGAGCGCGAACTGGCAGCCTCGCTCCTGCAGCGCCTGCATCCAGGCCAGCGCGCCGGTCAGATCGCTGACGGCCGTGGACTCCGTGATCTCCAGGGTCAGGCGCCCGGCCAGCTCGGGGGTCGCCTCGAGCTCCGCCATGAGCCACTCGAGGAGCGAGTCGTCCGTGAGCCCCTGTGCGGACAGGTTGACGAACAGCTCAAGATCCGGCTCGCGGCGGAGCAACGCGAGAGAGTGCTCGATCACCCATCGGTCGATCCGTCCCATCCAGCCGAACCGCTGCGCCGGGGGCAGGAACTCGCCCGGGGAAACAAAGCCGCCCTCCCCATCCGGAAGCCGGAGCAGGACCTCGAAGTACGCCGGCGCCACCCCCTCCGAGTGCGGGAGCCGGAAGATCGGCTGGAGGTGCAGCGCGAAGCCGTCATTCCCGAGCGCCTCTTCAACCGTGCGGAGCCACCGCCCGGCCTGCCCGAGCTCGCTCTTCGACTCGGACAGGCTGGGGTAGTACTCGCAGCGACCCCGGCCCCGCTCCTTCGCGGTGAACAGCGCCACCTCGGCGAGGCCGAGCAGCTGCTCGGGCTCGCCTGCCGCATCCAGCGGAACCATGCCCCCGCTGAGCTGGGCGTCGCGAACCGCGGTGGACGTGTCCGTGCCTGCCGCGGCTGCGAGCAGGGCCTCGCTGACCCGCGCAAAAAACGCTCGCCCTGCCTCGGCATCGCGGCCCGGGAGCACCGCGACGAACTCGTCGGAGCCCACACGGGCGATCGTGTCGGAGGGATCGCGTGCGTCACGAAGGACGTCCGCCAGCTGGCACAGCAGGCGATCCCCGCCCGCGTGGCCGTGTGCGGTGTTGACCAGCTTGAAGTGATCGAGATCCATCAGGAGCAGGACCCCGACGGGCCGACCAGCGCGAGGCGGCTCATGTCGCGCCGCGCGCAGGGGGGCGATCAGACCGCGGCGGTTCGGAAGGCGCGTGAGGGGATCGATGCTCGACGCGCGCAGCAGCGCCAGCTCGCGCGCCATGCGCTCCTCCTCGGCCTCGTGCTGGCGCGTCACGTCCCGGCACGTGCCCAGCGCCCCCACCGTCCGACCGTCCGGCAGGCGGAGCGGCACGGTGGTGCACTGCAGGTAGACCGGCCTGTTCGACGTCGTCCACACCATGGAGAAGCGCGTCGTCCGACCCTCCAGGGCGTCGTCGATCGCGCGGGACAGCAGCGGACCGTGCTCCGGCATGACCTCGCCCGGACGTTTGCCGATCGCCAGCCGACCGATCAGCTCGAGACGCCGAGGCAGGCGACCCTGCAGCCCCGTGAGACAGCCGGACGCGTCCACGGAGAAGACCAGATCGTCAATGGCCTGCAGGGTGCCGGTCAGGGCCCCCACCGTGAGGGAGAGTGCCTGTCGACGTTGCTCCAGCCGGCGGACCAGCCGATACACGAGAAGGAAGATGAGGCATGCCGTCAGGCCGACGAACGCGAGGCCCTTCAGCGTCTGGGCCGCATGCTGGTGCGCCGGGTCGGGGAAGAGCTGGACCACGAGCTGATCGGAGCCCACGATCCACAGCACGGACAACAGCAGGAACACGCCGGCCACACCCGCCGCCTCACGCCATGGGACGAATGCCGCGCCACTCCCCGTCTCGACGGCCGCCCAGACGTGCCGATCGGTCAGGTCGTTGCCGAGCAGATCCGTCGCGAAGGTGACCGGCTCCGCAAGCTCCTCCGTCGTGGTGAGCTCCCCGGATTCGGGCATGGGCGATGCGGCGGCCATGCCCGAATCCGGAGTCGACGCAGACGTCCCTGTACCGGAGACCTCCGGATCCCGCACTCGCTCCGCGGACGTCGGACCGCCTGTATCGCCAATGCCCAAGTGGCCGCCTCCCTGTGACTTACCCACCGGGACAACCTGCAGCGTTCGAGCAGCGACGTCAAGTCAGCCGGCCACCGTGTACCGGAGAATGCATGGGTACCGCACGGCGGGCATTCGCTCGGAGATCAGCTTTCCCCCATCCGGACGGGCGAGAGCGGATGAACCCAGATGTTCATGTCCTCGAAGCACCCGTAGATGTCGCAGTTGTTGATGAGGCGACCGCAGAACTCGTAGCCGAGCCGATAGAACACCACGTTCATGCCGGCGCTCATGGCGCGGGCCAGGGTGTAGGCCGTCATGATGCCCCGCTCCGCAAGATCCTGCTCCAGCGCCCGAAGAAGGTGGAACATGAGGCCGCGTCCACGCTCGGACGGGTTCGTGGCACAGTCGGTCATCTCCGCGTTGCTGTGTTTCTCGTCCACTTCTGCGCTGGCCGCGCTCACGATGCTTCCCTCCGCGTTCTTCACCGCGCGATACAGGATGTGACGCTCCATCGTCGCCAGGATGTAGTCCGGATGCGTGAGCGGGCTCGGATAGGTCTGGAAGACGCTGCGGTAGATCGACACCAGCGCCGGAATGTCCTCCGGGGTGGCGCGAACGAGCCGGTATCCCTCCGGCAGGGGCGGTGGAGTGTACGCCCGCGGGCGCTGCATCACCGACTCGATCAGCGTGGTCTCCTCCATCAGGTGCGGGCTGTGGAGACGCTCATTGGAGCGAAACCGGCTCATCACGTAGGCGTCCTCGCCACGAAAATAGTACTTGAGGATTCCCTCGAGCTGGTACCCCCACGGCAGGAACCGCTGCCAGTCGCCCCGCTCCGCCTTGAGGAATACCTTGTCGAACTCGTTCGCCTCGGCCAGCCAGGAGATGTGGTGGACCATCGCGCCGTAGTCTCGCGCCTCGTAGTCGATCACCTTCAACCGCCGGTTGTAGTGATCGAAGAACAGCTTCACCTCGTACCCAGCGCCCTCGATCTCGAAGTCAAGTCCGTAGAGCTGCCCGATGGCCGTTGTCTTCACCCCCCGATCGAGGGTCAGGCGAACGAGCCCCATGCCCTTCTTGCTCGGCTGGGTCGATGCCCACTCTCCTGCCCCCTCGGCATCCCCTTCCGACGGGCCGGCCGAGTGACCGACGGAGCACCCCGGTTCCCGCCCCTCCGCATCGTGCAGGGAACCGATGACCGGTAGTCCGCTCCCGGTTGTGCAGGGAGCCTGAACGCCCCCCGAACCGCTGGGCACGGAACCGGTCGGCTCCACGTCGCCCGAAGGCTCGTCGGCTGGATCGGTCAGGGCATGAACGCCGGTGAGGCGCTCGGTACTCCGGGAGGAGGTCGGTGCGGTCATGTCGTCGAAGGGAGGCGGAGGGCGCAACAGGTCACGGGTCCGGGCTTAGCCACCGTGATGCCCCCCGCAAGGGCTTCATCGGCTCTCCAGACGGGAGAAGACCACGATCGCACCTGCGCCGGTCGCGAACATGATCAGGCTGTAGATCGCCGGAGGGATGGCCATGACCTCGCTCCCCAGAATGCCCGCCGCGATGGCAATGCCCAGCGTTCCGTTCTGCAGGCCCCCCTCGATGCTCACCGAGATCCGCTGGCGAACCGGAAGGCGCGCAAGGGCCGCAAGCCCGAATCCAACCGACATCATGACGAGATTGAGCGTGAGCGCGGCGGGTCCGCTCTGCACGAAGAACCCGACGATCTCGTCCCGCTGGCGCAGCACGAGGGCGAGGATGATCACGGCGAGCAGCACCGCCGAGATGACCTTCATCGGCCCACCGGCCCGCTCCGCCAGCCCGGGTGCTCGTGCGCGGACGGCCATGCCGATCGACACCGGGACGATCGTGATCACCACGATCTGGAGAATCATCTGCAGCGCCGGGGGGCGAACGATCTCGCCGCCGTCGAGGAAGTAGCTCATCGACAGGCCGAGGATCAGCGGGATCGTCACCACCGAGATCACGCTGCTCACGGCCGTCAGCGTAACACTCAGCGCGGCGTCCCCCCGGGCCAGCCAGGTGATGAGGTTGCTCGTCGCGCCTCCGGGACACGCCGCGAGCACCATGATGCCCATCGCGAGCTCGGGAGACATCGGGAACGTGCGCGCGATCACGAAGCCCACCACGGGGAGCAGCACGAGCTGCACCCCCAGCCCGAGAAGGGCGCCGCGTGGCTGAACGATCACCCGGCGGAAGTCCTCCACCATCAGCGAGAGCCCGAGCCCCAGCATGATGAGGAAGAGCGCGGCAGGAAGAAAGAGTTGGCTGGCGAGGCTCGATTCCATGCGTTCCGGTTCACGGGGCAGGGGCGGAGCCCAGCATGCCCTCGCCCGATGCGGATGTCGACGACCGCGGGCAGAGGGGAGCGGCTGCGGCGGAGAGCCCGTCCCCTATCGCCCGCCGCGCCGGTATCGGCGCTGCCGATGGCGCCCCACGGCACGCACGAGGGGACCGATCCCTCTGGAGAGGCCCGGCACCGCACCCCCCACCCGCGCGAGCCATCCTCGATGCCCGGGAAGCGTGAGCTCCACAGGCCTGTGGGGCAGCACCGTGTCGAAGACGGCACGCTCGATGTCCTCGACCCGCAGAGGGCGAGCGCCGCTGAAGGTCATCGCGGCCTCCTCCCGGTGCACCTGCAGGTCGAGCATCGGGGTCTCCACGGCGTCCGGAGAGATCAGCGAGACGGCCACGCCCCGCGGCCTGACCTCCTCCGCCAGCGCCAGGGTGAACCCGCGGACCGCGAACTTCGAGGCGGAGTACAGGGCGATGCCCGGCACCGGCGCAATGCCGGCCAGCGAGCCCACCACGACGATGTGCCCCCGCTCACGCTCGATCATCCCGGGAAGCACGACCCGCGTACCCTGCATGACCCCGGCCGCATTGATGGAGAGGTGCCGGTCGATGTCCATCGGGTCGCACTCGGCGATGTAGCCCGGGCTCAGGTAGCCCGCAACATGCAGCAGCACGTCGGGAGGCCCGAGCAGGTCCTCCGTCGCAGCAAGCACCTCCGCCCACGCCGCGCGATCCCGCACGTCCAGCGCGCGGGTCACGACCCGGTCCGATGGCCAGCCGCCGGTCCGACAGGCTTCCTCGAGCCGGCCCATGGCGACATCCGTGGCCATCACGAGCCAGCCGCGCTGCGCGAACGCTCCCGCGAGATGCTGGCCGATCCCACTGGCGCAGCCGGTGAGGAGAATCACCTGCGGGTCCACGCTCACGGCGAACCGCCCGGGCGCCCAACGGCGCTGCCGAAGCACAGATCCCCGAAACGGAAGGTCGGAGACAGCCCCGGGGCAAACCACGCCCGATCGAACTCGCTGGAACACACCATGTTCGGGAATCGCGGATCCCGCAGCGACGGGCCGGCCACCTCCTTCTCGATGACCATCGACGCGTACTGCTCCAGGCCACGCTCGAGTGTGTTGCCATTGAGCACCACCTCCATGCCCGTGGCGCGCGCGAACGCCCGGAGTCCGGGGATCGAACTGTGCTCGGGCGCGTAGGCGTCGGGCCCGACCCCGTTCTCGCTGGTGACCATCAGGCCCTCCGGGGTCCGCGCGACGATCGAGTGGTTCCCCTCCGTGTGGCCCGGTGTCCAGAGCAGGGCAAGGCTGTCTCCGATGCGCGTGCTGCCCTCGAGCAGCACCACCCGATCCTCGGGGATGTCCCGGGTCCCGTCCGGGCAGTACCAGTCACGCTGTGGCGGCGAAGGATCCGAGGCCGTGCGCCACTCCTGCTCGGTGACGAGCAGCCGGGCGTTGGGGAAGAACCCGGGCGTGCGACCGTCGCCCAACCAACGCCGGAGATCCTGAGTGTGCAGGTGATCGTAGGTGATGTAGTCCACGTCCTCAGGACGCACCCCGGCAAGGGCCATCGCCTCCTCCACGCTGTGCAACCGGGGGGCGATCAACCGCTCTCCCGCAGCGCGAAGCGGGCCGAGCGAACCGGCAAGCCGCCGGAAGAACGGGGTCTCCGCGTTGCCGTCCGCGTCCGAGGGCGACACCACCACGGTTCGCAGACCCGCCAGGGTCTCCGTCTGGACCACGAACACTCGATTCACGATGTGCATGTACGGAACGGGCAGCGCCAGGGCATCGCGCAGGCCGTAGCGGGTGGGATACGGTGCCCGGACCAGCTCCATCGATCGATAGTAGGCCACCGGGGGAGCGTCGAGCATCCTCTCCCGGAACTCCCGCGCCGCCTGTCGAAGCCGCGCGAGACGCCGTCCCGGGGACACGGAGGAATCCCAGTGGCGATCCACGTCGTCGAACGGCACCAGGGCCGGATCTCCACCAGGAGACGGTTCAGGTCTGCGGGGCATGGACTTCGCGCGAAACGAGGGGAAGGACAATGACCGGACCACATCGGCCCTGTGCACTTGTAAGCGGGCCCGGGCTGGGTTTCAATACGACGGTGCCCCGCGCCGGGGACGCCCCGCCCGAACGCCCTCCCTCCCGGTTCCGAATGAACGACATCGCCCGCAACGCCCCGTGCCCCTGCGGAAGCGGCCGGAAGTACAAGCAGTGCTGCCTGCGATCCGGCAAGCGCATCCGGACGACCGAGACCGGTGAGCCGGAACCCCGCTCCCTGTGGATCCCGGCAATCCTCCTCGCCGGACTCGTCGCGGCCGTCGCCGTGGGCATGTGGAAGGGGTTCGGGCTCGGGGTCACCACCTTCGGCGTCTTCGGCATCATCGCGGGACTCATCCTGATCTTCCGAAATCCACCCCCGCCGAACCCCAACGCGGGCGACCCGGCCGGACTCAACTTCGGAAGCTGACCGCCGGCGCCCCTCCCGGCGCCAGCGCCGTCCTCAGTTGTCCCGAAGCCAACCGATGCACGCGTCGATGTCGGGGTCGTTGGCGAGCGCTTCGTCCAGAATGGCCTCCCGCAGTCGCGCCATGGCCTCGGCGAGCGCCGGGCCGCGGGGCATCCCCAACTGCTCGTGCAGCGCATGGCCAAGTCCCTTCGGCAGGCGAGGCAGTGGATCCTCGACCGAGCGAAGCGACACAAGCGCCTCCCGAAGCCGGCCCGTGTGCTCCGTCAGCCCCGGCACCGTGTCCCCGACGGCGTCCAGAAGATCCAGGACCCGGATCGCGTCCTCACCGAATCCGATCAGGTGGCGGCGCAGCGCGGGCCGGTCCCAGTCGGCCCGCAAGGACGCCGGATCCGGAATGCCGCCCAGCAGCCGCTCAACGCACTGGCGCTCGGCATTCGAGAACCGGAAGCGGCTCGCGACCCCCGAAGCGAACGCGGTCCGTAGTGGCTCGTCCGGCCACGTCTCCAGCGACCGGGAGAGGTCGAGGCGACAATCCGTGTGCTCCGTGACCACCGTGTGAAGGAGAAGAACGGACCACCGGGTCATCAGATCATCAGGCGTATCGAGGAGCTGTGCACCCACCCGCCGAACCTGTCCGAGGCGTACGAGGGGCCCGGTGGCCGGCAGAACCACCTGCAGCGCCCCCGTGTGGGCGAGCCAGGCGAGGCCCTGGTCCGCGTGCCGGGTCAGGAGCAGCTTGTCCATCTCCATCTTCCACCGCTCCCGGGAAATGCGGAGCAACTCCGCCCGGCAGTCCATCGCGGCCTGGGTCGTGTCCGGGGTTGGTGCGAAGCCCAGCCGTCCGGCGAACCGCGCGATCCGGAGCAGGCGGAGGGGATCGTCCCGAAGGATGGAGCGTGTGTTCTCGAGCCCGCCGCGCGGAACCTCCAGGATGCGCCGTTCGAGAGCCGAGCACCCGTCGAACGGATCGATGAGGTGCCCGTGCCGATCGATGGCCATCGCATTGATCGAGAGGTCGCGTCGCGACAGGTCATCGTCCAGGCTGTCTCCGAATTCCACCTCCGGCTTTCTGCTGCCGGGCTCGTACGCCTCCTGAACCCGGAACGTGGTAATCTCCACCAGCGTATCGGAGATCGCCGCCGCGATCGTTCCGAACCGGGCACCGATCGGAAAGGTGCGCAGGCCCGCGGCCCGAAGGATCCGCAAGGACTCCTCGGGCAGCGCATCGGTGGCGAAGTCGTAGTCCGCCCGATGGGTGTCGCCCAGCAGTGCGTCCCGCACCGAACCGCCAACGAGGTACAGCCGTCGTCCCTCGCGCGCGAACAGATCGAACAGATCGCCGAAGCGCTGTCCGAGGAGCACCAGAGCCTGCCGAGGGTCGCCTGAGAGGTTCATGCCGAGTGGGGGGGGAGTGCGGGCCGGGCGATAAGCCGGGTTCTGTTCCTTCGCCGGGGCGGAGGTGGTGACCATTCATCTGGGGCCGCCGTTGCCGACGGCCTCGAGCGGCTCTACCCGGGGCGTGACGGGCGGGCCACCCGTTCCGGACATGCCGGTTCACCCCTACTTGGCCTTGCTCCGGATGGGGTTTGCCATGCGCTCGGCGTCACCGTCGAGCCGGTGGGCTCTTACCCCACCTTTTCACCCTGGCCGCCGGCTCCGGTGCCCGAAGGCACGGAGTGAGGGCGGTGGACTGTTTTCTGTGGCACTTTCCCTGGGGTCTCCCCCGGTCGCGGTTAGCGACCATCCTGCCCTGTGGAGCCCGGACTTTCCTCTGGAGGTGGCAGGCACCCTCAGCGGTCACCTGCCCGGCCCGCGTCCCCCGGATGACACCGATGGGCGGCGATGGCAAGCCTGGAAGGACCTTCAGGCCTCCGCGGCCGCCAGCTCCTCCTCGTTCTCGTAGTACAGGATGCGCTGGCAGCTCGGGCACTGCTGCATTCGGGTCGCCTGCTGGACCTCGTTGTACAGCTGCGGGGGAAGCATCATGTTGCACCCGGTGCAGACCCCGCCACGGGCCGGAACGATGACCTTTCCGGGACGCCGGGAGGTGATGAACTCGTACCGGCGCACCAGCGCCTTCGGAAGATCCTTCTTCAGCTTGTCGCGCTCCGACTCGAGCTTGCCGATCTCCTTCTCGGTGGCGCTGCTCTCCCGGTCGACCAGGGCTTCCTCGTCGGCGATCTGCTTGTTCACCTCGGCGGCCTTCGCCTCCTTCTCCTCCACGTCCGCCGTGAAGTCGGACACGGCATCCTTGAGGGAGTCGTGCTCCTCCTCGAGCTGGGCCCTCAGCTTGCGAAGGGTCTCGATCTCCTTCTCCAGAGCCGCGTACTCCTTGGAATTCGTGATCTGGTTGATCTTGGACTTGGACTGGCCGTAGCGCTCCTCGTTGGCCTCCAGGTCGACCTGCTTGTTCCGCATCAGCAGCCTCGTCTCCTCGAGCTGCTGCTTCTGCTGCTCGAGCGAGGCCACCAACGCATCGCGAAGGGCGTAGAGTTCCTCGAGGGCATCGCGCAGCGTGTCCGTGCGTTCGTCCAATTCGAGGATTCGGAGGTCATAGTCCTGGAGCTTTCGGAGCAGGGCGATCTCGTTCTGCAAGGTCAGCCTCGGGTTCGGGGGATGTCGTGAACGGACGGATAACGAGAAAAGGCGCTCGGTCTGTGACCGGAGCGCCTCTTCGTCAGCGGAGAATGATCTGTGAGGAACAGCAGGTGAACCACGAACGCCCTGTGGGGGGAGGACTCGGGGTTGCGGAGTGGGCCCACCTGGACTCGAACCAGGGACTGACCGGTTATGAGCCGGCGACTCTACCAACTGAGTTATAGGCCCAGTCTGGAGGAGCTGGCCGCCAAAGCGGCCGGCCCGCCCGCGAGGCTGGTGGGTTACACAAGTCGACGGCCCAGATCAAGCGCGATGTGCGCCTGCCGTCCGATCGGCGGGACTCAGCTCTTGACGAACGCCTCGAGCTCCCGCGCACGGCTCGGGTGGCGCAGCTTGCGCAGGGCCTTGGCTTCGATCTGGCGGATTCGCTCGCGCGTGACGTCGAAGTCCTGACCCACCTCCTCGAGGGTGTGATCGCTCCGCTCGCCGATGCCGAACCGCATCCGCAGCACCTTCTCCTCCCGCGGCGTCAGCGACGAGAGCACCTTGCGCGTTGTCGAGGCCAGGTTGCGGCTCACCGCAGCGTCGGAGGGCGACACGGCGTTCTTGTCCTCGATGAAGTCGCCGAGGCTCGAATCTTCCTCTTCCCCAATGGGCGTCTCCAGGCTGATGGGCTCCTTGGCGATCTTGAGGACCTTCCGGATCTTGTCCACCGGAAGCTCCATCTTCACCGCGATCTCCTCGGGTGTGGGCTCGCGGCCGAGATCCTGCACCAGATAGCGCTGGGTCCGGATCAGCTTGTTGATCGTCTCGATCATGTGCACCGGAATCCGGATCGTCCGGGCCTGGTCGGCAATCGCCCGTGTGATCGCCTGACGGATCCACCAGGTGGCATAGGTCGAGAACTTGTAGCCACGGCGATACTCGAACTTGTCGACCGCCTTCATCAGGCCGATGTTCCCCTCCTGGATCAGGTCCAGGAACTGCAGGCCACGGTTCGTGTACTTCTTGGCGATCGACACAACCAGCCGAAGGTTGGCCTCCACCAGCTGCGCCTTCGCGCGCTCCGCCATGCGCAGGCCGATCCGGATGGTCTCGTGGGTCACCAGAAGTGCGTCGATGCGCTGTCCGGTCTCGAGCTCGACGCGGCGGATCATGCGGCGGGCCGCCAGCAGCTCCTCCTCGGCCTGCATGACCTGCTCGGCGGTGAGCTTCCGGTTGGTGAGCGCACGCCTCCCAGCACCCGGGTTGTCCCGAAGCTGTCCCGCCAGTTCGCGAACCTCCGCATAGGGCATGCCGATCCGGCGCTCCGCTCGCTCGAACTCCCGCGTCGCATCCTCGATACGCTCCACGAGCCGCTCGATCCGCAGAACGATGCGCTCGATCTGCTTGCGGGACAGCTTCAACGGCGAATTCTCCTCCCGGTTCTCCGCACCCACCTTCCCCACATCCTCGTGGATCGCTGCCTTGATCGTCCGCAGCTGCTCGCGAACCTTCTTGCGACGCGCCTCGCTCAGCCCGCTGTCCGGGGAGAGCTGGTGCGCCAGCCGCCGCATCTCCAGATGCTGCTCGCGAATCCGCTCCAGAATCGGAAGGTTGTCCCGGTGAATCTGCTCGAAGCTCTTGGGCTCCACCCCCTCGATGAACTCCGCCTCCCGATACACTTCCTTCGGCTTGAGCTGCTCCCGACGAAGCTTCTCCCGAACCGAGACCAGCTCGCGAACGCCGATGTTGGAATTCATGATCGCCGACACGACCATCATCTCGCCTTCCTCGATCCGCTTGGCGATGGCCACCTCGTCGTCCCGCGTCAGCAGATCGACCTTGCCCATCTTGCGAAGGTACATCCGCACCGGGTCGCTCGTCCTCGCATAGGCGTCGTCCTCGTCCTCCTCCACCGAGGCCGCCGCCTTCCGGCGCCTCGAAGGAGCGGTCTTGCTCTCCTCGACCTCCGGCGGAGCGGGCGGGGCCTCCGGCGCCTCGTCCACGATCTCGATGCGGAGGCTGCGCAGCAGCATCGGCACGTCGTCCAGCGCGTCGGGAGACAGCATCTCCGCGGGAAGCGCGTCGTTGATCTCCTCCCAGGTGAGCCACTTCCGGCTCTTTCCGGCGACAATCAACTGTTCGATCGCTGTGCGGTTCGCGGTCGCGGCCATGTATCTCCTCGGCAGTGAACTCGACGCGCCATGGGCCCCGGCGGGCGGACGCGTGCCTCTAGGGCCGACCCTGATGAGGGTCAAGTCTCTGGAGCCAGGACAGCAGGTCCCGACTCCGCTCCATCAACTGGGCATAGGCCTCCCCGTCCGTCTCGCCCCCAAGACGGCGCAACGCCTCCTGCGTGCGACGCAACTCGCGATCCAGCCACGACCGCTTGAGCCGGTGCCCTACCTCGTCGAACACCCGCTGGTGCGTCCCCGGAGCGATGCGACCCTCTCCCGCGAGCACCCCGGTCAGCGCCCGACGCAGCGACGAGTCCTCCGGAAGCCCTCCCACATGGGTACGCAGTTCCCGACCACCCTCCTCCACCCACTCACGGGACACCTCTTCCAGATACGAGGCGAGCGCACCGGTCGGCAATACGCGGAAGAGTTCCTCCCGGTACAGGCGTCCCAGCAGGGCGGGTTCATCGGCCAGCGCCTCGACGAGCATCGACTCGTGGGCTGAAAGGTGGAGCAGGGGGCGGTCTCGACTCGCTCCGGAGGGATCGGCCCCTGGCTGGGGGCGTCCCGCGGAACGCTCCCGGACGTAACGGTCGAGTCGACGCGCGTCAACCTGCAGCCGGCGAGAACAGTCGCGCACCCACGCGTCGCGCAGAACAGGGTCCCGCACGTGGTACAACACATCCACCACAGCGGTCACCGCACCACGTCGCGAGGTCGCGTCCGCCGCTCCCGCCGCCGGAGCGATCGCCTCGTCGAGGAGAACGTCCACCATCGGCCGGGCTTCGTCGAGCAACGCCTGCAGGGCCTCCGCACCCTCGGAGCGGACGACGTCGTCCGGATCGCGACCCTCCGGAAGACGGACGATCCGAACGTCCGGCACCTCCTCGGCCAGCAGCACCTCGAGCGCCTTGCGGGCTGCCTTCCGACCGGCGACGTCCCCGTCGTACAGGAGCAGCACCCGATCCGCGAACCGCCGGAGAAGCCGAGCCTGTTCCTCCGTCAGGGCCGTACCGAGGGCCGCGCAGGTCCGGTCGAACCCTCCAGCGTGGAGCGACACCACGTCGAAGTTCCCCTCCACGAGAATCACCTCGCCGAGCGACCGGATGGAACGCTGGGCCAGGGGCAGGCCGTACAGGTTCCGGCCCTTCACGTAGATCTCCGTCTCCGACGTGTTGATGTACTTGGCCCGCTCCCCGGGATCCAGCGTGCGGCCGCTGAAGGCGAGCACCCGCCTCGACAGGTCCGTCACCGGGAACATGATCCGGTCGCGAAATCGGTCGATGTACCCCCCGCCCTGACGCCTCGCCATCGCAAGGCCCGCCGCCTCCAGCCACTGCGGACCGAGACCCGCGCGGCCCGCGGCATCCACCAGTGCGCTCCACTCCGGCGGCGCATAGCCGAGCTCGAACCGCTCCGCCACCTCGCGCGAGATGCCCCGCTCCTCCAGGTACGCCACCGGAGCCTCCCAGCGCCCGCTCCACAGGGCGCGGGAGAAGAGGTCCCGGGCAAACGCGTTCGCCTCGAGCAACGCCTGGCGGCGATCCCGATCCCGGCGCTCGCGCTCCGGATCCCCCTGCTCCAGCTCGAGACGAACCCCGGCCCGCGCCGCAAGCTGCTCCATCGCCTCCCGGAACGACAGCCCGTCGTGCTGCATCAGGAACGACACCGTGTTGCCGGACGCCCCGCACCCGAAGCAGTGGTACAGCCCACGGTCCGGATTCACCGAGAAGGACGGCGTCTTCTCGTCATGGAACGGACACAGACCCAGCATCCGCGTCCCCTTGCGCTGAAGCTTCACGTAGTCCCCGATCACCTGCCCGATGGGCACGCGCGCCAGGATCTCGTCGATCGTGCTCTGAGGTATCCGCTTCACCGTCCTCGTCCGGGGCTCGAATCCAGCCACCTGTCGTGGCGTCCCGGTACGCATCCGTCAACCCGCCGCAACGGACATCGTTCGACCGCGGACCCCCACCGCGAGGCACCGGACACTGCCCCGGAATGATACGGCACCCGCTTTCGAAGCACCGCCGCGCGTTGACCCGACCATGCACCACCGTCACCTTCCCCCCGATGAACGCTGCCGGACAGTCCACCGAAGTGGGGAACGTGACCCGACACTTCCGCGAACAGCCGCCACCCCACCCCCTGGTCCGCCCCGTCTCCTCGGGCGGCATGGGCGTGGTGTACCTGGCGCGACACGCCACCACCGGCCGCCCCATCGCCATCAAGGGGCTGCGCGACATGAACCCCGAGACGCTCGCCTCCCTCGCACAGGAGGTGCGACTCCTCGCCCGGCTCGATCACCCCGGCATCGTCCGCATCATCGATCACCGCCTGGATGGCCCTGCGCCATGGTACGCGATGGACTACATCGAGGGCCAGGTGCTCGACGAGTGGCTGGCCCCCCTGCGAACCGCCCGGCCAACCCGCACCGCTGCCCTCCCGCACACCGAAGTCCTGCCTCCACCCGGGGAGTGGCCGCCCCCCCAGACCGACGACACCCACCCGCTCCAGCGGGACCGCCGCGGAGCACACCGAGGTACCCTCGGCCGGCCAGGACCCCTCGCCCCCTCCGCATTCACGCGTTTCGCAACCCTCGTGACCCGACTGTGCGATGCCCTCGCGCACGTCCACGAACGGGGGCTCGTCCACCGCGATGTCAAGCCGGCCAACATCCTCGTCCAGCGAGACGACCGCCCCGTCCTGGTCGACTTCGGCGTAGGCCATGCCGCCTCCGGAACCCTGCGCCACGAGGTCCTCCACCGCGGGCGCATCCGCGGCTCCGTGCACTACCTCGCGCCAGAGGTCTTCGATCCCCACCCCGTCGACCTCCGCGCCGATCTCTACGCGCTGGGCTGCGTCCTCTTCGAGGCCCTCTCCGGTGCCCGGCCCTTCGCCGGAGAGACCGCCGCCGAGGTCGTCCGTGCACACCGACACCCGGTCCGACCGAGCTTCGCACGATACGGCGTCGTCGCACCCCCAGACATCGCCACCACCGTCGAGCGCCTGCTCTCCCTCCACCCGGATGATCGCCCCTCCGATGCCGCGGAGGTGGCGCACGCATTCCAGTCCTTCGCGTCGGAAGCCCTCCCCAACGTGCGGACATCCCCCCACCTCCTGCCCGTCCGGCTCGTGGGGCGCGTTCCCCTCCGGACGCGACTCGCAAGACGCGTCGACGCCCTCCATCGGGGACAGCCCTTCACCGTCCTGCTCTGTGGCCCGGCCGGCAGCGGCAAGACCAGGATCGTCGGCGAGATGTTCGCGGCGCTCCAGGACATCGAGGCGAGAACGATCGCCCTGGGCGGCGCCGGCGCACCCCGGGTCGGCCCCGTCGGCCCGTGGGCCGCGCTCGGCGGCCTCCTCCGAGAACTGGCGCATCTCCTGTCCTCCCTGCCCGAAGCCCTCCGGACCACCCTCCTCGCCAGCCGCGCGGACGCCCTCTTCACCGTGTGCCCGGAGCTGCACGCCGTGACCGGGGGAGCGCCGCGCGAAACGCAGGTCCGTGTCAGCCCGCCCGGTTCACCCGAGTTCGTCCGCCGCGTCGCCGACCAGCTCGGCGCGCTCCTCCGCGGACTCTCGGTGCGCCACGCCATCGGGATCGTCCTCGACGGGCTCGAGGAGGTCGATCCCTCCTCGCGCCGGGTGCTCGACGTCCTCGTCAGACGGCTCCGCGAGTTCCCCGCGCCCATCGGCATCCTCGCCACCACCCGTCAGCCCCCGCGGGACATACGGCGGGAGGCCGAGGAGACCGGGTGGACCGTGGAACGCATGACCCCGCTCACCGCCTCCCAGTCGCGACAGCTCCTGCAGCGGCTCGTGAGGATCCCCGAGCCGCTGCCGGACGCCGTGGCCAGCCTCGTGGACGCCACCGCGGAAGGAAACCCCTGGCACGTGGGCGTCCTCGCCGAGACACTCCTGCAACAGGGGCTCGTGAACGCCGAGCCCGGGCGGCCGCGTCAATGGACCCTCGAACCCGGCGCAGCGCTGCCCCAGGGCGTGCCGGTCTCCACCGACGGACTGCTCCACGCGCGGCTCGAATCCCTCGGCCAGACGACCCGCGAAGTCCACGCCACCCTCTGCGTCGCCGGCGCCGGGCTCTCCCCCTCCCTGATCGCCCTCGCCACCCGACAGCCCGAACGGTCCGTCGAACTCATCATCGACGAGCTGCTCAGCGCCGGGCTCGTCCACCTCGGAAGCGACGGAAACTTCGGCGTGGCCTCCGGAAGCCTCGCCACCTTCGTGCGCTCGATGCTGCCCGCAGACCGCGCCGTGCGCCTGCACGGCAGGATCGCAGACGCCCTCACCGCCGGAACGTCCGAACCAGACCTTCCCTTCGCCCGCGTCGCCCACCACCTCGAGCGAGCCGGCCGCAACGAGGAAGCCAGCGACATGTGGGCGCGCGCCGCCAACCAGTTCCGGGAAGCCGGCGCCATCGCCCAGTGCCTCGAAGCCTGCCGAGCCGCGGCGGAGTGCACCCTCGACCGCTCCCGGATGGCGGCGCGACTGCTCGACGCGATCGAGCACGGCGCCATCGCGCTCAACAACGTCGCCCTTGCCCTCGACCTGGTGAACCGCGTCACCCCCCTGCTCGCGGACGACGGCCTGCCCAGCGAACTCGCCCGACTCCGCCTCCTGCAGGACCGGCTCGATCTGCCCGGCGCCACCGGAATGTCCCGGATCGCGTTCCTCCGCCGGCATGACGCCTTCGTCCAGCGCCACGGATCCCCGACCGTGCGACGCCGCTGGCAGGCCCGAATGGCCCGCGCCCTCGCCCTGTCCCCGGAACCCGACGCCGCTCCGGCCATCCTGGCCAGCGTGGAACGAGAGAGCCGACAGGCCGGAGACATCGAGGCGCTCATGGAGACCCTCAGCGCCCGGGCCATCACCTGGCGACGCCTCCCACCCAACGACATCCACCGCGACGGCGTCGCCGAACCCGCCTCCATCGCCGAGCAGCAGCACGCCGCAGGCTACACCCTCCGCGCCATCAACACCCTCCACAACGCCATCCCCGTCGTCATCGGCGTCGGACGCGTGGACGCCGCCGTCGACGCACTCCGACGGGCCGACGCGCTCCAGCGCGCCTTCGGCGCTTCTTCCGACGAACGGGCCGACAGGTTCGTCCGCGGGGTCGTCGCGCACGCTCTCGGCAGATACCAGGATGCCGAGCTGATCCTCCGACGCTGCGCCGAGTTCATGCGGGCCACCGGAAACCTCCGCCAGGCCGGCTACACCGAGGGTGCCCTCGCCATGCTCGCCCGCAGCGCGCGACGGCCCCTCCGGGCCTGCCGTCACGTGCAGAACGCCCGCGAGTGCTTCCCCGGAAGCGACCTCCCCTTCCTCGAAGGCCACCTCCTCCCTGTCCTCTACGCGGTGGCCGTCGAACACGGCTGGTCCCGCCGCGAACGACAGTGGCGCGAACCCGCCGTCGAAGCCGCCCGGCACGTGAACAACCCCTTCGGCACGTGGACCTGTCACATCATGCACGCCCGCCACCTCCGGCGCTGCGGGGAGCTCGCGCGCGCCCTCGACGTTCTGAACGCCCTGGTCGAGGAACCCCTCACCGAGGAGTTCCGCGTCCAGTTCCTCGCCGAGCGCGTCCGGATCGCGGATGCCAGCGACGGAACCCCGCAGCCGCTCGCCGACGAGCTCCGCGAAGCGGCCATCCGCCTCGGCCCCCCGTCCCACTACCACCTCACCCACCGGGTGCTCGGCGAAGCCCTCGCCGTGCTCGACCGCTGAACCCCGCCCCGACACCCGACACCCGACGGCACGACACACCGCACCGCGACGCGGGGCTGCGGGCTGCCCCATTGACATCCGGCGACCGAGGGGTCATCCCTTTCGCGGCGCAGTGAATGGCCATTCAGTCGACGAACTGGGGGCTCGGCGCCGGCCGTCCCGTCGCGAGGACCTTCCCGCATCGGGGCGCCTCGCCCGCAGCGAGGGCACTCGGCCGGACCCTGCCTCGCATCACCACCCCGGAGCAGACACACATGACTACCCAGATCCGCAAGGTCGCCGTCCTCGGCAGTGGCGTGATGGGCAGCGGCATCGCCGCCCACCTCGCCAACGCCGGAATCCCGAGCATCATGCTGGACATCGTCCCGCCGAACCCGAAGGAGGGAGAGGACACGACCGCGAAGCGCTTCCGAAACCGCTTCGCCGAAGGATCCAGGAAGGCGCTCTTCAAGCAGAAGCCGGCACCGCTGTTCACCCCCGCCGTGGGCGACCTGATCGAGACGGGCAACTTCGAGGACGACTTCGCCCGCATCGCCGACTGCGACCTCATCATCGAGGTCGTCAAGGAGGACATGGCCATCAAGCAGAAGGTGTTCGCCCGCGTGGACGAGCACCGCAAGCCCGGCGCCATCGTCACCTCGAACACCTCCGGACTCTCCATCCGGGGGATGACCGAAGGGCGCAGCGATGACTTCCGCAAGCACTTCGCCGTCACGCACTTCTTCAACCCCGTCCGCTACATGCGTCTGCTGGAGCTCGTGGCCGGCGAGGAGACCCTCCCCGAGGTCATGCAGACCCTCCACCGCTTCGGCGAGGAAGTCCTCGGAAAGGGCATCGTCTACGGCAAGGACACCACGAACTTCATCGCCAACCGCATCGGCGTCTACGGCATGATGAAGACCATGCAGGAGATGCAGGCGTTCGAGCTGAGCGTCGAGGAGGTCGACAAGGTCTTCGGACCCGCCATGGGACGACCCAAGTCCGCCGTCTTCCGCACCGCGGACCTCGTCGGCCTCGACACCTTCGTCCACGTCGCCAACAACTGCTACGACACCCTGACCCACGACGAGGAGCGCGAGGTCTTCCGGATCCCCGCCTTCGTCCAGAGCATGGTCGACAAGGGCATGCTCGGCTCCAAGTCCGGCCAGGGCTTCTACCGCAAGGGCAAGGACGCCGACGGGAAGAAGGCCATCCTCTCCCTCGACATCCGGACCCTCGAGTACGGCCCCCAGAAGAAGGTCCGCTTCGACTCCCTCGGTGCCGCGCGCGGCGTCGAGGACGTCCGCGAACGCGTCGCCACCGTCCTCCAGGGCGATGACAAGGCCGCCCGCTTCGCCGAGAAGGTCACCCTCTCCGTCCTCGCCTACGCCTCCCGACGCATCCCCGAGATCGCCGACGACATCGTCAACGTCGACCGCGGCATGCGCTGGGGATTCGGCTGGGACCTGGGCCCCTTCGAGACCTGGGACGCCATCGGCGTCGAGAAGGCCCTCGCCCGCATGGACGAGCTCGGCATCGAGCCCGCAGGCTGGGTCCGCGAGATGGTCTCCTCCGGTCGAACCAGCTTCTACGCCGTCGACGGCATCGAGGACACCTTCTTCGACATCCCCTCCTCCTCCCCCGCCGTCGTGCCCGAGAACGACCGCGTCCTGCGCGTCGCCCACCTCGGTCGGGGCGAGCGCAAGATCAAGGAGACCTTCGGCGCCACCCTGTGGGACATGCAGGACGGGATCGTGCTCCTCGAGTTCCACACGAAGATGAACTCGATCGACGATGACATCATCGCCATGATGCACGACACCGTCGATATCGCCGAGAAGGACTTCCGCGGCATCGTCATCGGCAACGACGCCACCAACTTCTCCGCCGGCGCCAACATCATGAGCCTCCTCATGGCGGCGAAGACCGGACAGTGGGACGCCATCGAGAAGATGATCGGCGGCTTCCAGCAGGCCAACCAGCGCATGCGCTTCTCCAGCGTGCCCGTCGTCACCGCCCCCCGCGGCCTCGTGCTCGGCGGCGGCTGCGAAGTCACCATGGGCGGCAACGCCGTCCAGGCCGCCGCCGAATCCTACGTCGGTCTCGTCGAGTTCGGCGTCGGACTCATCCCCGGCGGCGGCGGAAACCTCCAGCTCCTCCGGAACGTCTACGGACCCTTCGCCGCGGACAAGGAGTTCGATCCCTCTCCCTTCCTCAAGAAGGTCTTCCTCACCATCGGCATGGCGAAGGTCGCCACCAGCGCCGAGGAAGCACGCGAGGTCGGATTCCTCGGACCCGACAACGGCATCTCCCTCAACGGAGACTTCCTGCTGAGCGACGCGAAGGAGCGCGCCATCGGCATGGCCAACGCCGGCTTCCGACCCCCCCGCGAGACGAAGTTCCTCCTCCCCGGACCCTCCGGGAAGGCCACCTTCGACATGGTGCTCTACGACATGGCCCAGAACGGACAGGTCACCGAGCACGAACGCGTCATCGGCGGAAAGCTCGCCACCGTCCTCACCGGCGGACAGACCTCCCCCTCCACACCGGTCTCCGAGCAGCAGCTCCTCGACCTCGAGCGGGAAGCCTTCCTCAGCCTCTGCGGCGAGGAGAAGACCCAGGAGCGACTCGCCCACATGCTGCAGAACGGAAAGCCGCTCCGCAACTGAACCGGACCGCTCCCCCAACGAGCCTACCCTCACCCCTCGCGGCCCACCGCGGCCGATGGAGTCTTCCCCATGACCAAGCCAGTCGTCATCGCGAGCGCCACCCGCACGCCCTTCACCCGCGCCCACAAGGGCGAACTCAAGGACACCCGGCCCGACACCATGGCCGCCTGGGCCATCCAGGCCGCCATCGAACAGGTCCCCGGACTCAAGCCCGAACAGATCGAGGACGTCATCCTCGGCTGCGCCATGCCCGAAGCCGAACAGGGCAACAACGTCGCCCGCGTCGCCGCCATGCTCGCCGGACTCCCGGATACCGTCCCCGGCATGACCATCAACCGCTTCTGCTCCTCCGGCGTACAGTCCATCGCCAACGCCGCGCAGGCCATCGCCTCCGGATCCATCGACATCGCCATCGCCGGCGGCACCGAGACCATGACCATGGTCCCCATGGGCGGACTCAAGTTCTCCGCCAACCCGGAGCTCATGGCCAACTACCCCGAGGTCTACACCTCCATGGGCACCACCGCCGAGAAGGTGGCCGAGAAGTTCGGCGTCTCCCGAGAGGAACAGGACGCCTTCGCCGCCCGCTCCCAGCAGCGCGCCGCCGAAGCCACCCAGGCCGGACGCCTCAAGGACGAGATCTTCGAGGTCACCGCCACCGTCTTCGGACCCGGCGGCGAAGCCCGGGAAGTCACCGTCAGCCATGACACCATCATCCGTCCCGATACCACCGCCGAAGGCCTCGGAAAGCTCCGGCCCGCCTTCAAGCCCGTGGGAGGCACCGTCACCGCCGGCAACGCCTCGCCCCTCACCGACGGCGCCGCCGCCGCCGTCGTCATGAGCCAGGAGAAGGCCACCGAGATGGGCGTCACCGCCCTCGGCTACTTCCACGACATCCAGATCGCAGGCGTGCCCCCGGACATCATGGGCATCGGACCCGTGCCCGCCATCCGGAAGCTCCTCGCCAAGCACGACCTCTCCATCGACGACATCGACGTCTTCGAGATCAACGAGGCCTTCGCCGCACAGGCCGCCTACTGCGTCCGCGAACTCGGCATCGACGAGAACAAGGTCAACCCCAACGGCGGCGCCATCGCGCTCGGTCACCCCCTCGGCGTGTCCGGAACCCGCATGACCGCCACCCTCCTCCGCGAACTCCGCCGCCGCGGCGGAAACCTCGGCGTCGTCTCCATGTGCATCGGCGGTGGCATGGGAGCAGCCGCACTCTTCAGCATCAACGGCTCCATCCGCTGAGCCCACCAAACCGCAGGCCCGCACCGCGTGCGGGCCTGCCCTCCATCCCACTCCCGCAACACCCCCCCCCGCCGTCCCGGAACCCCCCAGGCCCGTGCCGCCCGGGACCCCCGACAGCCAGACGGGCGGGGGAATCAAGGGCGTCAAAGACTCCGCCGGTGAAGGCACCGGCGGAAGCACCGCGAGGAAGCTCGGCCAGGACGGACCTCGGAGCCCACACCATGAACGCGCTCCCCCCACCCGTCGCGGACCACCTCCGATCCCTCCTCCACGCCCGGCAGATCGACGCCCGACCCGTCCACGGCGGGTCCATTCACAGCGCGCTCCACATTCGCGCCGGTGGCCGTGAGCTCTTCCTCAAGCTCGGACGAGGCGAGCAGGCACGCGCCAGCCTCGAGGCCGAGCACGACGGACTCCATCGCCTCGCACGCCTCGATGGCGTGAGGGTACCCATTCCCCTCGCCCTCGCCACACGCGACGACTGGACCTGGCTCGCGCTCCCCTGGATCGACACCGGCCCCGCGCGTCTCGACCATCGCGTCGGAGAACTCGTCGCCACGCTCCACGACCACAGCGCCAGGTCCTTCGGCCTCGAACGCGACAACTGCATCGCCCTGCTGCACCAGCCCAACCCGCCACACGACTGTGGCGACACCTTCTGGGCCCGGCACCGCCTGCGATACGGCTGCCGTCTGGCCCGCGAAGCCGGCGCCCTGCACACCGAGGACGAGGAGCCCGTCCTCCGGCTCGCCGACCTCCTCGAGTCCGACCGGCTGCCCGCCCCCCGTGGACCCGTCTGGCTCCACGGAGACCTCTGGCAGGGAAACGTCCTCGTCGACACAGCCGGCCTGCCCTGGCTCATCGACCCCGCCGTCTACGCCGGCGACCCCCGCGTCGACCTCGCCATGGCACGGCTCTTCGGCGGCTTCGAACCCTCCTTCTTCGACGCCTGGTACGCCACCCACGGGCGCCGGCCCGACGATGACCTCCGCGACCGCATCCTCGTCCTCTGGCCCCTGCTGGTTCACGCCGCCCTCTTCGGCGCCAGCTACGGGCGCCAGACCGGTCGCGTCGCCCGTCAGGCCCTCGCGGCACTGACCTGAAGCGTTCCCTTCCGGAACGTCCACCACGCGGATCACCACCCGCGGCTTGCCGCGAATGGCGCCGTTCCCTACTCCCGTCACGGATGCAGCCGCCGCGACTCCGCGAGCCGCCCCCGGCCACGAACGCGGCCCCGAGGGAGAACCATGAACCCCGAACAGGCCCGATACCAGGCCGAGCTCCTCGACTGCGCGCCCTGGCCCGCAGCCGTGCTCGACGCGGACGGGTGCATCCTCCACCTCAACGGAGCCCTCGCCCTGCACCTCGGCGTCCCCCCCGACAGCGCCCTCGGCCAGCCCCTCGCCACGTACCTCGACGAGGAGCAGAGACCACGTCTGCTCGAGATGATCCGGTGCGCCAGCGAGAATGAGCCGGCGACTTCCATGGACATCCGCACACATCGCGCCGTCGACGGCAGGGAACGACGACTCCGCCTCCTGTGCCGGCCGAGCCGGACCCCGGGAGAGTTCCTCGTCCACGGGCGTGACGTCACCGAGGACCTCCGCAGGCATCTCCGCAGGGAGCAGATCCTCGAACGAATGTCCGACGCTCTCGACGCCGCCATGACCGGACTGTGGGAAGTCGATCTCGGCAACGGCGAAGTGCGCCTCGACTCCCGCGCCAGCACCCTCCTCGGACTCGCCACCGCCCCACGAAGCATGACCATCGGCGACTGGAGGGAGCTCGTCCATCCCGACGACGAGGATCAGGCCACCGCCGTCTTCACCGGCGACGACGCGAGGGAGCGAAGCATCAGTGTCGAGGTGCGTGCCCGACACCGGGACGGACGCTGGCTCTGGATCAGCCTCAGTGGACGCATCGTCGATGCCGACGCCGACGACCGTGCACGCCGGCTCGCCGGAACCCTCCGCGACGTCACCGGCCGACGCTCCGCGCAGGACGAGGCCCGGCGCCTCGGCCGGCGCCTCGAACTCGCCACGCGCGCCGCCGGCATCGGCGCCTTCGAGATGACCCTCGCCAACCGCAAACTCCAGTGGGACGAACGCATGTTCTCCCTCTTCGATCTCCCGTCCAGGGGAAACCAGCCCCTCCAGATCCGCTGGCGGGACCGGCTCGTCGACGAAGACCGCGAACGCGTCCTGCAGGACCTCCGACACGTCCTGCGCACCGGCGAGAGCGCCGAAATCACCTACCGGATCGCCCTCTCCGACCAGGCGATCCGCTGGATCCGCGCCTCCGTCACCTGCTCCCTCGACGCCGCAGGACGACGCGAGAGCCTCCTCGGGGTCTGCCTCGACGTCACGCGAGAGAAGGAAGACGCCGCAAATCTCCGCCGGCTGGCACTCACCGACCCCCTCACCGGACTCCACAACCGACGCGCCTTCGCCGAAGCCCTCGAACGTGCCCACCAGCGCCGAACGCGCGCACCCTCCGCACTCCTCTGCCTCGACGTCGATCACTTCAAACGCATCAACGACACCTGGGGACACCCCGCTGGTGACGTCGTCCTCATCGAAATCGCCACCAGACTCCGCGCCACCGCACGCTCCAGCGACCTCATCGCCCGCATCGGCGGCGAGGAGTTCGCCATCCTCATGGACGACACCACCGCCAGCACCGCGCACGCCGTCGCCCAGCGCATCGCCGACGCCATCCGCAGCACTCCGGTCGCCCACCAACCGCCCCTGCAGATCACCGCCAGCATGGGCCTCGTCGAGACCCATCCGGACGACGTCGACGCCGACGCTCCCCTGCGCCGCGTCGACCGCGCACTCTACACCTCCAAGCAGAACGGACGGGACCGCATCGTCATCGGCGACGAGGGGGAAGCGCGCGTCGAACACTGAACCGATCGCGCCCTCCCCGAGCCGAACCGCGCACAGCGAGGCCAGACCACGCCGCTCCCGAAACCGGACTGGGGCCACCGGTCGAACAGGTTGTCCCGCCTCGGGAACAACAAGCCCGCGCACCTTTTTTCCCCACGAACCATCCAAGGCCCATCGCCCGGTCCGCCTGGAACAACACACCCAGCCGGGCCTCAATCGA
The DNA here is from genome assembly GCA_007693585.1 of Deltaproteobacteria bacterium. GTDB lineage: Bacteria > Myxococcota_A > Bradymonadia > REDH01 > REDH01 > REDH01. Next base: position 47,494 of record REDH01000086.1, read on the forward strand.
ACCCGTTCCGTGGGGACCTGCATGATCAACCTGACAAACCGCCTTCTGCTCACCGCGCTACTCGCCCTCTCCGGAGCCGTCCTCGCCGCCTGCGGCGACGACGAAGACCCGGCCACCACCGCCACCCCGGACCCGTCCAGCCCCAGCTCCGGGAACGGGACCGACATCCCCTCCGGAGAGCTCGGCAACATCGCCGAGGTCGCCACCGAAGCCGGCAACTTCACCATCCTGCTCCAGGCGGTCGAGGCCGCAGGACTCGCCGACGCACTCGCCGGGACCGATGACCTCACCGTCTTCGCCCCCACCGACGCCGCCTTCGAGGCCGCCATCACCGCGCTCGGCACCACCGCCGATGACCTGCTCGCCGACACCGAGCTCCTCGGCACCGTGCTCACCTACCACGTCGTCGCCGGCACCGTGCTGAGCACCGACCTCGAGACCGGACCCGCCAGCACCCTCGGCGGTCTCTCCCTGTGGGTCAACCTCCTCCCCGAAGGCGTCCGCATCAACAACGCCGCCGTCACCGCAGCCGACGTTCGCGCCAGCAACGGCGTCATCCACGTCATCGACGCCGTGATGCTCCCGGCCAACATCGTCGACATGGCCACCTACGCCGGCCTGAACACCCTCGTCTCCGCCGTCGACGCCGCCAATCTCGGCGGAACCCTCGCCGACCCCACCAACTCCCTCACCGTCTTCGCCCCCTCCGACGAAGCCTTCGACGCAGCGCTGACCGCACTCGGCCTCACCGCCGATGCGCTCTTCGCCGACGAAGAACTCCTCGGAAACATTCTCGGGTACCACGTGTTCCCCGCAGCAGCCCTCTCCTCCGAACTCTCCGATGGCCAGGTCCTCGAGATGTTCAACGGCGAGGACGCCACCGTCGATCTCACCGCACTCACCGTCGGCGGCGCCCGGCTCGGCGTCCTCGACATCGTGGTCACCAATGGCGTGATCCACACCCTCGACGACGTGATGGTGCCCCCGTCCCTCGAGGATTGACCACCACGGGGCACACCGCCCCGCGACGGAAGCCTCGCTTCGCACACGCCCCGCCCGGTCTGCCCGGCGGGGCGTTGGCTTTGCAGCAGTGACGCCACGCTGCCGAGTCGGTTGGCACGAAACCCACCCCGACCGGTTCGCCCCGCGGGCTGTCATCGACGACTCGTCGATGACACGGGCTCAGGGAAGACGACGCCGAAGGCACGCTGCCCGGTTCGCCCCGCGAGCTGTCATCGACGATTCGTCGATGACACGGGCTCAGGGAAGACGACGCCGAAGGCACGCTGCCCGGTTCGCCCCGCGAGCTGTCATCGACGATTCGTCGATGACACGGGCTCAGGGAAGACGACGCCGAAGGCACGCTGCCCGGTTCGCCCCGCGAGCTGTCATCGACGATTCGTCGATGACACGGGCTCAGGGAAGACGACGCCGAAGGCACGCTGCCCGGTTCGCCCCGCGAGCTGTTGTCGTGGAGCGGAACAACCCACGATGGAGACTCAACCTGCCGAGTGCTCCTCGGGCGTGCCGGAGCCACTCTGCCCGGACGCGCCGCTGCCCTCGTCCGTGCCGCCCGGCTCGGAGGGCTCTGCAGCCGGATCGAGGCACACCCCCCCGGACGACAGCTCCAGCCGGAGTGCGTCCGCAAAGGCCTCGTGGATCCCGTCCGCATCCTCGTCCTCGAAGATCAGCTCCACCCGGAGCTCGTCGACACCTTCCGGGATCACCATGCTCGCGGCACGGCGCACCAGGGCCTGACCATCCCCGAGATCCTCGTCGCGCACCGGGCCGAGCAGCAGCTCGTCCACCCGACGTCCCTCTCCGCGAAGCAGAACGCGCAGACGGACCGTGTCCTCGCTGCCGGCGAGGACGCCGAACCACCCCTCGACGTCGAGCTGGACGGCTCCCGCACCGATCTCCTCCGACAGGTTGGCGAGATCGATCTCCTGGCGCGCGCGCACCGTGCCAGCGCCCTCCGCCGCGAAGTGCCGGTCCCCCCGATCGGAAGGACCGCTCAGCGCCGAGGGGAGCCCTGCAGCAGAGTCCCATCCCACCGACAGCAGGGCACCACTGATCAACTCCCAGCCAGTCGCCAGCGCGATCGCCGGGCCGGGCGTGGTGGGTTCCGGCGTGGTGGGGTCGGGGGTGCCTGTTTCGGACGGGTCCGGTTCGGAGGGTTCTGGCGTGGTGGGGTCGGGGGTGCCCGTTTCGGACGGGTCCGGTTCGGAGGGTTCTGGCGTGGTGGGGTCGGGGGTGCCTGTTTCGGACGGGTCCGGTTCGGAGGGTTCTGGCGTGGTGGGGTCGGGGGTGCCCGTTTCGGACGGGTCCGGTTCGGAGGGTTCTGGCGTGGTGGGGTCGGGGGTGCCTGTTTCGGACGGGTCCGGTTCGGAGGGTTCTGGCGTGGTGGGGTCGGGGGTTGTCGGGACCGGCTCCGTGGGTTCTGGCGTGGTGGGGTCCGTAGGGCCAGGCTCCGTGGGGCTGTCCTCGTTCTTCGCGGGTCCATTCTCCTCCATCCGCACAAACGCCTCGGCACCACCATTGGCGAGGAGGGAGGGGCAGGGGTCGATCCCGTCCACGACGGTCACGAGCACGGAGGCCTCCGCCGTGCGTGTCTCGCTCTGCGCCACGACCCGCAGTGCGAGGGTGGTTCCGGCTTCGAGCCCGTCGAGCTCGAACCGAAAGCCGCGATCCTCATCCAGGGCGTCGAGCAGGTCGAACGCCTCGTCCTCGTCAACGATGATCTCGAGCCGCGTGACATCGAGGGTGCCGGTGACCTCCCCTTCCACGAGGAGTGCTGGAGCCACCACCTGGGAGCCGTCCGCCGGGGACAGGATGCTCACCCCGAACGCCGTGGCGTCCTCGGGCTCGCGGATCACGGTGATGCTCATCTCGGCGGCCTGGTCGGAGGTGTCGATGGCCCGGAGGAGCAGCGTGTTCTCTCCGGTCTCCAGCGCGACATCCGCTTCGAAGCCCCCTTCGTCGTCCAGCAGCGGAAGCACGTTGATGGCGGAACCGTCGTTCACGCGCAGCGTCGCCGACCGCACCCCGTAGTCGTCGGTCACCGTGCCGCGCACGCGGATCGACTCTGCCGTGGTGCGCTCGCCGTCCGCGGGTTCGAGAAAGGCGACCTCGGGCACATCGTCCCGCCGGCGGATCGTGAGCGCGGCCGAGCCCGTGTATCCCTGGATGTTGGTGGCCGCCACCGTAAGCACGTTGTTGCCGGGCTCGAGTCCCGTCACCGTGAGGGTGAAGGTGTTGGTGGCAGCATCCCAGCCGTTGAACCCGCTTGTCGCGGGCTCCCCGTTGAGGCTCCACGTCAGCGCGGTCAGGGCCGACGGAGACTGGATGGTGCCGTTCACCCGGACCTCGTCGCCGTCCACCACGGTGCCCGGGGTGGGGCTGGTGAACGCCACCTGCGGCGTATTGAGGGCGGAACGGATGGCCTCGCATCCCGTCAGGAACGGTGCGACGAGGACGAAGAGCGCCAGCAGGCGAAGCGAAGGCGGATTCATGGGCTCACCGACGGGGCAGGGGGGCTGGAGCGGGCAGGACGCGCCCGGCAGGCTGTCGAGGAAAGTCGCCCGTTTCGCACGGGCAGGGATCGAGACGGTCCGGCACCGCGAGTTATTCTCCCTGACGATCCAGGTCAATTCCTCCCGCGTGCCAACGCCAGGGCGAACCCGGTGCCCTCGCGCGGACGAACGGCCGAGAACACTGGCGCATCCCGTCTGCAGGGCGAGAAAGGCGCGGTCTGCTGATCCCGGATCCGCGTTCTCCCCTCGATGCTTCATCGCAGTGTCCGTTGTACCACGGCCGAAACGCGCCGGAGCCGCGCTCCGACCGCGATCGTGCCATGGGGTTGACGAAACCGTTCATCCGCCGGATGCTTGCGGTCGCACGGAGCTGCAGGTGGACCGCCTGTGGCGCTCGAACACATGGACAGCGTTGCCTGGATTGCGGACGGCCATGAAGACCCCGAACCCCAGCGGATCGAGCCGCGGAGAGCTTCCCCTCCCGCTGGCCATCGCACTCGGCGCCGTGGCCGTGATCACTCCACTCGTCCTCGTCCTCGCCGTGCTCGGCGGTGGACCGGACCCCGGAGACGACGTCGCGGAGGACCCGGCGTCGATCACCACCACCGAGGACACGACCGGCGCCGCGGCCTCTTCGGCGACCGAGGACACGGGCGAGCCCCAGCAGGAGGAGTCGGACGACGCGCCCGTTCCGGCCACGCGCTGAGCCCCGCCCGAATCGCTCGCCGATGCGTTCGGACTGACCACACAAAGGGTGTGGCCGTCCGAGTTCGCCCACGCGCCCGCTTCGCCCACGCATCGCGTCCCGTGGTCCGGGACCGTCGCCGCGGCCATGGCGGATGCGCGGACCATCCCGAGGACCGCAGCGGCCGTGCATGGCTCAACCGCCGTCGTGATCCGCGTCCCGGCAGCGAAGGATCCGCAGCCCGACCCAGTCCGGGTCACCGGGCACGCCGGTGGCGTACTTCCGGATGGTGAGTTCCACCTGCCGAACCGATGGCAACTCGTCGAGAATCCGGGTGCAGCTCTCTTCGGCCAGGGTCTCGATGAGGTGACGGCTCGGGCCGTCCGCCACCTCGAGCACGATCCGGGCGAGGTCTCGGTAGTCCACCGTGTCGCCCAGCCGATCCGAGGAGCCCGCTCCGCGGGTCTCGACGTGAGCGGCGATGTCCACGGCGAAGCGCCGCCCCTCGTGGCGTTCCTCGTCGTAGACACCATGATGGCCAACGAACTCGAGGTTGTGAACGAGGATCGTGTCCCGTGTCATGGCGCCTTCCTGCTTCAGCGAGGTTTCGACAGGCAGGGGACCTACCTGCAGCCTGGGGCCGTCGCAACGGGAATGCGCCGGATGGCCGACGTCAGTTCGGGGGAAAGAACAGCACCAGGTCCCCGATCCAGCCGGTGTCCTCGAACCGGTCCACGCTCCCGTCCTTTGCGTAGGTGAAGGTGACGGCCTCGGTGCCCTCCGGCAGGGACAGTGTGGCCTGTTGCCAGCCCGTGTCGCCGGAGATCCGCTCGTCGAAGCCGAAGCTGCGGTTGCAGGCGCTGCGGCCGGTGCACACCAGGAGGTAGTCGAAGTTGTTCTCCGAACTGGCACGCCAGTTCCACTGCATGGCGGTAGCGTCACTGGGCAGCTCGATGGTCAGGCTGGTGCTCTGGTTGTGCGTGACGGATCCCGCGCGCAGCGCCGGATCCCCTTCCGGGGTCTCGACGGCCGTGTCCTCGGTCCATGCGGACACGCCGAAACGCAGCCCGGTGAGCAGGATGGCAGCATCGCCCGGGAGCGACTGCGCCGTAACCTCGATGGTCGAGAAAGCGCGGTCGTAGGTCACCGGCCCGAAGGGCATCTCCCACGACATGACCGTCGGAGGAATGAGGTTCGTGTCGTCCTCGTCGATGAGCGCGTACCGAAGCTGAGGGATCGGCTGGCCACTCGAGACCTCGAACGTGCGGTCGAGCCCGTCGGACCCACGCTGCAGCACGATGCGCTCGATCAGCACGAACTGGTCGAGTGCTCGCGTGAAGAACCCCCCCTCGGCGGACGAACCAAGGGTGAACGTCTCCTCGAGAGCCGTGACCTGGGGATCCGCGTCCGGATCGAACGCTTCGCCGAGCAGGGTCCCTTCAATGGGCTCCAGGCCAAGGTCCGGGGCGAGATTCAGCAACACGAGCTGGTTCCGTTCGAAAGGCACCGCGCGAACCGTGATCGCGAAGTCCTCGTCGACCCCGGGGTCACCATCGCCTCCATCCCCGCCATCGCCGCCCCCGTCCGGCTCGACCTCGTCCAGCCGGATGAACACCATCACCCGCTGCATCGGCTCGCCCGTGATGACCTGATCCAGACTGAACTGCGATGGTGGCAGGAAGGGGTCGTCGCCGAAGCCGTCGGACACGTCGCCGAAATCGAACTGACCCTCGCCGAAGTCGAAGCCACCCTCCCCGATGTCGAACTGACCCTCGCCGAACGGATCGTCCGACCGAAGCACCACCCGGATGTCTCCCGGCCGCAATCCGCTCAACCGCTCGGTGCGGTTGCCGGACAGGAAGCCCTCCCGCCCGGCGACCCGCCAGATCACGTCGATGCCCGTCGGGTTCACCAACTCGACCTCCACGAGGCCCTCGACCACGTCCACATCGTTGCGCTCGAACACATCCACCGAGCACCCGTCCGTGGCGATGGCGACCACCTGCTGGCCCTCGCCCGCGCCCCGCGGGGTCAGCGTCCACGACCCATCCTCCTCCGCCACACGGAACGAACCCGCCACCAGCCGCACGCGGATGGCGTCCTCGTCAATGCCACCAGCCACCTCGACCGTCACCGGCCCGAACGGCCAGTTCGCGTAGTACGGCTCCTCGGGAAGCGTGATCGAGCTGATCGTCAGCGGGGTGGCGCCGGCGCACGGCGCATCCTCACCCGGCTCTCCGGTCGGCCCCGGCTCCCCGGTCGGCCCCGGCTCCCCGGTCGGCCCCGGCTCCCCGTCGCATACCGGCGTCTCCGACAGCAGCGTGCGATCCTCATCCTCCGCAGGACCGTCCCACACCGAGACAAGCACGCCCCCGTTGGGACAGGCCTCACCAGGTTCGAGCGGCGTCACCTCCGTCCATGCGGTCTCCCCGTCTGCTCCCGCCGCACCCTCTGGCCCGGCCGGTCCCTCGGGTCCCGCGGGACCTTCCGGCCCGGTCGCCCCTGCCAGGCCTTCCGCATTGCACAGGGTCTCGGTCGACACCGTCTCCCGGGAACCGTCCACCTCGCGGAAGAACTCCACGCGAAACCCGCCCGCCGGACAGTCGGCGTCGCCAGCATCCAGTCGCGTCACGTCCGCGAGCACCGCCGCGCCCGGAGGGCCCATCGGACCCTCGATGACCTCGTCCTCGTCCCGCGTGGAGCAGGCGGATGCGCCGATGGAGAGGGCGAGCGCAAGCACGGCCACTCGGGGAAGGAGTCGACATCGTCGGGAATACTGCATGGGGGACTCGCTGATCGGGGGGACTGGGGACGGCACGCGCCCTCGGAGAGCGCCGACCGCGGGATGCCCGGCACGCAGGGAGCGAGCCGGACACGACCTCGGAGCACGCAGGAGCGGTATCCCGGATGCGGGAGCCGTGCAAGGCTCCAGCAAGAGGCGGCAATCGAATCCGGGATCCGGACGATTCTACCCCGATCGTGCACCGCACCTCCGACTGCTTCGTGGCCCGCCTTCCGCCCTGACGCCGCACGCACTCCGCCACCTGCCGCCGACCCGGCACCCGGGTCCCGCCGTCGCCCCCCCCCACCCGCACCTTGCGTCCACCCGACGATTGGCGCACCGTGCCTCGGCGGCAGCACGCCGCCGATCCCGCCCTGCCTCGCTCCACTCTCGCTCCCGCCGCACCATGACCACCGAGACGCCCACCGCCCCCGGCAACCTCCCCCCCCGGATCGTCTCGCCGCCCCCCGGACCGGCCGCCCGCGCGCTCATCGAGCGCCTCGCCGCCGTCGAGTGCCCAGCGATCACCGCCCGACGGGACCGCCGCCGTGCCGCCGGCGGCGACGACCCCATCGTCTGGGCCGAAGCCACCGGAAGCAACGTCACCGACGTCGACGGCAACCGCTACGTCGACCTCGCCGGCGGCTTCGCCGTCGCCGCCATCGGGCACCGCCACCCCGAAGTCGTGGCCGCCGCCCACGCCCAGCTCGACCGCCTCATCCACACCATGGGCGACCTCTTCCCCGCCGCCGAGAAGGTCCACCTCGCCGAGACCCTCGCCCGCCTCGCCCCCGGCCGCCTCTCGATGAGCATCCTCGGGCTCTCCGGCTCCGACGCCGTCGAAGCCGCCATCAAGACCGCCCTCATCGCCACCGGACGCTCCCGCATCCTCGCCTTCCACGGCGGATACCACGGCATGAGCCTCGGCGCCCTCGGCGTCTCCGGCTACCGCGCGTCCTTCCGACAGCCCTTCGCCTCCATGACCCCCCGCCCCGAGCTGCGCCTCCCCTACCCGGACTGCGCCGACTGCCCCCTCGGACACCAGTACCCCGACTGCGCCTTCGCCTGCCTCGACCAGATCGCCCGCATCCTCGACGACCCCACCTTCGGCGGCGAGGACGTCGCCGCCCTCATCGCCGAACCCATCCAGGGCCGCGGCGGCGACATCGTCCCCCCCGACGGCTGGCTCACCCGCCTGCGCGACATCACCCGCGAACGCGGCATCCTCCTCATCCTCGACGAGATCTACACCGGCTTCGGACGAACCGGCCGGCTCTTCGCCTGCCAGCACGAGGGCGTCGAACCCGACCTCCTCTGCGTCGGCAAGGCCATGGGCGGCGGCGCACCCATCTCCGCCTGCATCGGCACCCCCGAAGTCATGCAGGCCTGGGGCCGCTCCACCGGCGAGGCCATCCACACCAGCACCTTCCTCGGCCACCCGCTCTCCGCCGCCATGGCCAGCGCCGCCCTCTCCGTCATCGTCGATCACGATCTCCCCGCTCGCGCCGAACGCGTCGGACAACGGTTCCTCGAACAGCTTCGCAAGACCCTCCACGGTCACCCGGCAGTCCGGGACGTCCGCGGGCGGGGACTCATGATCGGCATCGTCCTGCAGGACTCCCACGGCCGGGCCGCACCCGGCAGCGCCGTCCTCGCCATGCACCGCCTGCTCGGGCAAGGCTGGATCATCTCTCCGGGCGGACGCGACGGCGACGTCATCAGCCTCGCACCCCCCATGACCATCGACGAAGACCTCCTCGACGCCTTCGTCGAACAGCTCCCCGGGGTGCTGGCTCCCTGCCCCTGAACTTGCTCGCACCTCCACCACTGACGCGCTGCGCCAGCGGCAGGGCATGAAGCCGTGCATGAAACACTGCTACGGTACGTCCACCCGAGGGCGATCGAACGCCCACCCGCCTCCCGGGTGCCCCGCGAGCGCACGCCACTTTCCGTCCCCCACCCCACCCTCCGCCCCCCCCAAGGAGCCGCGGCCATGCGCCACCGTCCCCCCTTCGTCGGCCCGATCGTCCTCCTGCTCGTCCTCTTCCACGCCGGCATCGCCCTCGCCCAGGCCAGGCCGAGCGCACCCCGGCTCAACGACGACCGCATCGCGCGCCTCGATGCCGGCGAGAAGCTCACCTACGCCACCATCGACGACATGAACCGCGGCGAGGTCGTCGGGGTGGTCGACGCCAGCGTGGACGAGGTCCTCGCCGTCCTGAGGGACTACGACAACTACATGCGGTGGTACCCCGACCAGCGCGCCGCCGAGCTGCTCTGGAGACGAGGAAACGAGGCCCGCGCCCGCGGCGAGATCCGCATGCCCTTCCCCTTCCCCAACCGACGCTACGACATCGACGTCCGGCAGCAGAACCGATCCGTCAACGGGGTCGACGTCGTCACCGTCACCTGGCAGTATGTCGAGGACAGCGGAAACTTCCGGGAAATGTACGGCTTCTGGTGGATTCAGCCCTGGCAGGACAACCCCCGCCGTACGCTCCTCCGGTATGTCCTCTACGCCGACCTCGGGACCTGGCTCCCCGACGGCGTCATCCGCTGGGCGCAGCGGCGAATGCTCCCCGGCATCATCGACGGCATCCGCGAGGAGGTCGCCCGCCGTCGCTGAACCCGCCGCAGCGCACCGGGCCGGCACCCCGTTTGTCTTTCGCCAATCGACCGATTAGAATGTCCTCTCCCGGGCGCTCCTCGCCCCGCCGCAGACACCGCCCGCCCAGATCATCGCGATGGGAAGAACCATGCCGAATTCGTTGCGAACGCTCCTTGCCCTCATCGCCTTCGGCCTCGTCGTCCCCGCGTTTCCGGGTGCGTCCCTGATCCCCGGCGGTGACCGCATCGTCGCCACCGCCTACGCCCAGGCGCGTCCCGCACCTCCCCGGCTCAACGACAGCAGACGGGAGCGAATCCGGAGCGGTGAGCGACTCATCTACGCCGAGGTCGGCGAGATGAATCGCGCCGAGGCCATCGGACTCATCGATGTTCCCCTCGCCGATGTCATCGAGATCCTCCGCGATTACCCCAACTACGTGCACTGGTACCCCAGCCAGCGCTCCGCCGAGCTCCTCTCCATCGACGGACTGCGGGCCACCGCTCGCGGGGAACTCGGCATGCCGTTCCCTTTCCCGAACCGGCACTACACCGTCGAGGTCAACGGTCGACCGATCCAGCACGAGGGACGAAACGCCGTCGAGGTCACCTGGCAGTACGTCGAAGGCAGCGGGAACCTGCGCGAGATGCACGGCTTCTGGTTCCTTCAGGAGTGGGAGGAGGACGTGAACAAGACCCTCGCCCGCTACGTCCTCTACGTCGACCTCGGGACCTGGCTCCCCGACGGCGTCATCCGCTGGGGACAGCGCCGCATGCTGCCCGGCATCTTCGACGGCATCGAGAGCTGGCACCGCCAGCGCGGCTGACTCGGTCGGAGCCCGCCGCCCCCGCCGGGCCCGGTCGCGTCGCCCTCCCTCCGTGAGACCGCAACGATGCCCCGCACAACCGTTCCCGACCGGCTCGCCCTCCTCGTTCTCGCCCTCGTGTTCGCCGGAGCAGCCTCCGCCTGCGCGGGAGCACAGACCCGCGACACGGGTCCTCCGTCGTGGTTCCCCGGGGGCGATCGGGATGCCTATCCCGCCGGAGAGTGGATCCTCGGCCTCGGCGCCTGCGGCGCCGAAACACCCCAGGCCGACCGGGCGAGCTGCGCCGCACACCGCGCACGACGTGAGCTCGCATTCAGCATCCGCTCCGAAGTCGAAGCCAGTGTCCGCATGCAGTCCGAGGCGGAGCGGGAGCGACTCTGGTCCACAGGGCGTGGTGGAACGGACCAGTCCGTCACCCGGGAGACGGACCGACTCGCCGACGCAGGGGCCGTCACCACCGCCCTCGAGATGGTCGACGTCGAACCTCGGGAAGTCACCTGCCGCGGAGAACACTGCTACGCCATGGTTGCCGTGCGTCGCCGCGATGTGGCCGCCCGCGTCGCCCGGGAACTCGCCGAGGATGAGCTCCGGCTCGAACGGCACCTGCAGCACGCCAGGCAGGGAGACACCCTGCAGGCCATCCAGTCCCTCGCCGCCGCCGAGTCGCTTGCGAGAGGGGTCGACCGCGCCGGACTCCTCCATCAGTCCCTCACCGGAATCAACCCCGTGGACCCCCCGGCGGTGCACCGCGTCCACGGACTGACCCGGGATCTGCTCTCCGGGGCCAGCGTGTGCTTCGCCAGCGATCTCGATGAGGTCCCCGCGTCCGAGGTGTTCGCCACCTCGGTCGCCCGCATGCGGGCCATGGGCTTCGGTGAAGTGCGCACCGCCGCCTCGGAGCACGACTGCGCTGGCGCTCTCGTCATCTTTCGCTTCGAGGGCACCTCCGACCTGCGGTGGGCTCACACCACCCTCACCGATGATCAGCCCGTGACGATGGAGTACGTGGGATTCGTCCACTTCTCCACCGCGCGGCAAGGACAGCAGATGAGCCGCCGCCTGACCGCCCGCGGCATGCACGTGGCCACACCCCAGGCCATCGACGCTGCCACGCGCAGGCTCTCGGAAGAGATTCACCGGTTCGTCGAGGAGGTACTCGCGGAAGGGACCTGAGACGCCCTGCCGACGCGGGTCCGCTCGTTCGCCGCAGGCCGGAACCCCCTGCGGACGAAGACCTCACGGCGTCGCTCCGAAGAGCGGTGACGGGAGCGACCCGGTTGCCGGCGACGTCAGGGCCGGATGAAGCTGAACGCGATGAGCAGCGCCAGCAGGCCGAGCAGGGCCCAGAAGATCCACACCAGCGTACGATCCCTGCCCCGGCCGCCTCGTGCGGCCCGACGGAATCCACTGCGAAGACCGCTGAGCGCTCCGCCCTTGCTCCCGCCCCGACCGCTGCCGCGGGAGCGCTTCTTCTTGCTGCGTGTCGCCATTCTTCCTTCCATGAAGTCCGAGGAACCACACCCGGCGCAGCATGGCGCGGTCCGCGCGTCGGCGCAAGGAGGCCGAGAGGCAAGCACGCTCTGCGCCAGGGCTGTCGCAAGAGCGGTTCGTCGCCTGCTACGGTACCCTCGTCGGCTCACTTCGGTCGCAAGTGCCTGATCATGGGGCCCGAACCGTCCGCCTTCCCGACCGCAAGGGGATCCGGGACGACGTTGCGATCACCCCGGCGCCCCGCCTTGCGGGACCGCGCACGTCCGACCGCTCTCGAAGCCTCCTCGAAGCCTCCTCGATGGATCCGCTCGCCGGGGATCGCCACCCTCGGCAAGGATCGCCCGACGCCCCCGGCTGCCCACCCTCCGCGTGCCGGTCGCCCCGGCACGCCAATTGGTCTTCCGCACCGGCTTCGGCTATGGCCCGGGAACACGTGGGCCACCCTGCCCGCCCCTGCGATGGAGGATCCCTGCCGCCCGCCCAGCCCAACCAGATGCTCGTACTGACCATCGACCAGGTTCGCGCCGGTGCCGCTCTCGAACCAGGGCGCGCGTTCCGGCTCGGGAGGAGTCCGTCCCTCGCCGGGCGCGGCGAGAGCTGTCCCATCTGGCTGCCCGACAGCACGGTCTCCCGCGAGCATGCACGCCTCACCGCGCACGGGCTGGAGATCGAGGTGGAGGTCCTCCCCGGCCGGAGCAGCACCTTCCTCAACGGGCGCAGACTTCGCCCGGGCGAGTCCGTCCGCGTGCCGGCCGCCGGGGCCCAGCTCCAGCTCGGGGGCGTCCTCCTCGCGGTGAAGGCCCTCGACGAGACCGTCGAATTCCAGGAGCGGCTCGGGGAGGCCGACAGCCCGGTGACCTCACCCCCGCTCGTCACCTGGAGCTGGGAGGCCGGCGAGGTCGACGTGCGCGTCAGCGGAAGACGGCTGGATCTCTATCCCGCCGCCGCCCGCGCCCTCGCCGTGCTCCTCGAACACCCCAGCGAGAGCGTCGCCAGCGCCGACATCCAGGACGAACTGGGCAGCACCGCCAACGTCGAACAGCTCATGTCCTACATCCGCGCGGCCTTCCGACAGGCCATCCAGTCAGAAGCCCTCCCGCAGGCACGCCTCGCCACCGAAGTGGCCCGCGTCCACTCGGGAGCATCCGTCGAGGAACTCGCCACCATGGACCCTCGAGCGCTGCTGCGGATCCTCGTGCAGTCCCGGCGCGGCTTCGGCTACGCACTCAACCTGGCGCCCGATGCGGTGCGCATGGAGGTGTCCCATGGCTGACGCCATTCACCGATCCCCGGTCCATCGATCCGCACCCCCCGAAGGAAAGCGGACAGACAGACGGCTCGACCACCGAGACGATCGGCTGCACCGGTTCTCCTCTCCGCGCTGGCGTCCATGGACGGCCAGCGCGCAGCGCACGCCCGGCCCAGGTGGACACGTGGCATGGACCCTGTTCGTCCTGGCGATCCTCGCCGCCGCCGCCGCGCCGGCGTGTTCGCTCGCACCGTTGGACGAGGGCGTGAACCGATGCGGGGCAGCGGGCGCCGACCCCGACCTGCTCGGCGAGGCCTGCGGCGAGTGCGGCGTATGGTCCTGCGCCCGGCCCGGGTCCAACGAGCTGGCCTGCCGCGGTCAGGTGCACCCCTGCGGTGGACGTTGCCCGGAGCTCTACGGCCACGGCGCGCCCCGGGAGGACGCGGCTCCGGGACAGGTCTGCGACGCCGCCGGGGTCTCCTTGTGGCAGTGCACGGATGCCTGGACCCTCGACTGCATTCCCCGAGATCGAAACGCATGCGGCGGCTCCGATGGCCTCGTGGCCACCCCCGGCGCGCCCTGCGGAGACAACTGCTGGCGAGACGCCTGGGCCTGCACCGGGGACGACGAGTCCCCGCTGGCCTGCGAAGCCAACCGCAACCTGTGCGGCGGCTGCGACCCGCTGCCCGGTCTCCCGGGAAACCCCTGCGGATCCTGCGGCGGCGCCTGGACATGCGACGAGGCCCTGGGCACCACCGTCTGCTCCCGGGAAACCAACACCTGCGGGGGATGCGAGACCCTCACGATCGACGGACAACCCGCCGCGCCGGGAGTCCCCTGCCCGGGAGGACGCGCCGTCTGTGATGGCACCGACGGATTGCGGTGTGCGCCGGAGGGAGAGCAGGTCAATCCGTGCGGCGGGCAGACCCGCCTCGACGCCGTGCCCGGCGACGTGCGCGCCGACTGCCCGCTGTGCGTCCTGCAGTGCGACGGCCGGGACGCCCTCCGGTGCCGCCCGCCCAGCAGCCCCCTCGAGGGCCCGGATGCTTGCGGGGGATGCGCCCTCCTCCCCGGCCTGCCCGGAGAAGCCTGTGGAGCCGAGCATGCCTGGTCCTGTGAGGGCACGGACCTGGTCTGCGCCCTCGCAGCCGAAGCATGCGCCAACCCGACCACGTGGTATCTGGACCGGAACGGGGACGGACTGGGGGACCCCCGGTATCCGCTGCGCAGCTGCTCACGCCCGTTCGGCTACGTCTCCAACGACCGGGACCGCTGTCCGGACGGTCAGCCGCGCGATGCGGACGATCGATGCCCGGGGGAGTCCTCGATCTCCATTCCGGTGGAGCGGAACGCCTGCGGAGGAACCGAGGCTCTCGACGGTGAACCCGGCGACCCTTGCGGCGCGTGCGTCGAGGGGATCTGGGTTTGCATCGGTACCGACCGCGTGGAGTGCTCGGTGTCGCTGGCCGCGCAGGAACAGGCCTGCGGTACAGGGACGGAGCCCGTGGAGCCGACGGAGCCCGTGGAGCCGACGGAGCC
>REDH01000105.1 GCA_007693585.1 Deltaproteobacteria bacterium
GGCACAACGGCATCCTGGCGTGGAACCGGGCGGCCTACGGGGAGGACGTGACGGGCTTCCTGCGGGGGCTGCGGGGGTGACGGCGCGTGCGGGGCGTGAGCGCGCGGCGGTATCGTGCTGAAGCACGCATGTGCACATGAAGCGCCTCGTGGGTTGTGCGCGTTCGCAGAACTCAGCTGACGCCATCGTTCCTTGCGGGAAGGACATCGCTGCGGGGCGGCTCATGGACGAACCATGGTGACGTATCCGCACGGCTGAGCTATGCCATCCGGCTCATGATGGGCTGAGACAGGCGGTGCTCTCTCCCCTCCCTCGCAATCCTTCAGGACGCATGGCGTACCGCGACCATGGCTTCAGCGTTCGACTTGAGTGGTCCGTCGTGGATGCCGGACAGGAGGGAGCTGCGCCGTCCTGGGGTCCGGGACCGCAGCGCAGGCGCATCGAGCCGGAATCGGCCGAGAGCCTTCGCCGAAGTGCAGAGGCCTGGCTCGATGCTCGCTCCGAGGCCGTGGCCAGGGGTCTCATGGAGACCCACGGCGGCGACCGCGGGCATCGACCACCCGGCGAGCATGATGCTGAAGACGGCCCATGGGAGACCGCCACGACCGCCGAGGGAGAGAGTGAGCGCGGACCGAAGGAACTGCTGGATACGGTGGTTGGCGACGAAGAGGACCCATTGGTGGTCGCCGAACGATTCCGCGCGCTCTACGACAAGGCGATCCTGACCTGCCAGGAAGGAACGATCGCCGGCATCCCGGTTCGGATCGAGGCCGCGGACATGCTCCCTGCTTTCGGGACCCTCCGCCTCTGTGTCAGCGTTGGCGAGGAGGTCGCTATGGTCGCACCGGACAGCGTTCAGGCCCCCGCTGACTCCGATCTGGCCAGGCTGACGGCCGCCTGGTGCCTCTGGCTGGGGTACGGCAGCGCGACCATCGTGCCACCCGCGGCCCACTTCTCGAGCCGGCGCGGCCAGCGTTCCGTTGCGGCCGAGGCCGCCCGAGCAGCACTCCAGAGGACCTGCAACGCCCTTCGTCGTCTGATGGAGACCCTGGGCGACCTCGACGTGCTCCACGGACTTGCCGAAGACGCCGTGGAGCAGTCCAGCCGGTATCTGCCCCACTACGAGGCCATGTGGGCGGTTGGCTCAAGGCTCTCTCGACAAGCGGAGCAGCATGTCGACCGCATGATGCACCTCGCGGGAGCCCTCGACGAGGACCCATCCTGGGATCTCGCGACCGAGACCCTTCGCGATGCATCCCTGCGGACCATCGATATCCCCGGCGAGTGGGTCGCTGAGGACTTGCCCAATGCACTCTGCTCTCTCTTCGATGCTGCCGCGGAGCGCGCCACGGCACTGCGGCGAATGACCGTCGCCAAGTGGATCGAGCAGCACCGGCAGACGTCCCGGGACGCAGGGGAGGAAGCAGACGGGCTTGACCTTGGACAGGCGTTGCAGACGCTCCGCTGGATCCAGGCAACGGACGCCGAATGTGTCGAGTTCCTCTCGCCGAAGCTCTGGCAGGTCCAGCGCTACAGCCACTGCGCCGCCGACCTGATGAGACTCCGCTGCCGATGGCTGCTCCGGCATCGCAATCTCGGCGCCTGGCAACGCCACACCCGAAGCGCGATTGGTCTGACGAGGGTGGATGCACTTGTGGCGACCCGAGTCGCTCGCGACGTGCTCGGACCACAGGGTGCCCTCGACCTCCTCCTGAGTCGCCGCGGTGCGTTCCTGCGGGAAGACCTTGCGGACATTCTCCCGCACCTGCATCTGGCCGCAGGTCAGGTGCGCGAGGCGGCCGACAGTCTGCGCATCGCCCTGCTTCCCGAGGGCCCACGCGCCCGGCCAGTCTTCGACACCTCCGCGTATCGGCTCTTCTGCGCGTGCGCACCGGCCGAGGAAGCCGAGCGGCTTCGCCACGTGCTGCTCCTCGATGGAGATGAGGCCCTCGACAACAGGCTGCACTTCGCCGCCGAGATCGGGGACACGCATGCGATCGCGGAGTTGCTCCCACGCTGGCTCGATCGCGCTTCCACCGCCCTCAGCAAGGTCGAGAAGGGCAGCCGCATGATGGTCGAGAGACTGCGCACTCTTCTGTCGGCAGGATTCCATCAGGTCGCCGCCGAGTGTGGGGAGCAGTTCGCGGAGCTTCTCGTACGATCGCGACGCCACTCCCTCTACGGCCATGTCTCCGAGGCCATGCACATCGTTCTTGCGGCGTGTGAGCCGTACCCCGATCAACGACGTCGTGCCGCGCGATGGATCGAGGACCTCCGGGCTCGACATCCCAACAAGCGCACGCTCTGGAACAACTGGTGAACCAGGATGAGCGAGGCCCCGCCTCAGCGGACCGTGATCGACTCAGCAGCACTTCTCGGGCTTTCCCGGCTTCTGGAGTCGGCCGTGCTCCAACTCCATGAGCCGGCGGTCGGCTGGAGCCCGCTGGAGCCGGAGCCCGTCCGGATGCGGCCGCTCTCCAGCCTTCTGCTCCGCACCCTTGCCGCGGACGCTCGACCGGAACCGGCCGACGTCCTCGCCTGCCTTGCAGCCGACGGCGCCGGAGTCGTGAGTCTCGTCACGTCGCACACCGGCGCGCGCGGTCCTGGTACGCCAGCCACCGGACTACCGCAAGCCAGCACCCGCGTGGTCGAGGCCATCAACGCCCTGCGCGGAGGATGTCTCGCCATCGGCAAGATGATCGCCGGCCCACCCGCAGTCGTTGAGCACGAGGACGGATCCCGCTCCCCGGCCGAGAACACGCTGCTCCTGACGAAGCCGCGGCACGGCGCCCACCGGGGGGCGTGCCTCTACTGGCGCATGTCCAACACCCCCACAGATGCAGCGCTCCTGCCGCTGCACATGGCAAAGCACCAGTCACAGCGCTGCGCCCACCTGTTCTCGCAAGCGCCCTGGCAGTCGCTTCCCGAGCCCTGGCAAGAGCCGTTTCGCACGCTCGCGCTCCTCGACCGCACGGGCCAGGCGCTGCCCTCCTTCCCTCGCGGCACGGCCACCACCGAGGAGGCCAGCAAACAAGCCGCTCTGCGCCTGCGCACGCTCGGCGAGGGACCGGTGTTCGGCCGCGTACCCAGCACGCAGCTTCCGGTCGTGGCTGCGCTCGCGGACACCGATGCCGCACGCTGGCTCCTGTGTCGGACGCTGCAGACGCTCAGCGCCATCAAGGCCGGCCGAGGGCTGGACACAACGGATCTCCTTCAGCCATCGGGTGATGTGCTCGCGGCGATCGCACATTGCGGATGGACCATCGACGGTGCTGACCACTGGCACAGGATCCTCGAGAGCCCGCACACAACAGGCGCGTTTGCCGGACACCTCCCATCGGAGCGGCTGGCTCACGTGCTGCAACTCTGCCGACGCGACGGGCCGTTCGCGCTCGGTACGCGCTGGGACAGCCTCATCGAGGCCACCCACCTGCTCCGGCCCGACCTCCTCGAAGCACCCTTCCTGCCCGCATCCCGCGGCAGCAAGGGGTACCCTCTCTTCCGAACAGCGCTGGCCACGGGCGAGCTGCCCGAGGATGCTCCGCTTCCTCTCGGTGGCCTTCCCCGCCACCACCGCGACGTGCTCGCACTGCACGGCATCGGACAGAACCGGTTCTCCCAGCTCACGCGCTCGCTCCACCACTCCCTGAGCCGCGCACTGGCACGGTCGCCCCAGGCTCCCGCAGCAACGGCCGGCCCTGACCTTGCGCTCAGCGAGGGGCTGGACAGCCTGCAGCAACTCTTTCGGGGCAGCGGATGAATGCAGAGGACAAACGAAGCCGCCAGGCAACGACGCCTGCCTCGGCGTCATGCGCAACGACCAGAGCCTGATGCCGCTCGCCCAGGACGCACGCAAGCCGATGTTCAAGCTCAAGGCAGGCGATGGCGCCATCGGCGCACATCAGGATTCCGTTCGCCGCTCTTGCGATGAGTTCGAGTCTCTCGCCAGCTGTGTTCTGGCGCGCCTGCCTGACTGAATCGGACTCACCGGTCTCGCGGGTGGAGGTCGACGGCGCCAGCCTGGATTGCCGTCACCGGCCCGCGGAAGAGCGGGCCGGTGACGGCATCCTCGCGTGGAACCGGGCGGCCTACGAAGAGGACGTGACGGGCTTCCTGCGGGGACTGCGGGAGTAGAACGCGCTCCCCCTACCGCGCCCCCCTACCGCTCCCGCTCTTCCGGCTCCCACAGCGCGCACCTCGACCGCAGCACGAACACCCCGAACGCCGCGCCCGGATCGTCGGCCCCCTCGATGGAAGCGGGATCGCCCAGGGCCTGCACCGGCGGAAGCGTGCCCATCGGCACCCGCAGCGATCCCCCCGCGAACGTTCCCGACCGCAGCGGGGAACCGAAGAGGTCCATCACGCTGTGCAGCGTGTACTCCGCCCCCACCGGCAGCACATCCGCCAGCGGCACCTCGACCTCCTCCAGGCCCTCCGGATTGTACACCACCAGCTCGGCGCGCCCAGGGTCGTGGGCGTTCACGTGCACGACGCTGCGGTTCGTCGTCGGCAGGGCCTCAGCATAGTCGTTGTCCGGGTACACCTCGGGCTCCATCCCGACGATCGTGCCGTGGAACGCATTGCCGTGGATCGTCCCCGAGCGCCAGTGCCCCTGCGCCGAGAAGTGGCCGACGAGAAAGTTGTCGATCAGCGTGATGTCCTCGTTCTGCACGCTCCCGCCCCAACCGACCCGCAGACTCCGGGAGTGCGGCGCCGGACCCCAGCTCAGGTTGCCCACCAGCCGCGCACGGGCCACCGGCTGAAGACCGCCCACGAGGCACCCGTCGCTCTCCCCGACCGTCGAGCTCCCGGGCACCGACGCCCCGGTCCGGAACCACACGTTCTCGACGATGTCGAAGCCCTGCAGGTGGCCGCCCTCCGTGTACGCGTGCAACCCCGTGCCGTACCCGAAGAACAGGATGTTGCGCGCGATGCGCTTCGTCCCTTCCCGGTTCTGCGTGTAGATCGCGTGCCCGTGACCGCGGGTCGGCCCCGTGAACCCGTTGTGATAGATGATGTTGCCGTAGAGCTCAGCGTCGACCGCAGGCGTCCAGAAGGAGACGCCCTGGGCGGTGTCGTGGACGACACTGTTGATCAGCCGCGTGCGTGGCCCGTAGATCACCACCCCGCTCTGCCGCTGGCCGCGTACCGGGCTCGTGCTCGTGACCACGAGGTCGTGCACCTCCACGTTGCCGCCCCGCAGGATCAGCCCACCCTCCGCCTCCCCCGGCACGTTGGAGTCCAGGATCGCGCGCTCTCCGGGCGCCGCCGCGAAGACCACCGGCGCCGCCGACGTACCCGCCACGGTCACCTCGAAATGCCCCGCGTAGGTCCCGCCCAGCAGATGCACCCGTTCTCCCGGGGCCACGGGCCCCTGCGTCGAGAACAGCAGCGCGAGGGGCAGCGGATCGGCCCGCGTTCCCGCAGCCCCGACCTGGCCGTCCGGGGCGGCATACCAGTCCGCCACCGGCGCGGCGATCGGCGCGCACGCCGGCGCCGCCGAGCTCCCGCCAGGTGACGGCTCGGACCCCTCGCCGCTCCCCGTCGGCTCGCCTGACCCGCTCCCCTGCCCGCCGCTCTCCGGCCCCGCGCCCGTCCCGGACGGCCCGGACTCGACCGACGCGGAGCCGGCCCCACTCCCGAGGGCGGATCCGTCCGTCGTCGCGTCCGCGTCGCCAGGCGTGCCCGAGACATCCGCCGAGGGCGCACCGGATGCCGACGCACCGGTCGGACCTGCGGTGGACACACCTGACGCAGCCGACGGATCGTCGGTACGGTCGCCGCCGCAGGCGACGAGCAGCAGTCCTGCGAGGGCGAGAAACAGTGGGCTCCGAGGGTTCATGAAGCTCCGATCATGCGGGGTCTGGTGCGCACGCCACCGCAGCATGGCCGATGCGGCGACGGTGGGTCAACACCCCACTGTCCCCGCCACGCCCGACCCGTCGGCGCACCTCACGCGAACCGCCCGGCGGTTGACGGCCGCGCCGGGTTCTGGCCTCATCTGACCCCCACGGGAACCGGCGGCCCCCTTTCCTCCGCGGACTCCCCCGCCCCCCTGTGACCCTCGATGTGGACTCCCCCGCCGCTCCGGCCGTGCGGGAGCGCCCGCACCGCGCTGGAGCGATGGGGGACGTATGCCGGGACGAAAGTGGAGGTGCGGTGGGGGGAGGCGCCGCCCCGAACGGCCACGTCCACCTGTTCGGGCCCGATGAGCTGACGGATGGGCCCGATCCGATCCCCCGAGCGCACCCCCATGTCCGATCCATCCCTTCGCGAGACCCTCGAGCTGCGTCTGTTCGCAATCCTGCGCATCGCCCGCGCCGGGGTCACCGGCGGCGATGTCTACGACGCACGCGTCATTTCCGCCTCCGACCTCACCACCCTCGGACAGCCGCACCGGGCCATCGCCGTGCTCGATCGACTTGTCGCGGCTTCCCCAGAGCGGCCCCGCGCGTGGTTCGAGCGGGGGATCGCCCGCATGGAACTGGACCAGGACGCCCTCGCCCTCGAGGACCTTCAGCACTGCCTCGAGCTCGATCCCGACTTTCCGGGCGCGCGACAGTGGCTCGAAATCGCCCGCAAGGCGCTGCAGGACAACGCTCCGGAGAACCGCCCACCCACCGACACCGGTCGTTGACCCTCCCCTCCCGATCCCTACCCGACCGGTCTCCGGGTTGCCCCGGCGTTCCCTCCCTCCGGCCCTGTCATGCTCAAGCGCTTCCTCGTCCTCGCGGCGACCGTCCTGCTCGCGGCGGGCTGCGTGCGGGCGGACAGGGAGACGCCGGAGCCCCGGCAGGACAGCACGCCGGAGGAGGGCACGGGCACGTCCGCCGGGTCCGCAGAGCGCGCGGAACGCCACACGCCGGTCCGCGCCTGGACGGTGCGCACCGCCGTCCTGCCGAGGATCGTGCTCGCCACCGGCACGGTCGAGCCGCGCGAGCGCGTCCGGGTCGCGGCGCGCCAGTCGGGGAGCCTGCTCTCGCTCGACGTGCAGGAGGGCGACGCGGTGTCGCGCGGCCAGACCCTCGCACAGGTGGACACCGCGCAGATGCGGGCGGAGCTGCGCCGGGCGCGGGCCGAAGAGGCCCTGCTCGCGGGCCGGATCGAACGCATGCAGGCGCTCGTGGACCGCGGCGCCGCGCCCCCCGTGGAGCTGGCGGACCTGGAGGCGCAGCGGGAGGTCGCCTCGGCGGAGGTCGACGTGTGGCGCGCCCGGATGGACCTGGCGCGGGTCCGGGCGCCGATGGACGGCGTGGTGCTGCGCCGCATGGTGGACCCCGGCAGCACCGTCCGCGCCGATCAGGAGCTGCTCGAGCTCGCGGACCTCTCCGGGCTCATGGTCCGGGTGCGACTCTCCGAGCGGGACGTGGTGCATCTCGTCGAGGGCCAGCGGGCCACCATCGTGCTCGACGCCTTCGCGGACGCGCCGTTCGGGGCCACGGTCCACCGGATCTTTCCCGCGGTGGACCCCGAGGACCGCCGCCTCGTCGTGGAGCTCGCCCTGGGCACGCCGCCGGAGGGAGTGCACCCGCGACCGGGGTTCATGGCGCGCATCGGCCTGGCCCTCGACGCGCGACCGATGCGCATCATTCCCGGGGAGGCGCTCCTGGCCTCCACGCGCGGCGAGCGCTTCGTCTACGTGATCGAGGACGACCGGCTGACCCGCCGGGACGTCGAGACGGGAGTGGAGCGCCGGAATTGGGTGGAAGTCCGCGAGGGGCTGGACGCGGGAGAGACCGTGGTGGGGATGAATCCCTCGGCCCTTCGCGAGGGCCTGCGCGTCCGTGTGACCGCCCGGGTGGAGCCACCGAACCTGTCGTCGTCCGAGGCCGCCGCGATGCGCGCCCATGGGCTGGATCCCGGGTCGCCCGATGCGCCGGGCCGAACCCTCGGCCGGGAGGCGCCCCGCCGGCAGGAGGGTGAGGCCGGGCGAGACCTCGGACCGGAGGCGGGCGAGGCACGACGCGACGAGGGCGAGCCGGCCCCGGGGTCCGACCGATGAGCGCGCGCGCGGGACTGACGGCCCTGGCGATCCGGCGGCCGGTGGGCACGATGGCCCTCGCCTCGGTGGTGGTGGTCCTCGGTCTCTTCTTCCAGGGCCGTCTCGCCGTCGACCTGCTTCCGGCGATGGCCTACCCGGAGATCGTCGTCACCGTGAACTACCCGGGTGCGGCCCCGGAGGTCATGGAGCAGCAGATCACGCGGGTGCTGGAGTCCAGCCTCTCGGCGACGGAGAACCTCTCGCGCATCGCGAGCCGGGCGTCCGAGGGGCGGACGAACGTCAACCTGATCTTCGACTACGGCACGGACATCGATCTCGCGCTGCAGGACGCGGCCCGCAACCTCGAGCTGGCGCGGACCCAGCTCCCGCCGGACATCATGCCGCCCCGGCTCTACAAGCGGGATCCGACGGCGGAGCCGGTGTACGAGCTGGGGTTCACGTCGGACACGCGGAGCGAGCTGGAGGTGCGCGACTGGCTGGAGTTCGAGCTGGCGCCACAGCTCCGGACGACGCCGGGAGTGGGGGGGATCGAGGTGGCCGGAGGCCGGGTGCGGGAGTTCCAGGTGCGGATCGACCAGGAGCGTCTGGCGCACCACGGCCTGCCGGTCTCCGCGGTGCGGGAGGCGCTGATCGGGGAGAACGTCGAGGTGGCCGCGGGTTGGGTGACGGGGGAGTCCTTTGCCGTGATGGCGACGACGGACACCCGCCTGCGGACGTCCGAGGACATCGCCCGGGTGGCCATCGCGCTGCCCGGGACGGGGCAGACGGTGCGGCTCGACGAGATCGCGGAGGTGCTGGACACCCATCGGGAGCAGCGGATCTTCGTGCGGCTCGACGGGCGTCCGGCGACGCGGCTGTCGGTGTTCAAGCTGCCGGATGCGAACACGCTGGAGGTGGTGGACGGGGTGGCGGCGACCCTCGCGCGTCTGCAGGAGAGCGGGTTCGTGCCGCCGGACATCGCGGTGACGGCGACGACGGACCAGCGGTTCTTCATCCGGAGCTCGATCCGGGCGGTGGCTTCGGCGGCGATGCTCGGCGGGGGCCTGGCGACGCTGGTGGTGCTCCTGTTTCTGGGGAGCGTGCGCAAGGCGCTGGTGATCGGGCTGTCGATTCCGCTGTCGATCCTGGCGACGTTCGCGATGATGAGCGTCGGGGGGCTGACGCTCAACGTGATGACGCTGGGCGGGCTGGCGCTGGGGGTGGGGGTGCTGCTCGACAACGCGATCGTGATGCTGGAGAACATCGCGCGGCACCGGGACAGCCTGGAGAAGGAGGAGGTGGAGGCTGCGCTCGACGGCGCGGGAGAGGTTCGCTCGGCGGTGGTGGCGGCGACGGTGACGAATCTGGCGGCGGTGGTGCCGTTCCTGCTGATCACGGGGCTGGCGGCGATGCTGTTTCGGGAACTGATCCTGACGATTTCGCTGGCGATCGTGGTGTCTCTGGCGGTGGCGCTGACGGTGGTGCCGAGCCTGGCGGCGGTGCTGGGGCGGGTGCGATTCTCGAGCCGGATCGGGCGGAGTCCGCCGCTGCGGCTGTTCCAGTGGGCGGTGCGTGTGGCGACGGACGCCTATGCGGCGGCGGCGCGGCTGGTGTTTCGCGGGCGGCTGCTCGTGCTGCTGCTGGCGGCGGTGGCGGTGTGGCTCTCGTGGGAGGCCGTGGACGGGCTGGGGAGCGAGTTCCTGCCGCAGGTGGACGACGGTCAGGTGTCGGCGGTGCTGGTGCTGCCCCCCGGTGCGCCGCCGGAGGTGACGCTGGAGCACGCGCTGCGGATGGAGGAGGTGCTGGAGGGCACGCCGAGCGTGGAGCACCTGTTCGGGCTGGTGGGCGGGCATCTGGGCGGGGGGATTCTGAACGAGCGTCCGGGGACGGCGCGCTACTCGGTCTCGCTCGGTCCGGCCGGCGAGCGGCCGGAGCTGTCGGCGGGGGAGTGGGTGCGGCAGGCGCAGGAGGCGCTTCGCGCGATGGAGATCCCCGGTGCGCGCTACAACGTGCGGCCGCCTCGGCTGCCGGGGCTGCGGCTGAGCGATACGGGCGCGGCGATCTCCATCGGGGTGGTGGGCGACGATCTCGAGGAGCTCGACCGCATCGGACGGGACCTGCTGCTGGAGCTCGGGGGGATCGCTGGGCTGACGGAGCTGGAGCTGGCGCGGGACGATCGGTCGCCGCTGCTTCGCGTCGACGTGGACCGGGAGCGGGCAGCGGCGCTCGGCCTTTCGCCGCGGGAGATCGCGCAGGCGGCGCGGGTGGCGGTGGGCGGAGACGTGGCCACGCGGGTGGCGACGGGCACGGCGGAGGTGGACGTCCGCGTGGCGCTCCCGCCTGCGGAGCGACGGGACACCGAGGACCTGGCCAACCTGCTGATCGTGCGCCACGGGGAGGCGCCGGTCCGGCTCGGGGACGTGGCGCGCTTTCGGCTGACGGACGGCCCGGCGCACATCGAGCGCGAGAACCAGACCCGGATCCTGCGGCTGAGCGGGGAGGTGAACACGGTGGAGACCGACGTGGGCACGGTCAACCGCGCGATCCGCGACCGGGTGGCGGACCTTGCGCTTCCGGACGGCTACCGGTTGATCTTCGGGGGCGAGGAGGAGGTGATCCGGGAGACGAACCGCGCGCTGTTCACCGTGATCCTGCTGGCGCTCTTCCTCGTGTTCGTGGTGCTGGCGGTGCAGTACGAGCGGCTGTCGAGCCCGCTGGTGATCCTGTCGAGCGCGCCGCTCGCGCTCGTGGGCGTGGTGGGCATCCTGGTGCTGACGCAGACGCCCACGAGTGCGCCGGTGCTGCTGGGGGTGGTGCTGCTCGTGGGCATCGTCGTGAACAACGCGATCCTGCTGGTGGAGATGATCGAGCGCGGGGTGGCCGAGGGGCGCGCGCCGCTGGACGCCGCGGTGGAGGCCGGTCGGGTCCGCTTTCGCCCCATCCTGATGACCAGCTTCACCACCATCTGCGGCATGCTGCCCCTGGCGCTCGGCATGGGCGAGGGCGCGGACCTGATGCGGCCCCTCGCCCTCGCCGTGGTCGGCGGGCTGCTGGTGAGCATGGGGCTCACCCTCTTCGTGGTGCCGAGCTTCTGGCTGCTGGTGCATCCGGTGGCCACGGGACTGAAGCGACTGCTGACGGGGCGGACGGACGCGCAGGCGGAAGCGCCGGGGCAGACGCCCGCCTGAGGCCCTGCGCGAGCGGACGCATCCACGGCCTCGGCCTCGCCCACTTCCGCGCGCGGAACGTCCGCCGCCCGTTGACAACCCCCCGGGCGCACCCCTACCTCCCCGCTGGTCACCGGGCCCACGCCCGACCCGCTTCCCGGCGCCACGGCCGCCGAGGAACGAGCCCCGGCCTCGCCCGGGTGGACCGCACACGCTCCGCGACACCGGGGCGCATCGCGCTGGGTACGGGAGTGTTCATGGAGGCCCACGGCCCACACGCATGGACCCTCCCCCCTGCCCCGGATGTGCGCTCACGATCGCGGCGAACGCGACCCACCCCCTGCAGGCCACTCCCGCTCGTTCCTTCTCCGACCGAGCACCGTGCCGGACGCCCTCGTCGGGCTTCCACGGTCCCGGTGACCACCCCCGAACCACCCCGCGGAACCGGCCCCGCGCACGCGCGAGCACATCCATGAGCCACGAAGCAAGCACCGACGACGTCACAGGGACCATCGCCGGCCACCTCGAGGCCCTCGCCGACATCGGGGAGCACAAGGGCATGCACACCCTCGTGCGCGAGATCCGCGAGGAGCGCCTCCCCATCCTCCGCGAGGGGCGGATGAGCATGGTCGTGCTCGGCGAATTCAACCACGGCAAGAGCAGCGTCATCAACGCCCTGCTGGGCCGCGACATGCTCCCCACCGGCATCACGCCCACCACCAGCGTCATCACCCACATCCGCCAGGGCGAGGGACCCGCACGGGTCGTCCGCGACGGCGGCACCGACGAGGTCGAGGGCAACGCCCTGCGTGACGTGATCATCCACGACCCGCCCGACGACCTCCGCTTCGTCGAGCTGCGCGCCCCCTCCCCCTTCCTCGAACACGGCCTGTTCATCGTCGACACCCCCGGCGTCAACGACATCTCCCAGCAGAAGGTCGAGATCACCTACGGGTACGTCCCCCGCGCCGACGTCATCGTCTACGTCCTCGACGCCAACCAGGCCCTCAAGCGCTCCGAGATCTCCTTCATCCGCGACCGACTCCTCAAGGACTCCCACGAGCGCATCTTCTTCGTGCTCGGCAAGGTCGACGGCCTCAAGGAGGGCGAGCTCGACGAGATCCGCGCCCACATCGAAGGCCGACTGACCCCCATCCTCGGCGAGATCCGACTCTACCCCCTCAGCGCGCGGCGCGCCCTCGAGGACGGCCACGACGAGGGCTTCGAGCGGTTCCGCGACGACCTCCGCGCCTTCATCACCGCACAGCGCGAGACCATCCTCATCGAGAGCGCCGCCCGCGCCGGACTCCGGATCGCGTCGCTCATCGACACCAACCTCGCCATCGAACGCTCCGCCCTCCGCCTCGACGCCGACGAGCTCGCCCGGCGCATCGACAGCGTCCGCGGACGACTCTCCCAGTCCCGCATGATGGTCGCCGACAACGTCGCCCTCATCGACCGCCGCATCACCGAGATCCGCGCCACCACACGCGACGCCATCCGCGACTTCGCCACCGCCTTCACCGAGGCCCTCCCCCGCGAGATCGAGCGCGCCGGCGCCGACGACGTCAAGCGCTACCTCCCCGACTTCATCCACGACACCTTCAAGGAGTTCGTCGAGGGCGAAGGTACCGCCACCGCCATGCGCCTCGAGCAGGTCGCCGAGGAGATCATCTCCATCACCAACCGCAACATGCGCGAGGCGATGGCCGAGGCCCAGAAGGAACTCGGCGTCGAGAGCCGTGACCTCAACCTCGACGTCAACACCTTCGGATACGATGTCGGCGTCTTCGCCCTGGGCGCCCTCGGCGTCACCTTCCTCGCCTTCTCGAACCTCCTCGTCGGCGGGCTGCTCACCCTCTCCGCTCCCGTCCTCGCCTTCGTCCTCAAGGACCGCGTCGACGCCCGCATCCGTGCCCAGGCCACCGAGCAGGCCGTCCAGGCCGTCCGCGCCGCCGCCCTCAAGGTCGAGGAGGAGCTCGTCCACCAGATCGACGAATTCGGCGACCGCCTGCGCGAGTTCGTCGAAGGCGCCGGAGACCGCCTCTACCGCCAGATCTCCGAGTCCCTCGACCACCTCGCCGGCGCACGGCGCGGGCACGAGGAGGACACCGGACCGCTGGCCGCCGAGCTCGACGACACCCGAAAGCAGGTGCTCCACCACCTCGTACGGCTGCGCGCCATCCGCGACCGCACCATGGCCGCCCAGGGCGAGAATGCCACCGGCGAGGTCCACGCCACCGAACCGCCCACGGGCACCCGGCCCGCGGACGCCCCCGAAGGCGCCCCTGCCTGAATGCGGCGCCAGGGCCCGCAAGGCCGGGTACCGGATGCCCGTTCCGCTGGGGAAGCCGCTCGTGATCACTGGGGAATTGAGGTGTTTCATCGTGTATTCGATGTCACCTTCAGCGAGGACGCGTGTACTATCGCGGACACCAACACCGCACAGCACCTCGGGGTGCTGCGGAGGCTCGTCCAGAGCGTCCTCGGCCAGGTAGAGCCAAAGCGGCCCTTTCCGTTCAGGCGCCGCACGTGTCCGTTCAAACGCGACTTTCATTCCCGCGCTCTCGGGAGCCCGACTTGCTGACTTTGCGATAGCCCCGGGTCGCGGAACGTCCGCCACCAGGGGGGTGGCCCCGAAGCCGCACTCTCCCTACACTGCCGCACAGCAGGGGGAGCCCGAAGCCGACACCGTCCAGGAGAGACCACGGGCGCCCCCGCCAATCGGAATCCTTTCCCGGGGAAACACCATGTCCAGGCTGCCCATCGCCCTGATTGCCGCGCTCTGCGCCGTCCTCGCCGTCGCCTGCAGCGATGACGACACCACGCCCGCGGCATCTACCGTGCCCACCGACCCCGGCACGCCCACCGACCCCGGCACGCCCACCGACTCCGGCACGCCCACCGATTCCGGCACGCCCACCGATTCGAGCGATGTGCAGCCCGGGGATCCCGACATTCTGGCGGAGTATCCGCGTATGGATGACCCGTTCCACATCCTCCAGCAGGTGGACTACGAGGGCATGCTGGCCCTGCTGGACGGTCCGGAGCTGGCGGTGGTGTACTTCGGCTGGGGCACCTGTCCGTGGTGCGCGCAGTACGTGCCGTACTTCAACACGGTGGCGAAGGCCGAGGGGCTGGATGTGCTGTGGAAGTTCAACATTCGGGACACGCGGGGCGCCGAGGAGGATCCGGTCACGGGGGAGTGGCGTCTGACGCCGGCGTTCCAGGCGATCGTGGACCGGATCGGGGCCGAGAACCTTCGGACGATCGATCGACCGCAGGGATGCGAGGGGGAAGAGTGCACGACGCTGCCGTGGTTCACGGTGCCGAGCCTGTTCGTGATGAAGGACGGCGAGCTGTTGGCTTCGCGCATCGGCGCGGTGCCGGGCCACGTGCGCGAGGACGGGGAGCTGCCGCCGCTGACCCCGGAGCAGGAGGCACAACTCGTCGAGGAGCTCGAGACGCTGTTCCGGATCGCGGTGGAGAACCGCTGACCGGGGTGGTGCCGCGTGCTCCGGAGCCCGGTCGGGCACGGAACGGGGACAGCGGAGCGGTGCGTTTCGCCCGGACGATGACTCGGAAGCGAGCGTGCAGGCCGCTTGACAACCCACAGTGCGGCCCCGGACACTGCTCGCTCCAGACCTGAACGCGCCACCTCGCCCGCTGCGGTGCGAAGTGGGGCAGCGGTGGCTCGTGCCTGCCGGCACGGTCGCTGCGGGAGGTCCGTTGGGGCCCATCGGGGTCGCTTTTCCGCCATCGCTCTCGAGGATACGCCATGCAGGCCGAGTTCCCCCGCCGTGACGTCGCCCCCGGCGACCTTCGCACCCGTCTCCCGTTCGCGCGGATGCTTTTGCCCCTCCTCGCGCTGCTGATGCTGGCGGCGTGCGGGTCGGACGATGGGGACCCACCGGAGTCGAGCGAGGAGCCGTCCAGTGACGTGATCGAGTCCGGCAGTGTCCCGGGCACCCTGGCGGATGTGTCGGGCAGCCCGTCGGACCCTTCGGACGTGGATCCCGGCACGGGGTTGCCGTCGGTGAATGCCTGTGGCGGGGCGCTCGCCCTGGTGTGGGAGGGCGAGGACGCGGACCCCGGTGATCCGTGCGGGGACTTCAGCGAGGGGACGCTCGTGTGCGCCGCGGGCGAGCTGCTGCGCTGCGTGGGTCAGGCTGCGCTCAACGACTGCGGCAACGCGGGCGCGCTGCCTGTGGAGATCGGCAGCGCGTGCGGCGCGTGCGCGGGGATCGACGATGACTTCGCCGGCACGTGGGTGTGCGGTCCGGACGGCACGCCGGTGTGCGCGGGCGCCCGCGACCCGAACGCGTGCGGCGGGTGTGCGGCGCTGGACGGACGGCCGGGCGGCCTGTGCGACGGTGGCGAAGGCCGCTGGGTGTGCGGCTCGCGCGAGGCGCTCGACTGCCTCGGCCCGGACGCCAACGCGTGCGGAGGCACGGACCAGCTGCGCTTCGAGGGCCAGCCGGCCCTGCCGGGAGACGGCTGCGACGCCCCGTGCGGTCCGGGCATCCTCGTGTGCAGCGACACCACGCCGGGGGCGCTGGAGTGCGTGGCCACGGACGACGCCCTGCCCCCGAACGCCTGCGGGGGCTGCGGCTCGCTGCCGGCGCGCGCAGGGGACGAGTGCGGTCTGTGCGGTGGCGGGACCTGGACCTGTGACGGCGAGGGCAGCCTGCGCTGCGCGACGCCCACGGCCCCCGACGCGTGCGGCGGCTGCACGGACAGCACCGACCGCCCGGGGCAGCCGTGCGAGGTGGACGGCATCTGGCTGTGCGCCGGCAGCAACCTCACCTGTGGCACCGTGGTGCGACCCGAGGACCGCAACGCCTGCGGCGGCGCGGAGACGCTCTCGACCCGGCCGGGGGAGGCATGCGGAACCTGCGGAGACGGGCTGCAGGTCTGCGTGAGCCCGAACGAGGTGCAGTGCCTCGGTGGCGAGACGCTCAACGCCTGCGGGGGCTGCGGCCCGCTGCGGGGCGCCGAGCGGCAGCCCTGCGGCGAGTGCGGCAGCGGAGCCCTCGCGTGCAACGCGGACAACACGGCGCTGGAGTGCGAAGGCGATCTGGGCGCGGCCGCGCGCAACGCCTGCGGGCGGTGCGCCGAGCTGCCGGTGGACCTCGGCGACGCCTGCGGCACCTGCCTGGAGTGGGCCTGCGGCCCGACCGGCGGCGTGCGCTGCGAGCTGAACGCCGGACTGCCCGGCTGCGGCTTTGCGACCTGCGCGGACCTTGGGTGCGCGGCGCAGAACCGCGCGTGCATCCCGTCGGACGGCTCGCGCGACGCCTCGTGCGACGTGTGCCTGAAGGGCTTCGTGGAGCGCGGCGGGGCGTGCGTGGTGGACGACGGCGGGTCCTCCGATCCGCCCGTGACATCGGCACCGTGTTTGTCGGACGGGGACTGCGACACGGGGCAGGTGTGCGACGACGGGCAGTGCGTGCCCGCGGCCGGTCCGACGACCGGTCCGCCCTCTTCGGCCCCGCCGACCGGACTCGACTGCGAGGAACCCACCCCGGATCCGTGCGGCGGCGTGTGCGTGAACACGCAGACCGACAGCGCGCACTGTGGCGGCTGCGGCAATGACTGCGGCGACTTCCTCGGGTGCTTCGAGGGGGAGTGCGAACTCTGTTCCGTACCCAACGCCTGCAACGGATGCGGCATCCTCGACGGTCTTCCCGGAGCGACGTGCGGGGAGTGCGGCGAGTGGGTGTGCGACGGCCGGGAGGCGGTGGTGTGCGATGACGCGGGATTCAACGCGTGTGGCGCCTGCGGGATACTCGACGGTACCCCGGGCACATCCTGCGGACCGTGCGATGATGGCGAGCTCGTGTGCTCGGGCGACGGCAGCGCACTCACGTGCGCCGGAGCGAGCCCGTCCTGCGCGTGGACAGCGCTCAGCTCGGGTGCACGTCACGCCTGCGCGATCAGCGAGGCGGGCGCGCTGTACTGCTGGGGTGGCTTCGATGCCTTCACCCCCTTCGGAGCTGTCCTGGGAGCCGGTCTGGAGCAGGGGGTCCCGGAGCCGGTTCGCGTGCTCTCCGCCGAGGGGGATGCCGCTCCCTTCTGGACCGACTGGACCCACATCAGCGCGGGCCAGTCGCACACCTGCGGCATTCGCGAGGACCGCTCGCTGTGGTGCTGGGGCTTTGGCTCCGATGGACAACTGGGCATCGGAGAAGGAACGGGCATGGTGGTCCGCGACCGACCTGTGCGCGTGCGGGCAGCCTCGGACAGCCCCGACGAGCACTGGTCGGACTGGACTGCCGTGAGCGCGGGACGGTTCTTCACCTGCGGAATTCGCGACGGCGGAACGCTCTGGTGCTGGGGACTAGGGAACGGAGGACAGCTCGGCAACAACGCGACGGATCCGGTCGTTCCGCTGCCCGTTCAGGTGCGGGCCAGCGGCGGGGGCACCCCCTGGACGAACTGGACCCACATCGGCACGGCCCGCGAACACGCGTGCGGCATCCGCGAGGGTGGGACCCTCTGGTGCTGGGGCAGGAACAGCAATGGCCAGCTCGGTGTCGGAGACACCGCCCAACGAAACACGCCCGCGATCGTGCTGGCCGCCGAGGAGGTCGGGGGCGCCCCCTGGGGCGACTGGACCATGGTACGCACCGCCCACACACGCACCTGCGGTCTTCGGGAGGACGGCGCGCTGTGGTGCTGGGGAGAAGGCCACGGAGGCAGCCGGGGGGATGGATCGGAGACCTTCGAGCGCGAAACGCCAAGCCAGGTCATCGCCGCCGAGGAGGACGGTGGAGCCCCCTGGACGGACTGGACCGGCGACATCGCCATCGGAGACAATCACACGTGTGCCCGTCGGAGCGACGGGTCACTCTGGTGCTGGGGACGAGGAACCGATGGGCAGCGCGGGGTGGGCCTGGAGTTCAGCGGATTTCGGCGCACATCGCCGGAGCGCGTCGCCGCGAACTCCCGGTCGGGGGACGCCCCCTGGAGCGACTGGGACGGGGTCGTCGCCGGAAACCTGCACACCTGCGGCCTTCGCGACGGCGGTACCCTGTGGTGCTGGGGCGCCGGGGGCCGCGGACAGCGGGGCGACGGCTACCTGAACCCGACAGGGGAGGCGGGCGGGATAATCACTGAACCCATTGAGACCGGCGAGCCCGCCGAGCCCGCCGAGCCCGGCCCGCGCCGACTCACCCCGTTCCCCGTGATCGACCCGATCCGCTGACTCGCGCCACACGGGCCCCGAACGCAACGACCGGGGCGGAACGCCCGCGTGCATCGGACCCACCGCGGCCCTTCGGGCGCGCCCGCGGGGGCGCGTCCGAAGGCGAGCCCGCCCGCGCTCTTTGACACCCCAGACCCGTGCGTGCTAGCGTCCGCCGGCCGGATGCGCCCCGCGATGTGCCGGATGCCCGGCACCTCCGCTGCCGGTCCGCTGGAAGGAACCCAAACCATGACTCGACGCATGACGCGCACGGCCTGCCCACCGGCGATCCGCCTCCCGCGGTGGATCCTGCCCACGCTCCTCGCCGCGATCCTCCTCGTCCCGGCATGCGCCAAGCCCCCCGAAGGGCCCATGGGTACGCCCGTCGAGCAGAACGGCGTCTCCGTCACCCTGCAGCGCGCCTCCCTCGAATACATCGACCTCGAAGGCCCCACCGGCGCCGCGCGCACCCAGGCCCCCGTCCTCCTGCTCGACGTCCTCGTCCGCAACGACGGCGAAGCCCCCGTGCGCTACGACCTCAACTGGGCCGCCACCCAGGCCAGCCAGGGCACCAGCGCCCTCCTCTTCGTCGACGACGGCGAGGACAAGGCCCGCCCCCCCCGCGCCGACAACGCCATCCCCCCCGTCACCCTCGGCGCCTGGCGATACCTCGACGACCCCGTCACCGAGGCCGTCGTCCTTCAGCCCGGGGACACCCTCGAGGACCGCATCCTCTTCCAGCGCCCCCCCGCCGGCGCCGCCTCCCTCGTCCTCTCCATGCCCCCGCGCATCTTCGGCAGCGACACCCGCATGCCCGCCTACATCACCTTCCGCTTCGCCGAACCCGCCGAGATCCCCGAACCCCCCGCCATCGGCGTCGGCGAGGTCTTCGAGAACGACGACTTCACCCTCCGCATCGACGGCGTCGCGGTCGACTACATCCGCCTCAATGACACCACCCGCGGCGAAGGCTTCTCCGACTCCCCCCTCCTCCGCATCGGGTACACCGTCCGCAACGTCTCCGAATCCACCCTCCGCTACCTTCCCCCGCGCTCCTCCTCCGCCGACGTCCCCCGACTCACCGACCAGGACGGCAACGCCCTCAGCCGAGCCAGCTTCGGGCCCAACATCGTCGTCCCCGGACAGCAGCGCGACACCCGACAGCTCGCCCCCGGCGAGCAGGTCGAGGACTTCCTCCTCTTCGAACGCCCCCCCCGCGGCACCGACGCCCTCCACCTCTACATCGTCGGCCAGCGCTTCGGCTCCACCGGACTCGTCCGCGCACACTTCCCCTACACCTGGACCGAACCCGAGCTCCCCCCGGAGCTCGCCGAAGACAACGACGACGACGACGACTGAACACGGCCCCATGGCCCCCTCCCTCACCCTCCTCGGCACCGGGACCGCACTCCCCCACCCCCAGCGCGGACCCACGGCCGGACTCCTCCAGACCCCCGACGCCCGCGTCCTCCTCGACTGCGGCTCCGGCACCCTCCAGAAGGCCGCCGCCGCCGGCGCGGACCTCTTCTCCCTCGACGCGCTCCTGCTCACCCACGTCCACCTCGACCACCTCGCCGACCTCCTCCCCCTCGCCTTCGCCCTCTCCATCCCCCGCATCGAGCGCTCCGCCCCCCTCCAGGTCATCCTCTCCCACGAGGCCCTCCGCACCTGGAACCGCCTCCAGGACGCCCTCGACCCCTGGCTCACCCCCCCCGCCACCAACCTCACACTCCGCCCCCTCCACCCCGGCGAGGACCTCCACACCCTCGGAC
>REDH01000042.1 GCA_007693585.1 Deltaproteobacteria bacterium
GTGGAGCCGACGGAGCCCGTGGAGCCGACGGAGCCCGTGGAGCCGACGGAGCCCGTGGAGCCGACGGAGCCTGTGGAGCCGACGGAGCCTGTGGAGCCGACGGAGCCCGTGGAGCCGACGGAGCCTGGCGACGCTTCCTTTGTCACTCCATGCTTCGTCCGCGTGCACCAGGGGGACCGGCTGGTGGAGACCATCCGGATCGAGCGGGATCGGATGGGGGACGTCACGCTGGATCGGGAGGCCTGGCGTCGTTCGACGACGCAGGACGGTGTGCGCGTGGTGGAGGAGTGGTCGTGGGGGGATGATGGCTTCGTGTGGTTGGAGGAGCGGTTGCTGTGGACGGGGGACGGGCTGGAGTTGCGGTGGCGCCGTGAGGTGATCCGCGGGGAGGGGCATCGTGTGGACCGGGAGGAGTTCTCGGGGCCGGAGGTGGGTGACGAGGGGGAGACGCGGCTGTGGTCGTATCATGGGGAGGGGCGGCTGGCGGGCCGGGTCTCGGTCATCGTGTTCCAGCGCGGAGAGCGGGCGGAGCAGGAGGAGCGTTACGGCTACACGGATGGCGATCCGGTGCGGCTGATGTGGGTGCAGACGGTGTCTCTACCCGAGGAGCGCCCGCTGGGCGGGCGAAGTGTCGAGGTCATGGACGGGATGGACGGTGCGGCATGGGTCGAGGTGGAGTGGGGATGGGCGGCCCGGGTGGGCGAGGGGGAGCCGGTATCGCTGGTGTGGCGGGGCTTCGACGAGGGGGGGCGGTTGCTGTGGGTGGAGGTTCGGAACGCCCTCGATCCGGAGCGCGTCCTGACGCGGGAGGAGTTCGTGCGGGATCCGGAGCTGCTCGACCGGGTGCTCGCGGTGGAGACGTGGCGTGTTCGGGACGGTGCTGATCCGGAGCGGGTGCGTGTGGAGACGCGGGAGCATGCGCAGTCGATCTGTGACGGGCTCGAGGAGCTGGAGCCTTGACCGGGCGGGACGGGGCAAGGGTGGACGAGGTGTCGGTGGAGGTGGGGGCGTCGCCGGATGCGTCGACGGACGGGGCGCTGCTCGTCGAAGGTCGGGTGGTGGGGGGGCGGTACCGGGTGGAGGCCTTGCTGGGGCAGGGTGGGTTTGCCGAGGTGTACCGGGCGCGGCACGAGGAGATTCGTACGCTTCAGGTGGCGATCAAGGTGATGCGTCGACGGGGGGAGGACGGTCGTTTCGACGTGGAGTCGTTCCGGCGCGAGGCGGAGACGCTGGCGAGGCTTCGAAGTCCGTACGTGGTCCCGGTGACGGACTTCGGGACGTTGCGGGATGGTCGTCCGTATCTGGTGATGGAGTGGGTGAAGGGCCGGACGCTGGCGGAGGTGCTGGAGGCCCGTGGGCGTTTGCCGGCGGCGACGGTGGCGGAGCTGGGCCAGCAGTTGCTGGCCGGGCTGGACGCGGCGCACGGAGCGGGGGTGCTGCATCTCGATCTGAAGCCGGGCAATCTGGCGTGGGAGGACGAGGATGGCGGGGTGCGTTGTCGGGTGCTGGACTTCGGCATTGCGCGAACGTTCGATGTCACGGAGGGCGTGCTGTCGGTGCCGGCATCGGATGGGCGGGTGCGGTGCACCCCGGCGTGGGCCGCTCCGGAGGTGTTCGAGGATCGTCCGGGTCCGGCGAGCGACCTGTTCAGCGCGGCCATGGTTCTGGCGTCGGCGCTCGATGGGCTGGAGTCCGTGCCGACGGACCGGGCGTTTCCGGAGCTGCTGCGTGAGCGGATGGGTCCCGAGCCGTGGCGGCTGGGCGAGCGAGCGTCGTCGTCGCCGATGGCTTCGGTGCTGCGCCGGGCGCTTCGTGCGCACCCCGATGCGCGGTGGGATTCGGCGCGGGCGATGGCGTCGGCGCTGGCGGACGCGATGCGGACCGGCCCGCCGCTGGTGGGGGATGCGACGGTGCAGGTTCGTGGCGGCGCTGTTGCGGGAGTGGAGACGGACCGCGGGGAGTCCGGTCCGGAGCCGGAGCCGGAGCAGGGTGCCGGGTGCGGGGCGGCTGCGGGTTCGACGGTGGTGTATGATGAGCCGCTCTCCGGCGAGGGGCTCGGAGCGGGGGAGGGGTTGGTCGTGGGGCGGCTGGACGATGGGGTCCGTCTCACGGAGAGTGAGGCACTGGACGGTGGCGCGCGCACGGCGCCGTGGTCCCCGGGCGGGGTGGCGGTGGGTGATCGGTCCGTGGGAGAGCGCTGGCGAACGACCACGCCGTCGCGCGCGGTGGCGCCGAAGGGGAGGTCGAAGCGCCGCTGGCTTCCCCTCGCCGGTCTGGTTCTGGTGGGGCTGGGTGCTGTGGGGTTGTCATGGATGGCGCAGGGTGTCCGCGACGCGTCATCGCCGGCGGAGGGCGGCGTGGTCGATGGCGTTTCGGAGCCAGGTGGCCAGGAGGGAGCAGACGTGCCGGTCGGGGCGGACGGTGGTGTCCTGGCGGCCACGGCGGTGGGCGAGGCCTCGGCGCGGGTGAGGGAGTGGCACCGGGTGCGCGGCGGCGGGGCTGCAAGGCTGTCCTGTGGAGCGGGGGGGGAGGCCTGTACGGTGACGGCGGAATTGCTCGAGCCGGGGTCGAACGGGATTGCGCGGAGCCGTGTCCTGGGGTTGCTTCCCCTGGAGGGGTTCGGGTTGCCGCTGTCGCGGCCGGTGACCCTGCGCTTCAGTCATCCGGATGGCCGTGCGGCGGTGCGGACGTACACGACCGCGGGGCCGGTGGTGGAGGAGGCGTTCCGGTTCGCGGAGTCGCCGGATCGGGCCCCTGCGGGGGGAAGGGAGCGGCGCGTCCGGCCCGCTCCCGAGCCGGAGTTCATGGGAACCATTCCGCGGGTGCGGTGAAGATGTCGAAGACGAACGGGAAGAGAGTGGCGAGGCGGCTGCGGATGGCCGGGGTGCTCCTGTGGTCCGTCGCCTGGTGTGCGGGGCTGTTCGGGCGGGATGCGGTGGCCCAGTCGATGTTCGGGCCGGAGCGGTACGAGCAGCTCCTGGGCGAGGTCGAGTCCACGGTGGCTGCGTGGGAGCTGGTGCCGGAGGGGCCTGCTGCGCGCGGCGCGGCGGAGGAGGCCTTGCGGGCGAATCTCGATCTGTTCCACTACCTGAACGCGTGGGTGGAGTCGGGAACGATGCCGGAGGGGTGGCGGGCGCGGGCGGCGGAGAACCGGCTTGATCTGATGGGCAACGTTCTGGATCTGGCGGCGACGCTGGAGCGTTGCGACGTGCTGGAGCGGCTGGGCGAGCTCATCGAGTTCTGGCGGGTGATCGAGGAGGACGGGGTGCGGAGCGTCCGGGCCGAGGCGCTGGCGCATCTGCGCGAGTGTCGGCAGGCGAACTGGTCGGAGCGCCGCCGCGACCTGTTCCTGGGGTACGGCGCCTCGTCTCTGGCCCGGTTGGCGCACCCGCCGCACACGGAGGCGTTCCGGCGCTCGGTGGAGCAGGTGCGGGCGCGGGCGGGGGTGTTGCTGGAGCATCTGGAGGCGGGTCTCGAGCAGGGACTTGCGGGGGAGCCGGACCGGGTGCGTCGCCAGCGGCTTGCGCTTCAGGTGGACGGGATGCTGTACCTGGTGGAGCTTGGTCGGTGCGACGAGGCGCGAGCGATGCGCCTTGCGCTGGCGCCGCGGGTGGACGGGGTGGTGGACGACGGCGCACTCGCGGAGGCCTTTGCGGATCATGCGTCGCGGGAGGCGCAGTGCGGGGTGTGGCGGGAGCTGCGGGACATCGAGCGCGAGCTGGAGGTTCTGGAGGAGACGGCGCGGGCGGTGGGGGAGGGGGAGGGTCGGGACGAGCTGCACGGTCGGGAGATTGTCTGGCGGCGGAGGGCGATCGCGCTCGTGGCGGACCTGCGCGCAGGGTGGCCGGAGGAGTCGGGTGGAGGAGAGTCCGCCGTGGAGGCGGACGTGGGGGAGCGTCGGTTCGGAGAGCGGGAGGCGCTGCGGGCGTCGCTGGATGCGGCGTGGCGCAGGCATCATCAGGCCGCTGCGTCGGCGTGGCTGGCCTTCGACGGGTGTGACGAGGCGGAGGCGCACCTGCTGGCGGGCGGAGGCGCGCATCCGCTGCGGGAGCCGGGTCCGTGGCAGCTCGAGCAGGAAAACCGTCGTCGGTTCGGGGAGTCGTGCGAGCGTGCGCGGCGTCCGGCGTGGCCGCTGGTGGTGGCGGGGGTCGGGGTTGCGGCCATCGGCGCGGCGGTGGTGGTGGACGCCCGGGCGTCGTCGGCGCGGGATCGTCACGACCGGCTGCAGGAGCGTTGCCGGACATTCGGCTGTGACGCGGCAGCGCTGGCGGAGCGGGACGCGGAGGCGGATCGGGTGCGTCGCTCGCGGCCCCTGGTGGCGGGGCTGGGCGGTGGCGGCGTCGTGCTGGCGGGCGGTGGGCTGGGGCTGTACTTCGGTCGCGCTCCACGGCGGGAGCGGATCCATCCGGAGGTCAGGCCGCTGCCTTCGGGTGGGGATCTGGCATCGACCGGAGCCGTGCCCTGGTTGCGGCTCGCGGTGGAGGAGCAGTGAGTCGCGGGGCGGTCAGGGCGGTGGCCGGTGTGGCCGAGGTGCTGGCGTGGCGCGTTGTGGTCCGGGGAGGCCTTGCGGTGGGGTCACTGGACGGGGTGGCGAAGCTGGTCGCGGGTCTGGCGCGGTGCAGTGCCTGTCGGGGGGGAGCCTGTGTCGGGTCGGTCGGGCAGGTCGAGTCGCTGGCGCGGCGCTGGCTTCCGGCCCGCGGTCTGTTGGGAGCGGCGTGCCTTGAGCGCTCGTTCGTGGTGCACGGGATGCTGCTCCGCCGGGGGGTGTCCGGTGCGGTCCTGCGCATCGGTGTGCTCACCCGTGCGGGCCGAGTTCAGGCCCATGCGTGGAATTGCGTGGACAGTCGCCCCTTGCTTGGTGACACTGAGCACGAGAGTGTCCGCCCGATCTGGGCCTGGCCGTCGGGTTGACCACCCGGCGCGTCCGGCGTTCGTGGGTGGGCATGTGCATCCCGCATGCGGAGTGAGTCGGGTGAGTGCAGACGGGGACAGTGTGGTGCAGCCGATCCCGGGTCTTCTGCTGACGCGGATGGACGAGGACGCCGGTGTGCTCCTGGATCCGTCGCGAAAGCTCTACTTCGCGCTCAACGGGACGGGGCTGTTCCTGTGGGAGTGTCTCGTGGCGGAGGGGAGTGTTCGGGTGGACGCGCTGGTGGCATCGCTGGTGGGGGAGTTCGACACGGACCGGGAGCGTGCTGCGGCGGATGTGCGGGTCTGGGTGAGCGCGCTGCGGGAGCAGGGGCTGGTGGTCGTCGGTCCGGGGGCCTGAGGACGCCAGTTCGGTCGGGTCGGGCGGGGGCTCAGGCGGGTGGGTCGCGGTCGAGGCGTGCGATGGCGTGGGGCAGGGAGGAGGGGTTGTCGCGCAGGTCGTGGCCGAGGGCGATGCGCTGGAAGGTGCTTTTGCGC
Organism: Deltaproteobacteria bacterium; assembly: GCA_007693585.1. Classification (GTDB taxonomy): domain Bacteria; phylum Myxococcota_A; class Bradymonadia; order REDH01; family REDH01; genus REDH01. Next base: position 5,407 of record REDH01000042.1, read on the forward strand.
AGCAGCGTCGCGATGTCCTGCTGTGCCCTTGCGCGCTCCTCGGGGTGGAGGAGGGGGAGCATGGGTGCGGCGTAGAGGGTCTCGGCGAGGCCGAGGGGGCGGGGCAGGGGGAGGGACCGGGTGGGGGAGTCGAGGTTGACGCTGGGGAGGAGCACTCGCGTGGGCGGAGGACAGGGTTCCCTGTGGAGGGGGAAGGTGGGTTCGGGGTTCCAGGCCTGTCGGCGGGGCTGCTGCGGGACGGGATGTCCCCAGGCGTGCAGGAGGTCGGCGGTGGGCGGGTCGAGGTGGAGGGGTGCGGGCCACCCGACGAGGCGCGTCGGGTCGTCGTTCCGGGGCAGGAGGAAGCAGAGTTCGTCGGTGAGGAGGCGGGCGCCGTCGTGGAGGAGGGCGAGGGTGGAGGTGGTCTTTCCGGCGCCGCTGCCGCCCGGGAGGAGGATTGTGCCGAGGGTGGGGTGGAGGACGAGCGCGGCGTGGAGGGCGTGAAGGCCGCGGAGGGAGGCGGCGAGGGCGAGACCCATGCGGAGGACGGGGGAGCGGAGGGGGAGGGGGGTGTCGTGCCGGGTGAGGCTGGGGCCGAGCTGGAGGGTGGCGCCGTCGAGGCGCAGGCAGCCGAAGGGGGTGCGCACGAGGAGTCCCCGGGGTCCCCGGTGCACGTCGAGGTGGTCTTCGCGGGTGTGGAGGGTGTCGTCGGGGTGTGGTTGCGGTTCGTGGGGGAGGAGCTGGAGGGTGAGTGGTGTGGGGTCGAGGCTTGCGGAGCGGGGGTGGTGGGGCCCGCAGACGTGCGGGAGGAGGTGGTGGACGGGAGGGGGGGCGAGGATGCGCAGTGGGGGGGCGTGGAAGGGTGTCATGGGTCCGGGTCCGGTCGGACGTGGGAGGCACCGAGGCGCTGGCGGAGGCTCCGGCGGTCGTGGTCTGCGCGGAAGGATGCGGCGGTCCACCGCTCGTGGGGCCGCAGCTTGTAGCCGAGGAGTTCGGGACGGTGGAGGATGTGGTGGATCCAGCGGGTGGCGGAGGCGCCGACGCCGATGGCGGCGTGGAGGTGGTCGAGGGGTCGGGCGGGGTGGAGGAGGAGGTCGGCGAGGCGCTCTCGTGCGGGTTCGCCGTGCTGGCCGCGGGCGGTGGTGAGGATGCGCAGGGCGAGGGATGCGGCGTGGCGTTGCGGGAGGAGGGTCGGGGGTGCGTGCCGCAGCTGGTGGTGTGCGCGCCGGACGTGGTGGTCTTCGGGGAGGAGGATGGCGAGGTCGAGGATGAGGCGGAGGGTGGCGCGGGTCTCGTCGAGGTGTCCGAGGAGGACGTGGAGGGTGAGTTCGGAGAGGAGGGTGAGGGTGTCGCGGACACGCAGGGATTGGTTGTGGATGGGGAGGATGCGGTCGGGGGCGAGGGGGCGGAGGGGGAGGGGGAATGCGTGGAGCTTGATGGGGGTTCGGTGGAGCTCGATGGAGGTGCCGGCGGGGCTGGTCAGGCCGTAGGCGTGGGCGTGGTCGCGGACATGTTCGCCGAGGGAGCGACCGTCGACGAAGACGGCGCCGTAGTCTTCCCTGGGGCGGTAGCCGTGCTGGCGGAGGGTGTCGATGGCGCGGGGGAGGTCGTCGACGAGGAGGTCGACGTCGGTGGTGGGTCGGAGGGCGATGGCGCGCGGTCGGAGGGCGAAGAGGCTGACGCCCTTGAGCGCGGTGGAGACGAGGCCGTGCCGGCGCAGGGTGTTGCTGGCGGTGAGGGCCTCGTGGAGCAGGAAGGTGTTGTGTGCGGTCCGGGCCTGCCGTGCGGTGTGGTTTGCGAGGGCGGAGTCGAGGCCGTGTTCGGCGAGGAGGCTGGCGGTCCCGGGGCAGTGCGGGCCGAGATGTGGGCCGAGGGGGTGCGCGAGGAGCGCGAGGGCGGCGGCGGGTCTCGGCATCATTGACAGGGCTGAATTCGCTGGTAGACTGTGCTGTGACAGCGTGGAACGGGAACGAGCTATCACAGGGATGCGGTCATGGACAACTCTGCGCGAAAGACGACCGATCAGGCGAAGGCAGGATCGAGGCGGCCGTACGCGGCGCCCACGGTGTCGCTTGCGGTGCCCGTGGGCAAGGTGACGATGGGGCTCTCGCTGGGCGTGTCCCCGCCCTGACCTGTGTCGTTCCCGCCCGACAGGATTCCTCACCCAACAGCGATTCGGGGTACTCGATGAAGATGAAATTCGACCGTTCCTTGGCGGTGCGGATGGGGGTGCTGGCCGCGGCCGGCGCGTTCTCGTTCGTGCTGGGTTGTGGCTCGGACGACGATGGGCCGGGGCAGCAGACGTGCTTCACCGACGCGGAGTGCGGTGACGGGCGCATCTGCCTGCTCGGCGTCTGCGAGGTGGGAGAGCGTCCCGGGAGCCAGCCGTCGTCCGATCCGTCCACGGGCGGCGGTCAGGTCACGTCGACGGAGGACCCGGACGCGACGACACCGACGACGGATCCGGACGTGAGCGAGCCGGAGGTGACGGATCCGGACGTGAGCGAGCCGCCCTCGACGGAGTTGGTGAACCCGGACAGCTGCGTGCTCCCGTCGGACTGCGTGGTGCCCGGGACGACCTGCGTGCAGGGGGAGTGCGTGGAGGAAGGGCCGAGCGGCCCGGGGACCACCGACACGGAAGTCGATCTCTTCGAGAACGTCTGGATGGTGTACGAGCGCACCGGTCCGTTCGCCTCGCAGTTCGGCAACGTGGCTCAGCGCAACCGGATTCAGGTCATGCGGACGGACGGCACGGGGGCGCGTCTGCTCGCGACGGGCTACACCAACGAGGCACAGCCGGTCATCTCCCCCGATGCGCGGACGCTCGCGTTCGTGGGCGCCAACTCGCAGGAGAACCCTGCGGGCAATCCGCCGGAGTTCGCACTTCCGGGGCAGATCGTGTTCTGGGACCTCCAGACCAACGCCCAGATCGGTGAACCGGTCCACATCACGGTGGACGGCACGGAGGACGGCGAGCGCATCAACGGGGCGCGGGCAGGCCGATGGGAAGCATCGTTCTCCCTGGACGGGAGTCGGGTCTTCTTCATCGGGACGGTGGACAATGTCTCCCGACTCTTTGCGGTCAGCTCCTCCAGCCGAGAGATCTCCGAGCTGGCGGAGAACGTGCTGAACGTGCGGGTCGGACCCCGCACCGGGCGCGTCTTCTTCACCGTCGGGACCACGTTGCACAGCATGGAGCCCGACGGCAGCGATCGGCGCGAGGTCATCCAGATCCCCAACATGAACGGCGGCCAGTTCGACGTGACCCCGGACGAGCGCTCCGCGATCTTCGTGTTCTCCACCGACGGGGGGTCGACCCGGTCCATCCGGCGCATTGGCTTTGCCGAGGGCAACACCGTCACCCTGACCTCCGCCAACAATCCGCAGCAGCCGCGCATGCTGCCGGACGGGGAACGCTTCGCCGTGCTGCGGTTCTTCGACGGCGGCGCGTCCGGACTCCGCTTCCACAGCCTCGACGGCGGTGCCGAGGTCCTCGACGTGACCGGCGGACTGCCCGGCGGTCACTCCGGCGCCCGCCCCTCCTTCTCGCGCATCGACGCGTCGGAGTCTCCTCTCGAGAACGCGAACTGAGCGAACGGTGGGTTCGCTGTTGCACGGCACCCCCCGCCCGCGGCATGATGGCCGGTGCATGAACGGGGCGGCACGACGCCCCTCCGGATGATCCTTCCTGCGCGGTCCGTCCACCATGACCCAAGCCTACGACGCCTCGAGGATCACCATCCTCAAGGGGCTGGAGCCGGTCCGAAAGCGCCCGGCGATGTACATCGGAAGCACCGACCACCGCGGGCTTCATCACCTCTGCTGGGAGCTCGTCGACAACTCCGTCGACGAGGCCATCAACGGCCACGCCACGACCATCGAAGTCGTGCTCCACGCCGATGGCGAGTCGATGACGATCACGGACAACGGCCGGGGCATTCCTGTCGACCTTCACCAGGAGGAGCAGCGCTCCGCGCTCGAGATCATCCTGACCACGCTCCACGCCGGCGGAAAGTTCGAGCAGGGCAACTACGTGCGGAGCGGGGGCCTCCACGGGGTGGGGTCGTCCGTGGTGAACGCCCTCAGCGAGGAGCTCGTCGCGACCGTGCGTCGCGGGGGGAAGCTTCATCGTCAGACGTATCGACGGGGTGTTCCGGACGGCCCCGTCGCCGTCGTGGGCGACGCGGTCGGTACCGGGACGAGTATCCTGTTCCGGCCCGATCCGGAGATCTTCGAGGAGACCAGGTTCGACGCGGAGCTGATCGCCGAGCGCCTCGAGACCAAGAGCTTCCTGACTGCCGGGCTGCGGATCGTCTTCAAGGATGAACAGGCGGGCACCCGAAAGGAGTTTCGTCACGAATCCGGCATCGGCGATCTGCTGGTTCGGCGCGTGGAGCGCAGCGACGGTCCGCCGGTTCACCAGGACGCCATCCGGTTCCACCACGAGGAGGCCGACACAGGGACCCGACTGGAGGTGGCCCTGCAGTGGACCGAGTCCACGAACGAGTCCGTCCTGTCGTTCGCCAATGGAATCCCCACGCACGACGGGGGCACGCACGAAGCCGGCTTCCGGGATGGCCTCGGTGATGCGCTGACCAACTGGCTGCAGGCGCACGATGCGATACCGCGCGGGGTCGACATCAAGCGTCAGGACATTCGGGAAGGGGTGGTGGCCATCGTGAACGTCCTGCTGCCCGATCCGCAGTTCCAGGGTCAGACGAAGGACAAGCTCAACAACCCCGAGATCCGTTCGCAGCTCTCCGCGCTGGTCCGCACCGAGGTGGAGGGCTACCTTCACCGCAACGCCTCCACCGGAAACGCCGTGGCGATGCGCATCATCCAGGCCGCTCGCGCGCGAGCCGCGTCGCGTACCGCGGCCCGCGAGGTCCGTCGGCGCAAGCCGACGGCGAGCCGGCTCAACCTTCCGGGAAAGCTGGCCGACTGCTCCACGTCCGACCCCGCCGAGAGCGAGCTCTTCATCGTCGAGGGCGACAGCGCCGGCGGTTCGGCGAAGCAGGGGCGCGACCGGCGTACCCAGGCCATCCTTCCCTTGCGGGGCAAGGTGCTGAACGTGGAGCAGGCGACCGATGCCAAGGTGGCGGCCAACCGCGAGCTGGCCGACGTCGTCAGTGCGCTCGGCTGCGGCATGGGGAAGTCGATCGATCCGGACGCCATCCGTTATGGCCGCATCATCCTGCTGATGGATGCAGACTCGGACGGGCACCACATCACGACCCTCCTTCTCACGTTCTTCTACCGTTACCTCCGCCCGCTGATCGACGAGGGTCGCATCTATCTGGCGCAGCCCCCCCTCTATCGGGTGGATGTGGGCAAGGAGACCCACTGGGCACTCGACGACGGACACCGGGATCGGATTCTCAAGCGCGCTCGGCAGAAGCGGGCGAACGTGAAACCGGTGATCACCCGGTTCAAGGGGTTGGGCGAGATGATGCCGCGCACCCTGTTCGAGACCACGCTCGATCCGCGCCGGCGTCGTCTTCTCCGCGTCGTGATTCCGTCCGACGAGCGGATCGAGGCCGAGCGGACCATCGGCGGGTTGATGGGCCGTGACGCCTCGGTCCGCTTTCGATTCATCACCGAGAATGCGCTCGAGGCGGATGCTCTCGACGTGTGATGGCCATCGCACCAGAGGACCGGACTGGGGGAGGATGAGGCATGCACAGGAGAACGGACGAGGAAGCCGAGCGGCTGAGGGAGTGTCTGCGCGACCTGTTGCACACCCTGCAGCTCTTCAATGACTTCGAAACGCCGGGTGGAGAGCACATCAGCACGTCCTGCGCCACCGCGCTGATCCTGCTGCATCGTGGCGAGCGAACACCGCCGGGGGCGCTCGGGCCCAGCCTTCGGGAGCTGGGCGACGGGCTGGCCATCGACAAGTCGAATGTCACCCGGCTGTGCCAGCGGATGGAGGAGTCGGGCCATGTCCGGCTGGTGCCCTGCCCGGACGACGGCCGTGTCAAGCGGGTGGTGCTGACCGACTCGGGTCGCCAGCTCGCCGTCGCCGTGGACACGGTGAGCCTGTCCCGGTTCCGGATGGCGCTCGACCGGCTCGAGCCTGCGACGAGGGCCGAGGCACTTCGCGGCTTTGCGTCGATCGTGGTGGCCCTGCAGGAGAGTGCGGCGGAGGCCGTGGTGATCTGGGAGCGGATGCTCGGCGAGCGGTCCCCGGGAGGCTGAGCGCGCTGTGCCTTCGGCACACGATGCCGTCCCGGGTTGCGTGTTTTCCGTGGAGCGGGTACGGGTTGTCCCCGGACGGAAACTCCCCTCATGCAGGCAGGTGTCCCATGGTCCCGGTGATCATTCTCCTTGTGGTGATGGCGCTGATCGCGTTCCTCGTGATCGGGATCTACAACCGGCTCGTCACGCTGCGGAACCGGTACCAGAACCAGTATTCGCAGATCGATGTGCAGCTCAAGCGGCGCTACGATCTCATCCCCAACCTCGTGGAGACGGCGAAGGGCTACATGCAGCACGAGCGGGAGACCCTCGAGGCGGTGATCCAGGCCCGAAACCAGGCGATGGCCGCCAACCAGCGCGCTGCGCAGAATCCGGGGGAGCCACAGGCCATGGCGGGACTCATGGGGGCCGAGGCCATGCTCACGGGCAGTCTCGGCCGCCTCTTCGCGCTGTCCGAGAGCTATCCCGACCTCAAGGCCAACGAGAACATGGGCCGCCTGATGGAGGAGCTCACGAGCACGGAGAACCGGATCGCCTTCGCCCGACAGGGCTTCAACGATGCGGTCACCGTGTACAACACCGAGCGCGAGAAGTTCCCGAACTCCGCCATCGCCGGCGCCTTCAATTTCCAGCGCGCCCAGCTCCTCGAGCTGACGGCTCCCGAGGAGCGCGAGGCCCCGAAGGTCTCCTTCGGATAGGCCGGCGCGTACCGAGCCCGGTGGGCCATGGACTTCTTCGAGCAACAGGACGCCGCACGACGTCGCTCCGGCCGGCTGGTGGGCCTGTTTCTTATGGCTGCGTTGCTGATCCTCGTGATCATCTACCTCGCCGTCGTCGTGGTCGCCGTCCAGATGGGCTGGGCGCCGCACGATGGCGACAGCGTGCGCTGGCTCTGGCAACCCGACCTCTTCTTCACGCTCCTCGTCGGCCACACGCTCATCGTGGGCCTTGGGACGTGGTGGAAGATCCGGGAGCTCTCCGAAGGTGGCGCTGCCGTGGCCCGAATGCTCGGGGGACGTGCCCTGACGTCCGCGGATGCCACGCGCGAGGAGAAGCGGCTCATCAATGTGGTGGAGGAGATGGCGATCGCCTCCGGGGTGCCCGTCCCCCAGGTCTTCGTGCTCGACCGCGAGTGGGGCTTCAACGCCTTCGCGGCCGGGTACGGGATCGACGATGCGGCCATCGCCGTCACGCGGGGAGGTCTGCGCGCGTGGTCCCGCGACGAGTTGCAGGGGGTAATCGCCCACGAGTTCAGTCACATTCTGAACGGCGACATGCGCCTCAACATTCGCATGATGGGCGTTCTCAACGGGCTGCTGGTCGTCGCGACGATCGGCGCCATGCTGCTTCGCTTCGCCGCCAACGTGATCACCGGGGAGCGCGGAACGAGACAGCGGGACCGCAACTCGGGCGCGATCGGCTTCGCCTTTCTGGTGATCGGCGCCGTGATCTATGTGGCCGGGTGGGTTGGGGTGTTCTTCGGTCGCGTGATCCGGGGCGCCGTCAGTCGGGAGCGCGAGTTTCTGGCCGATGCATCTGCCGTGCAGTTCACCCGGAACCCGGCGGGTCTCGCCGGGGCCCTTCGGAAGGTCGGAGGCGCGAGTGCGGGAGCCCGCGTCGAGAACGTGCACGCCGAGGAGGCGAGCCACCTCTTCTTTGGCAACGCGTTGCGCCAGAAGACGCTGGGCGCGCTGCTGGCGTCTCACCCGCCACTGGATGAGCGGATTCGACGGCTCGACCCGTCCTTCGACGGGCGGTTCGAGCCCGTGGAGCTCGACCGGAACGAGGTGGACGACGTGCTGGAGGGACGGGAGGATCCGGCAACCCTCAATGCCGCCATCCAGCCCGTGGCGGGGATGGCAGCCCTCCCCATCGCGGCTGCCGCCGCCGCGTCCACACCGGACTTCTACCGGGAACCCGGTGCCGGTGCGAGGTTCAGCCCCACCAAGACCGCAGCAGGACTTGGTGCTCCGGCGCCCGCACACCTCCGGTACGGAGGGGCGGTCCTCGACGAGATTCCCCTGCTGATCCGGGAGGCCTCCTCGACCTCGGCCGGTGCCGTTTCGGTGATCGTGGCCATGCTCCTCGCCCGTCAGGAAGAGCTGCGGGCCGAGCAGCTCCTCCTGCTCTCCGACGCGATGGACGTGCCGACGGTCGCGCTCGTCCAGTCCGTGGATCCCCATGTGAAGTCTCTCGCACCCCATCTTCGCCTGCCCGCAGCGGAGTTGTGCTTTCCCGCGCTTCGCAACCTGTCCATCGAGCAGCGTGTGTCGCTGCTGCAGACGCTCGACCGGCTCGGCGTGATCGAGCCCCAGCTGACGGTGTTCCGGTTCGCCCTGCGCAAACTGCTGCGCCGCCGGCTGCTGCGGCCGCCTGGCGAACTCGGGTCCGTCGGCTTCTACGCGATGCGTCCACTTGCTCCCGACCTCGCGCTGCTTCTGTCCGTGCTCGCCCGCGTCGGGCACCATGGGGACCGGGACGCACTCACAGCCTTCGAGCTGGCCCGCTCGCGGCTGATCGCGTTGCACAACGAGCCCCTTTCGTTCGTACCGGAAGAGCGCTGCACGTTCCTGGCACTCGATCGGAGTCTCGACCGCCTGTCGACCGCCGCGCCCATGCTTCGGCGGCAGATCATCGATGCCTGCATCCACTGCGTGCTGGCGGATCACACGGTCACGGTGGAGGAGGCCGAGCTCCTGCGGGTGCTCGTCGAGCTTCTCGGCGGGGCGCTTCCGCCGTTCCTGCCGGCGTTGACCGAAGACCAGGGGTCGCAGGCGGCCGGGTGAACGCGGCAACCGGAGGTGGGCGGCGGGTCAGGCGCCGTCGTGCCCTTCGGAGGTTGCTCGCGCGCGGGTATCGTCCGCGTCGTCATCGTACCAGGCGGGCGGAGCGGAATCCGGGGCCGCCACGGTGCGCGTTGCCGCAGCCTCCTCGGACAGGGCGTCCTGCTCCAGTTGCGAGGCGAGCTCCTGACTCTGCTGACGGACCCGGTGTTGTGCCCAGCCGATCAGCCCCACGGTGCAGAGGCCGGACAGCAGTCCGATGGCGGTCTCCAGCTGAAGGGCAGCGCGAAGGGAGAGTTCGCGGAGGACATCGAGGATGCTGTGTCCGAGAAAGGCGGTGGTGGCCATGCCGGTGAATTCACCGGCGAGGCATGCGAGAATGTGGGTGCGCCACGTCACGCCGGTGACCCCGGCGAGGTAGCTGGCGAGGTTGCTGGCCACGCCGGCGGCCCGCATGAGGACCAGGGACGCGAATGCGCGCTGGGCGAAGCCGCCCTGGACGTATTGCGCGACGGTCGCTCGCCGGGAGAGCAGTCGCTCGATCGGATCGTGGCCGACCGTCCGGGCGAGCAGGTAGCTGAGCGAGGAGCCGATGGCGAGCGCGACCGTGCAGAGGGCGAGGGCCTCGGCGGGCGGAAAGAGGCTGATGGCGAGCAGGACGAGCAGGGTGAGCGGAATCCACAGCACCACGCCGAGGGTCAGGATGCCGATCGCGGCGGGCCGCAGTCCGTGTCCGAGGGACTCGAGATGCCCGGCGAGCGTTCCGTCGGTGAGCATGCCGGTGTGGTAGACCCAGCCGATGGCGGCGAGGCCGACGGCGGCCATGACGCCGAGCAGGAGGATGCGGATCAGGTCGGTGGGGCGGCGCATTCGGGAAACGGTCTGGGGTCGGCACCGGCCGGGTCGGATCCTCGCGGAAGCCGAGCCTGCGCTCGCGCACCATAGACGCACGCAGTGCGGTTGCAACAGCGGCTCAGGAGGGGGCACCCTCGCTCGTGGCGTGCTGTCGCCGCTGGTGGCGGCGGGCCGTGAAGCCCACCACGCCGGCGACGGCGAGCGCGACGAGGGTCCAGAGGGTTTCGGGCCCCCACAGTGCGTCCAGCGATCCGGCCTGGATCACCCGGAGAACGGAGCCGCCGAGGAGAGTGGCCGCGACGATGTTGGGGAGGATACCGATGAGGGTGCCGAGGGCGTAGGCGGACCAGCTGATGCCGGCGGCTCCGCTCAGGTAGCTGGCGATGTTGTTGGGCAGGCCGAGGATCCGCAGCACCAGCACATGGGTCATGGCGTTGCGCCGGAACCGCTCGCTCATGCGGGACAGTCTCGACGTGCGGTGCTCGATGGCCCGCTTGAGAGCGGCGCGCCCGAGGACCCGGGACAGGTAGAAGCTGCCCGTACCCCCGAGCAGGTAGCCGCACAGGCTGAGCAGGATCGCCGGAACGGGTGCGAAGAGCGATACCGCCACGAGGGCGAGCAGCGTCCCCGGCGCCCAGATCATCGTGGCGACCGCATAGAAGAGCACGAACAGGGGATAGACCCAGTCGCCGAGCGGAGCGAGCACGCCGGTCAGATAACCCTCTGCGAGGTATCCCTGCTGGAGCAGCCAGATCAGCAGCACCATGCTGCCCACGGCCACCAGGCCGAGAAGACTGGCGCGCATCCAGGGCACGCGCTGTACGGGACCGATGCGCGGTACCCCGTCGACGTCTGCGGGATCTGTGGTCGTGCTGTGTTGCGAAGGATCCAAGGTGTCGGGCGCCCGCGCGAGGATGTGGCGTCGACCGGGCGGGCGGAGAGGTGCCCCTGCCGCTCGGTGTGAGGAGACACTATACATCGCCCCCATGCAGCACGAAAGATCCAAGTCTGCGTTGGCAGCCACTCCCCGGGGGATCGGAAACCGTCGAGGAGCCCCGGGCGGACAGGATGGCCAGCATTGCGGGCTTGCAGAGCCAGTCGAATGCGGCGCCTGGAGACCCCGGGCATCACCCCGTCGAGCGGAGCGCCGGGCCTTGCGACAGCCGTGCGGAGAATCCCTCCGGGCGGTGTTGGGACGCAGGCCGCTTGCCATGCGCGGCGCGCAGCTTATCCTCCTGCGGGTGTGCGACCACCGGCCGGAGCGCCGCACGCCGTCATCGCCGCTCGTCCGCTCTCTCCACAAGGCCCGCATGATCACCGCCGAAGAGATCACCCGCCGACTCGAGGCCGCCTTTCCCGGTGCCACCGTCCGGGTGGTCGATACGACCGGTACCTCGGACCACTTCGAGGCGCTCGTCGTGTCCTCCTCGTTCGAGGGACTCAATCGAGTCCGCCAGCACCAGGCCGTCTACAGCGCGCTGGGCGACGCGATGCGACAGGAGATCCACGCCCTCGCCCTGCGAACCTTCACCCCCGAGTCCTGGGAGCGCGCCCAGCCCTGACGCGCCCCGCACCGTCCACCTTCTTCGAGGAATCCCGACATGAGCGGAAAGATTCAGCTGCCGATCGTGAACCCCAACTACGAGGACGGTGCCCCCGGCGCCGGCCAGTCCGGGGACGCCCCGAAAGCCGCAGGAAAGCCCCGCGCCGAGGGCGGGGACGTGATGAGCGAGATCGAGTGGGAGACGAAGAACCACCCCGTCTTCCTCTACATGAAGGGCTCCCCGGTCATGCCCCAGTGTGGATTCTCCGCACGGGTCGCCCAGATCCTGCAGCACCTCGGGGTGCAGTTTGCGAGCTGCAATGTCCTCGAGGACATGGAGAAGCGGGAGGCAATCAAGGTCCATGCCCAGTGGCCGACCATCCCCCAGCTCTACGTCAACGGCGAGTTCGTCGGGGGCTGTGACATCATCACCGAGATGTTCCAGACCGGAGAGCTCCAGGAACTGCTCGGTGTCGAGGGCTGAGCGACACCCGGCATCCCCGCATGGACGTGCCCGAGCTCATCCAGGTCCGCGAGGCCTCCCTTGACGAGATCCTGCCCCTGCGCCACCGGGTGCTGCGGCCGGGCAGGCCTCGTGAAGCCGCATCCTTCGAGGGCGACATTGAACCGACGACTCGGCACTGGGGCCTGTTCGACCTGACCACCAACCGCGGCCTCGCCTGTCTCTCGCTGCTGAGACGCCCCGACGTCGAGCAGGACGCCTGGCAACTGCGCGGCATGGCCGTACTGCCCGAATTGCAGGGGGCAGGTCTCGGGCGCCAGCTCCTCCGCGAGGTCCTCGCAGCCCTCGCCTCGGAGCGCCGGGAGAACCCCGCCCTGCCCACCCGACTGTGGTGCAATGCGCGAAAGGGTGCCGTACCCTTCTACGCGCGCTGCGGGTGGTCCGTCTCCGGAGCCGCGTTCGACATCCCCGGAATCGGACCCCACTTCCGCATGCACCGGTCCCTCCCCGCCACGCAGGCACCATGAACCCGAGCCCCGCGCCCGACACCAACTTCGATGGACTCGTGGGGCCCACCCACAACTACGCGGGAATGGCGCGCGGGAACCTCGCCTCCGAATCCCACAGGGGACACACCTCCAGCCCCCGCGCGGCAGCGCTGCAAGGCCTGCGAAAGATGGCCGCCCTGATCGACCTCGGCATCCCCCAGGGAATCCTTCCCCCGCTGGAGCGCCCCAATCTCTCGCTCCTCCGGCACCTCGGATTCGCCGGAACCGATGATGCCACCGTCCTCAAGCGGGCCTGGAAGGAGGCGCCCGAGCTCGTCGTCGCCCTCTCCAACGCCTCCTCCATGTGGACCGCCAACGCCGCCACCGTGTCGCCATCCGCCCACTGCAGCGACGGCCGCGTGCACTTCACCGCGGCCAATCTCGCCGAAAAGTTCCACCGCGCCACCGAAGCCGAGGACACCGCCTCGATCCTCCGCGCCGCCTTCCACGACCCGCTGCACTTCGCGCACCACCCACCCCTCTTCGCCCACCCGGCCCTCGGAGACGAAGGCGCCGCAAACCACATGCTCCTTCGAACGCCGGACGGCCGACCCGGGATCGAGATCTTCGTCCACGGCCGCAACGGGCTCGGCGCCGAAGCCGCCGTCCCCCGGCGCTACCCCGCCCGACAGACCCGGGCCGCCAGCAGCGCCGTCGCCCGACGGCACGGCATTCACGAAGGGCGTGCCCTCCTCGTGCGCCAGAATCCCGAGGTCATCGACGAAGGTGTCTTCCACAACGACGTCATCGCAGTCGCCAACGATCAGGTGCTCCTCTACCACCAGGATGCCTTCCTCGATGAGGCCATGCTCCTCGAGGCGGCCCGAAGGGCACTCGGAGGCGCCTTCGTCCCCGTCCGCATCGAGCGAGAACTCCTCTCCGTCCCCGACGCCGTCCGCTCCTACCTCTTCAACTCCCAGCTCGTCACCCTGCCCGACGGCTCCATGGCCCTCATCACCCCGGAGGAGTGCACCTCCGTTCCCGCCGCTGCCGAAGCCATCGACTGGATCCTCGCCCACGACAACCCCATCCGGGTCACGCGCTCCTTCGACCTCCGGCAGAGCATGCAGAACGGCGGGGGACCAGCTTGCCTGCGGCTACGCGTCCCCCTCACCGACGACCAGCGCGCAGCCGTGCACCCGGGCTTCCTTCTTGATCACGAGCGCATCGCACGCCTCGAGTCGTGGGTCCGAACCCACTACCGCGATCGACTCTCCCCGAACGACCTCGGCGACCCGAAACTGCTCGACGAAACCAGGACTGCCCTCGACGAGCTCTGCACCTTGCTCGGCGCCGGATCGCTCTACCCGTTCCAACGGAACGGCTGACGGTACGGTGACAATCGCGCTGCCGCCCTGCGTCAAACTGCGTCAAAAAAGTGGCCCCCCCGCTTGAACTGGATGATCCGTTCCTCTACGGAAGCCGGGTGGCCACCCCGGCCACGGGTTCCCATGGGGGGATGTTCCCGGTCAATCGGGCCGGACATTCCAGACCGTTCGACACTGTGAAAGTGAGGATCGAGATGCAGAACTGGAAGTGGATGATCGTGCTCGCGGCGGCCCTGTCCTTCGGACTGGTGGCGTGTGGAGATGATGACAACGGCGCCGATTCGTCCGGCCCCGGGTCCGTCAGCGGCGAGCCCAGCGGCGAGCCTTCCGGCGAGCCCAGCGGTGAGCCGTCCGGCGAGCCCAGCGGCGAGCCCTCCGGCGAGCCCAGCGGCGAGCCCTCCGGCGAGCCCAGCGGCGAGCCCACCGAGGTGGGATACGAGCCCACCGCCGCCAACTGCCAGAGCGCCATCGGCGTCGACGGCATGACCGGCGCCTTCTGCCAGTTCCCCTGCGCCGGTCAGGGAGCCGTCTGCCCCCCCGACCGCAGCGGCCTCGGAACGCCCACCTGTGCCCTCGATGATGGCGCCGGCAGCTTCTCCTGCGCGCTCGTGTGCAACCCCGCCAGCCCCGCCTGCCCGGACGGCGCGGACTGCGAGGACGTTCCCGGTCAGGCCGGCGTCGGACTCTGCACGTGGGACCTGAACGGCGGCGGGGAGACCGGCGGCGAGACCGGCGGCGAGACCGGCGGCGAGACCGGCGGCGAGACCG
>REDH01000100.1 GCA_007693585.1 Deltaproteobacteria bacterium
CACACCCACCGACCCGACCGAGCCCACACCCACCGACTCCGCCATCCCCGAGTTCACCGAACGCCCCCCCCTCGAGCGCGATGTCCCGGGCATGGGCGACCCCGGTGACCCCCCCGAAGGCTTCCCCACCGGGGTCGAGATCGAAGGTCCCGACTTCACCGCCGCCGAACCCGTCGGATGCTGTGACATCGACTTCGCGCTCCCCCACGAGGAGGGTGCCATCGCCGTCTTCCTCCGCGGCCCGATCTTCCCCCTCGCCGCCGAGGGCGTCCCCATGGCGCTCGTCGACGACCACCACTGGCTCGTCACCGTCTGCATGCCCCTCGACTACGCCGATCGCTACCATTACGCCGTCGTCCTCGAGTCCGAGTTCGAGAACGGCCCGACCGTCACCGTACGGCGCTACAACGTCCTGGCCCCCGTCGAGGTCATCACCTCCCTCGATACCGACAACTGGTTCGACGCCGAGGGCATCGCGTCCTGCGACGACATCGACCCCGACACCCACGCCAGCGTTCCGGACCCCGACTGATCGGCTCGAATCGGCAGACCCGGGACCTCCGCGGGCCACTCCGCGCTCCCCACCATCCGATACGACTCCTGCGCTTCCCGCACCGCGCCGCGAGACCGTTGCCACTCCGTCAATCCCTTGCCATCCGCGCATGGGATCGTCAGGCTGTCCGCCGTCGTGGCCTCGGCCCCGATGACACCCTTGCCCTCTCCAACTTCCGAGTCCGTCCATGGCCCCGCTTCGCCTGCTGCCCCTCGGGCTGTCCATCCTCCTGCTCGCCGCCTGCGCCCGCACCTCCACCGGCGTCGCGGACGCCCCGGCACCCTCGACTGCCGCCGGTGTTGCGCAGCAGGCCCCGCAGCCGACCGAGGTCCGCAACCTGATCTTCCTCATCGGCGACGGGATGGGACCCTCGCAGGTCGGCCTGCTCGAGGACTACGCCGAGCTCGCCCCCAACAGCGTCTACGCCGGCCGCCCCACCGCCATGAGCCGCGTCGCACAGGCCGGCACAGTGGGGCTCTCCCGCACGAACGCCCCCGGCATGCTCACCGTCGACTCCGCCTGCTCCGCAACCCACCTCGCCGCAGGTGTCCACGCCCCCAGCGAGGTCATCGGCATCGGCATGGACGGCAACCCCGTCGACACCATCCTCACCGCCGCCGCCCGCTCCGGACGGTCCACCGGACTCGTCACCGATACCCGGATCACCCACGCCACCCCCGCCGCATTCGCCGCCCACGTCGCCCACCGCTCCCAGGAGAGCGAGATCGCCGAGCACCTCCTCGCCCATCGCGTCGACGTCATGCTCGCCGGGGGCGCACAGTACTTCTTCGCGCCGTCCTCCATCCCGGACGACGAGGAGGAGGCCCGCGCGCTCTCCGACGGCGCCTTCGTCGTCACGAGCCGCCGCGAGAACGACCGCTGCCTCATCCGCGAAGCCCGCGAGGCCGGATACAACATCGTCTTCGACCGCCACGCCATGGCCGCCCACACCGAGGGGCCCCTCCTCGGCCTCTTCGCCGACCGCTCCATGGTCGACGCCATCACCGATCGCCGCGACCGCGACGACCCGGAGCGCACCTACCCGTCGCTGCGCGAGATGACGATCACCTCCCTCGAGGTCCTCGACCGGAACCCCGAAGGCTTCTTCGTCATGATCGAAGGCGGGCAGATCGACTGGGCCGCCCACGACAACGACGCCGGCCGCCTCCTCCACGAGATGATCCGCTTCGACGAGGCCATCGACGCCGTCCTCGAGTGGGCCGAAGGCCGCGACGACACCGTCATCGTCATCACCGCCGACCACGAGACCGGCGGCTTCGGCTTCTCCTACTCCGGCATCGACGTCCCCGAACCGCAGGACCACCCGGGCATCGCCTTCGCCGAGCGCTCCTACCACCCGGACTTCAACTTCGGCCCCGTCGATATCCTCGACGGTCTGCACGAGCAGAGCATCACCTACCGCGAGATCCTGACCCGGGTGCAGGCCGTACAGGCCTCCGGCGACGCCGACCCCGTCGACGTCCTCCTCGAGCTCGTCAACACCCACACCCGCTTCCCGATCACCCGCGAAGACGCCGAGCGCGTGCTGCGCACCACGGAGAACGTCCGCCGCGTCGAGGGCAACAGCTACCTCCAGCTCGAGGAGATGCCCGATGTCTGCGAGACGCACGGCTTCTGGCCCTACTACATGGACGGACACATGGGTCTGCTCGCCCGCGTCCAGGCCCACCAGACCCACGCCGTCTGGAACACGGGCACCCACACCAGCGCACCCGTTCCCGTCCTCGCCATGGGGCCCCGAAACCTCATCGAGGCGTTCGACGGCTTCATGCACCACGTGGACATCGGGAAGCGCCTCTTCGAGATCCTGGGGCTCGAGCCCGTGTCTCCCTACGACCCCGGCTTCGACCTCTGAGGGAGGACGCATCTCCCGCGTCCCCCGCCGCAGGGCCTCCTGCCGACGGGAATCAGGCCGCGGCGTCCGCCACCCCCGCCAGCTCCGCCTTCATCCAGTCCGCGATGCGCTCGGCCATCATCAGGATGGTGAGGTGGATGTTGGCGGTGGTCATGGTCGGGAGCAGGCTCCCGTCGGCGATGCGCAGTCCCTCGCACTCGAACACCCGTCCCCGGCTGTCCGCGACCGCCGTGCGGTCGCCCTCGAGGCCCATCATCGCGGTGCCGGAGGGGTGGTAGCCCGAGTCGCAGAAGCGCTTCACCCAGGCGCGCAGCAGGCGTGGGCGGTGATGCGCGAGCCCGGGTGGGGCGAGCGGCTTCGCGAGCCGCCGCATCGGCGCCGTCTCGCTCAGCGCCACGGCGATCTCCATGGCCTCGAGCGCCTTGCCGAGGTCCTCCTCGCTGCGGAAGAACAGGCTGTCGATTCGGGGACGCTCCAGGGGGTCCGCGCTGCGGTACACGACGCGGCCCTCGTCCTTCGGCTTTCCGACGGCCGCCATCAGGATGAACTTGTCCATCGTGGGCAGTCCGGGCACGTCCAGCTTGGATCCGGGCTGCAGGAGCATGTCGTTGGGCTTGCCGTCCATGGACGAGCTGTAGCGCAGAACCGTCTGGATCAGGGCGTCGTCCGGCCGGAAGAGGTCCGGCCGGATGGGCTCGAAGAAGATGGCCGTGCCCGGATGATCGAGAAGGCGGCGCCCCACCTCGCGGCGGATGCGCGGGGCGACCCCGATGCGCTTCAGGTCGTCCTCGTGGCCGATGCCCGAGCGCAGCAGGATGCCCGGGGTGGCGATCGCGCCCGCAGCGATCACCACCTCGTCCGCCTCGATCACGTCTCGACCCCCGTTGCGGAGCACGTCGATCCCGCAGGCACGGCTCCCCTGCCAGCGGATGCGATCCACCGTGACGCCACCCTCGATGCGGAGGTTCGGCCGCCGCCGCACCTCCGGCGAGAGCCAGGCGATCGCCGCGCTGATCCGCTTGCCGCTCAGCTTGTTCATGGCGTGCGGGCCCGCGCCGGTCGTCGTCGGGTCGTTCGAGTCCGCGCACGACGGATAGCCGAGGATGTCGGTCGCCTCGAGAAAGGCAGCCTGCCACGGGTTCAGCTCCTCCGGGCGATGGCGGCGGATGGGGAGCGGGCCCTCCTGCCCATGCCATTCGTTGTCGAAGTCGAGGTCCCGCTCCATCCGGCGGAACCACGGCAGGCACGCGTCCCATCCCCACTCCGTGAGGCCCAGGTCCGCCCACTCGTCATAGTCCCAGGGCTGCCCGCGCAGCGCGATGCACGTGTTCACCGAGGAGGAGCCCCCAAGCACCCGGCCGCGCGGCATCGGCAGGCGCGGGGCAGGGCGGCGGGGAAGATGGCGATACCCCCAGTCATGGGCCTTCATCGAGTTCTGGCGGCCATTCTCGATGTCCGCCGGCAGGCGCTCGTCCAGGTAGACGGGACCCGCCTCCACGAGGAGCACGTTCACGTCCGGCAGCTCGGAGAGCCGCGCCGCCAGCACGCATCCACCGGAGCCCGCACCGGCAATCACCACGTTCGTCTTCCTGCTCATCGCGTCCGCCTGTTCCGAGGTTGCCTTCCCCGGTCGCAGGGTAACCGACCGGAGGGTCGGAAACAAGGGGCAACGGCGCGTGTGCCATCGGTCTGTCGCAGCCCGAACCGGACGGCACGATTCAGAGCGATCCGTGAACGCCATTTCGAGGATGAGGGGCCGGCCGAGCCTGCTGCCGGGTCCGAACCGCTGCCTGCCCATGGCCTTCCACGTTCCGGTCTGGCTGCCCTAGGCGATGACGCTCCCTGCCGTGGGGGTGGGTGGCGGGGCCGGGTGGGCAAGCGAGGGCTGCGGGGTGCGAACGGACTTACAGGTTTCTGATGGTTTCCCGACGCATCCTTTCAGCACGCTGATCTGCTGGTGCCGATACTTCCCGAGTGAGCGGCGATCTTCCCGCCGCGCACGTCGAGTGGTTCTCTCCTGAAGTCAGGCAGCACGCATGAGTCTTCCACTGACTGAGCCGGCCTACATCCTCGCGTTGGTGGTCCTGGGTTTCCTGGTTCTCCCCATGCTGGCGGAGCGGCTGCGCGTGCCGGGCATGGTCGGGATCCTGGCTGCGGGTGCCCTGATGGGCCCCAATGGTCTGGGGCTCATCGAGCGGGGGGAGGCCATCGTTGTCCTGGGAGCAGGAGGCCTGTTCTACCTCATGTTCATGGCCGGCATCGAGCTGGACCTTGCAGGCTTTGTCCGCGAGCGTCGACGCACGATGGTGTTCGGGGCCTTGACGTTCCTGATTCCGCAGGGAGTCGGAACGCTGGTGTTCCTCCAACTCGGATACGGCTTCCTCGCCTCGGCATTGATCGCGAGCATGTTCGCCTCGCATACCTTGCTCGCCTATCCCATCGTGAGCCGCATGGGGCTCGTACGGCGCCCTGCGGTCACGATGGCGGTGGGAGGCACGCTGATCACGGATACTGTGGCCCTGATGCTCCTGGGCGTGATCGCGGCGGCCCATCTCGGGGATGTTGGCCCCCGGTTCTGGGGAGTACTGCTCGCGTCGATTCTGGCGCTCTACGTGTTCATTCGGTGGATCCTGCTGCCGGCAAGCGAGTTCTTCTTTCGACGTCGCCGACCGCAGGACGTGCAGGACTTCATTTTCGTCCTGGTCGCATTGTTCGTGACGGTGGGCGTGACGCGCGGGCTTGGCATAGAGCCGATCCTGGGCGCCTTTTTTGCGGGTCTGGTTCTGAACCGGCTTGTGCCGGCCACGAGTGCGCTGAGCAACCGCATCCACTTCTTCGGGAACTCCTTCTTCGTCCCGTTCTTCCTGCTTTCGGTCGGCATGCTGGTCGATGTGCGAATCCTCGTGGGCGGGCCGGAGGTGTGGCTTGTGGCTGCATCGATGATCGCGTGCACCCTTGTTTCGAAGTGGGCGGCGGCGTTTCTGGCGAGTCGGTTCTTTGGTCAGAGTCGTGCGGAGTGCACGATGGTGGTGGGTCTCACCATAACCCAGGCGGCGGCAACCCTTGCGGCGACGTTGGTTGGCTTCGAGGTCGGCTTGATTGGTGAGGAAGTGCTCAACGCGGTGGTGCTGCTTATCCTCGCAACTTGTGTACTCAGTCCGCTGCTGGTCGAGCGAGCGGGACGGGCGATGGTCGAGGACGGAAGTGCCGAGCAGGAGTCGGGCGAGGTGCCGCGTCGTGTTCTCGTACCGATGGCCAATCCGGCTACGGCGGATCAGTTGCTTGAACTGGCACTGGCACTCCGAGGTCAGGGGCATGACGAGCCGTTGCAGCCGCTTTTCGTGGTGCGCGAGCCGCCACACCGTTTGTCTGCTGCGATCGCGGAGTCCGAAAGGATGCTGGCTTCCGCGAGGAAAGTTGCCGCGGCATCTGCCGTTCCGGTCCGAGCACTGACGCGTGTTGACATGGACGCGTCGCGCGGGATCCTCCGTGCATCCATCGAGGCGAGGTCGTCGCTCATCATCATGGGCTGGGATGCGAGCCTGCCGGCAGGTGCGATGCGGCTGGGTCGAATCCTCGACAGCGTGATTGAGCAGTCCACGGCAGAGGTCCATGTGGCCTGTCTGAAGGAATCTCTTCGCTCCTTCGAACGCATCGTCCTCGTCGTTCACTACTCCGCACGGCTTCTTTCCGGGGTACGTGAGGTGATGACATCGGTTCGTCATTTGGCGAATTCCTGCCGCGCACCCATCCATCTGGTGGTTGTGGGGGCGGATGAATCGCAGGCTCGAACCTGGCTTCACGACCTTCCGCTGCCGGCGGAGAGCTCCCTGCGGGTGCTTCCGGACGACGTGCATCTGTCGATCGCGCTTCTGGGGATCGTCAAGGCGGCGGACCTGCCCGTCTTCATCGGCGGCCGTGAGCACACCGTGGCCTGGCAGAAGGATATCCACGCCATTCCGAGGCGACTGGAGGAGGTCGGTGCGCATTCGTTTCTGCTCGTGTACCCTGCGGTGGGCCAGGTTGGCGTGATGGACAACAGATTCCTGCAGTGGACCTATGGCTTCACGGAAAAGCTTCACTGAGCCGGTTCGCATGGGGCCCGTCCTGGTGTGCGTTGGGAGCAGTCCGACGGCGGAGTTCCTCATCGAGCAGGGGTTTGTGCAGGCGTCTCGGCTCGGCGTAGACCTCGTGGCGGTGCATGTTCGAACCGCCGGTGACGCCGGTCGACAGGATCAGGCACTGCGCCACCTTCGGCAGGCGCAGTTGATGGGGGCAAGGGTCATCGAGCTGTCGGCTGCGGACACCGTCGAAGGTCTCCTGAACCTCTCGCGGTCAGAGGGGGTATCGCTGGTGGTACTGGGCAAACCCCTTCACGGGACATACCCGTGGCCCGCGCGGAGCATCGCCGACCGGTTCATCAGGCGAAGCCGCACTACGCCGGTACTGCTGGTGGGTGATCCCCATCCCCCGGAGATGCGACATCACGCGGGCCTCAGGCATGCTGGACGTGGCGTGCAGACGCGTGACATGGCCCTGCTTCTGCTCGGCGTCGGACTGCTGACGGTGCTCGCCCGGGTCGTGCCCCCCTCTCTGTCCCTGCTGACGGCGGCCATCTGCACCATCGGGCTAGGGCGTACGCTTCGGCCAGCGCCGGCCACACTTTTTGGCCTTGTGCTTGGTTTCGTGCCCGCGTTGCACGTGGCGCTGGGCGCAAGTCCACAGACGGCCCCGCTCGTGTACCTTGTCGTGGCACCGGCCCTCATCGCACTCATCGGTGCCCTGATTTCTCGACTGCAGGCCCGCATTCCGGAGCAGGAGAGAGCCATTCTCGAGCGGGAGGGACAGCTCAGCCGCCTTCATGCCATCGGGACCGAGCTCGCGGCCACCGCGGACGCGGCGAATGCGTGGTCGATCTGCAAGCATGCACTCGAGCAGAGCCTCGACGCGAGGGTGGAGTGCTGGACGTCCGAAAGCGAGGTCCCGGACGGCCCGTGGAGGGTACTGCTCGCCGAGCCGGCCAGTACCGATGAGGCCGTCGGCACGGGCACGCGGACACATGCCGAGAGTCCCCGTCTGGTCGTTCCGGTACGTACTCCGGGGACGCACTTCGGGTGGTTTGGCCTGGATGCAGCGGACAGTCCACGGCTAGAGGATGTTCGAACGCTGCTGTTCGTGGGTTCGGTCTCGCGTCTTCTCGGGGTAACCCTGGAGCGGCTTCACCTCTCTCGGATTGCGGAGGAGCGAAGGCTGCTGGCAGCATCGGAGCGTCTGCGCTCCGACTTGCTCAGTTCGGTCTCGCATGACTTGCGCACACCCCTCGGTACCATCGTTGGAGCCGCTTCGTGGCTTCGTGAGAGTCGTTCCGCACACTCCGCAGAGACCGTGGAGGAGTTCCTCGAATCGATCGAGGTTGAGGCTCTCCGGCTCGAACGGACGCTTGACAATCTGCTCGCGCTGACTCGGCTCTCCGGGCGGCCGGAAGCGGACCGAACGCAGTGGTACATCGAGGAGGAGATCGTACTCGCGGCGCTCGATCGCCTCGGTCAGGCGCTTGACCGATCACGGGTCACGGTGAACCTCAGTGAAGAACGACCACTCCTCGCGGTCGACGCGTTGCTGGTGGAACTCGCGCTGACCAATCTCCTCGACAATGCGATGCGCCACGGCGGAGGCGAGACGCGCGTTCGCGTCGTCTCACGGATCAAGCAGGGGTGCTGGTTGCTGACCGTCGAAGACAGCGGACGCGGCATACCCGAGCAGGAGCGGGAAGCGGTCTTCGAGCGGTTCTTTCAGGGCAGCTGGGGCAGAGCTCGGCGAGGAAGCGGCATGGGGCTGGCCATCTGCAGGGCCGTCGCGCAGGCGCACGGCGGCGACGCTGTTCTTGTCGAACCCGGCGATCCGGACCGAACGATGCCAGGGGCGTGCGTCCAGTTGCTTCTGCCGACGGAAGTGCTCGCTCAGGATGGGCTCGACATGGAGTCGGATATGGATGTCGCCACAGCGGCCGAGAGACAGCAATGAGCAATGCCGAACGTACTCAGCCCATCATTCTCATCGTGGAGGATGAAGCGCCTATCCGCCGACTTCTCAGCGCGCTGCTCGCCTCGAAAGGGTATCGGGTCATCACGGCGCAGACAGCTGCAGAGGCCCGGATTCGGGCATCCGAAACGCCTCCCGACCTCTTGATTCTCGACCTCGGGCTGCCCGACGAGGACGGCATGGAGTTGCTTCGCCGCCTGAGATCGTGGCTGAGCGCCTACGTGCTCGTGCTCTCGGCGCGGACGTTGGAGCACGAAAAGGTACTGGCCCTGGACGAGGGAGCAAACGACTACCTGACGAAACCGTTCGGTTCCGCGGAACTTCTCGCCAGGATCCGGGTAGGACTGCGGGCCACCACGGCCACCGGAGTCACGCATGCCGTACAGGTCTTCGACGGACTTCGGATCGACCACGATGCACGAAACGTTTGCGTGGATGGACGCCCGGTGCAGCTGACACCGCTGGAGTTTAGACTGCTGTTCGAGCTGGCTCGCCATGCGGGAAAGGCGCTCACGCACCGTCACTTGCTGATGCATGTCTGGGGGGCGGGGGCCGTCGGCAGGAACCACTACGTTCGGGTCTGCATGGCCAACCTGAGGGCAAAGCTCGGTGATGATCCGGCCCAGCCCCGTTGGATACAGACCCTGCCCGGAATCGGCTACCGCATGGTGGCGCAGGACGAGTCCGACGCGTAGGATAAGCCCGTGTTGAAGCTCTGCTGGGACGGATGCGCCGCGGCAACGTCGGCTGTGCTCACGCAACGTCAACATCGCGTCCGCCTGTTCCGAGGTTGCCTTCCCCGGTCGCAGGGTAACCGACCGGAGGGTCGGAAACAAGGGGCAACGGCGGGATGCGCGTGTTCCCGCGCGCCGACGGGTCAGCGGGGTCGCGCGCGCAGCTGGCAGGTCACGGGGACACCTCCCCGCGGAGCGAGGGTGATGTTGCGTCGCACCGGGAGGACCTCTCCGGAGTCGACGAGGGAGAAGTCGAGCGTGGCGAAGAGCACGCCGAGCACCTGTGCCATCTCGAAGGTGGCGAAGCTGGCTCCCACGCAGCGGCGGATACCGCCTCCGAAGGGAAACCACTCCCAGGGTCTGGGATGTGCGTCGAGGAACCGTTCGGGCCGGAAGGCGTCCGGTTCGGGATAGAGTTCGGGCCGGTAGTGGGTGAGCGCCGGGACGGCGGCCACGCCGTGTCCGGCGGGCAGATGCCAGGGCCCGATGTCGCAGGGCACCTTGAGGGTGCGCAGGACGTCCGGGACGATGGGCCACAGGCGGAGGGTCTCGCGGCACACGGCACCGAGCCAGGGCAGGGTGGCCATGTCGTGGGTCGCCACGTCCTCGATCGCGGCGAGCTCCTCGTGCAGCCGCCCGAGGGCTTCCGGGGATCGCTGAAGCCAGTGGATGGCCCAGGTCATGGCGATGGACGTGGTCTCGTGGCCGGCCACGAGCAGCGCGAGGAGCTGCTGCAGAAGCTCCTCGTCCGCCATGGGGTTGCCCTCATCGTCACGGGCGTCGAGCAGCGTGGAGAGCACGTCGTCCCCCCGCTCCCCCGCCCTGCGTTCGGCCACGATCTCGCGCAGGACGTCGTGGAACCCTTCCCGTGCCTTGCGGAAGCGGTCCCATGGCGAGAGCCCGAGGAGCCCGAACTGCAGGAGCGGACTGAAGAGGAGGGTCGGGTGCAGCGCATGGGTGGCGCGTGCGGTGTGATCGGAAGCCCGCCGGATCTCGTCGGCGGTGCGCGCCCCGAACACGGTCTCGACGATGATCTGCAACGAGATGTCGAGCAGCCCCTCGTGCACCGGGAAGGCCCCCCGCTGCGGCCAGTGCTCCGCCTGTTCGAGGGTGATGGCGCGCATGCGCGATCCGAGGGCGCGCAGGCGGTCGCCGGAGAAGGCGGGCATGATCAGGCGTCGGCTCCGCCGGTGGGGCTCGCCGGTGGTGGTCAGCACGCTGTGCTCGCCGAGTACCGGCACGGCGGCCTCGGTCGCGAAGGACGTGGCCTGCTCCTCGGACAGGGCGAAGATGCAGCGGACCAGCTCCGGGTCCCCGGTGACGAGCACGTCCCCGTTGGCCGACTTCAGGGTGAAGGTATCGCCCCACCGTTCCTGCTTCTCCCGGTACCACTGATGCGGCCGTCGGAGAATGGCGAGCGTCGTGGCAAGGCGCGAGGCAGGCCCGGGCGGCCGTCGGGTGTCGGGGGTGCTCATGGCGGGCTCGCGGGAGTGCTTCGAGGCTGCGGGGATTGTCGCGGCCACCGTGGCACGCCCCCCGTGGCTGGTCAACCGGCATCGGAGTGGCCGGAACCGTCCCCGGGGGCCCGAGCGCGCCGCCTACAGCTTGCCCGGGTCCAGCGGGGCCGCCCGCGCGGCGGCCTCGCGCCGCTCGCTGTAGCGGTCGACGAGGTAGTCGCGCAGGTCGCGGGTGAGCATCGTGAACTTGTAGAGCTCCTCCATCACGTCCACCACCCGGTCGCGCAGCGGGGAGTCCCGCATGCGCCCGGCGTCATCGAACTCCTGCCAGGCCTTGGGCACGGACGACTGGTTGGGAATCGTGATCATGCGCATCCAGCGGCCGAGGATGCGCAGGTTGTTGACGGCGTTGAAGGACTGGGAGCCGCCGCACACCTGCATCACCGCCAGGGTGCGCCCCTGGGTGGGGCGCACGGAGCCGACCGCGAGGGGAATCCAGTCGATCTGATTCTTGAACACGCCGGTGATGTTCCCGTGCATCTCGGGGCTGGACCAGACCTGACCCTCGGACCACAGGGAGAGCTCCCGGAGCCGCTGGACCTCCGGG
The DNA here is from genome assembly GCA_007693585.1 of Deltaproteobacteria bacterium. Classification (GTDB taxonomy): domain Bacteria; phylum Myxococcota_A; class Bradymonadia; order REDH01; family REDH01; genus REDH01. The sequence goes on from REDH01000100.1 coordinate 11,270, forward strand.
TGGTCCTCGTGGGCAGGCCCCTTGATGGGGAGGTCGTGCGGGTGAAAGAACTCCACCTCGGCGCCGAGCCCCTCCATGATCCCCGCGGCTTCCTCGGCGAGAAAACGACTGAAGGAGCGCTCGCGAAGCGAGCCGTACAGGAAGAGGATGCGCGGGGGGTCCGTTCGGGGCGCGAGGGAAGGCGCCTGTGGAACGAGCAGCGGGGGCGGGTTTCCGTCATGGTGGCTCATGGCTTGATCTCCCGAGGGGGACGGGGCTGCGGTGCCACGGGCGCCTGCGGCCGCAGGCGTCTGTGGCGACGGTGTGGTGAACGATGACCTGGGGGAGCAGCTGCGGTTCCACGGGTGCTTGCGACCGCAGCCGTCGGTGCGGGCCGGATCAGTCCGTCGGAGGCAACGTGGCCGGATCACCCCCGGCGTCGAGGTGCGCGCGGAGCGCCTCGAGCCGCCGGTGGATCTCGTCGCGGGCCGTGCGAAAGTGCGCGAGGCGCTCGGCGTGGGTGAGGTCCTCGTGCTTGCGGTCCGGGTCGGGCAGCGGCCAGTGCAGCCGGGTCGCCGTGCCGAGGAAGACCGGACAGACCTCCTCGGCGCACAGGGTGATGACGAGGTCGACCGTGTCCGGATCGATGTCGTCGACGGAGTCGGAACGCTGCCCGCGGATGTCGATCCCAAGCTCGTCGAGCGCCTCGACAGCCAGCGGATTCAAGCGGGTCGGGGCGGAACCGGCGGACTGCACGCGGATGTCCCCGGGAAAGAGATGTCGCGCGAGCCCCTCGGCCATCTGGGAGCGGGCGGAGTTGGCGACGCAGAGAAAGAGGATGCCGGCGGGCGTCATGCGGTCTCCGGGGCGGGCGGGGCAGGGTCGGGTGAGGCGCCGTTGTCCGAGCCGCTCGGGAACCAGTGGCGGGTGCGGTTGGCGAAGGCCACGAGGGAGAGCATGACGGGCACCTCGATCAGCACGCCGACGACCGTGGCGAGAGCGGCGCCGGAGCTCATGCCGAAGAGGCTGATGGCGACCGCCACGGCGAGCTCGAAGAAGTTCGAGGTACCGATGAACCCGGCCGGGGCGGCGACCTCGTGCCGCAGCTTGAGGGCCCGCGCTGCGCCGTAGGTGAGGGCGAAGATCCCGTAGCTCTGGATGAGCAGGGGGATGGCGATGAGGAGAACGGGCAGGGGGTTGGCGAGGATGGACTCGGCCTGCAGACCGAAGAGCAGGACCACCGTGAGAATGAGGCCGATCATGGACCAGGGCTTCGTGCGCACGGCGAAGGCGTCGACCGCCTCCGGCCCGCCCTTTCGCACCAGGCGGCTGCGGGTCAGCAGTCCCGCGACGAGAGGCACCACGACGAAGATGACGACGGAGGCGACGAGCACCGGCCACGGCACGACGAGGTCGGTGATGCCGAGCAGAAGCGCCGCGATGGGCGCGAAGGCGAAGATGAGGATCAGGTCGTTCACCGAGACCTGAACCAGCGTGTAGTTGGCGTCGCCGCGCGCCAGATGGCTCCAGACGAAGACCATCGCGGTGCACGGGGCCACGCCGAGCAGGATCATCCCGGCGATGTACTGGTTGGCGTCCTCCGGCGAGACGAGGTCCGCGAAGAAGACGCGGAAGAAGAGCACGCCGAGCGCCGCCATGGTGAACGGCTTGATGAGCCAGTTGACGACCAGGGTCAGGACGAGGCCCTTCGGCTTGCGCCCGACGTCGGCGAGGCAGCCGGGGTCGACCTTGAGCATCATCGGGTAGATCATCGCCCAGATGAGGACGGCGACGACCAGGTTCACCCCGTGGAGCTCGAGACCGTCGATGGTCTCGACGAGGCCGGGGAAGAGAGTGCCGAGGAGGATGCCGCCCAGGATGGCGAGGGCGATCCAGACGGAGAGGAAACGCTCGAAGATGCCCATGGAGGAGCCACTGTCCGGGAAGGGAGGGGAATCACGCGATCGGGGACGGCCGGCGAGCCGGGCGGATTCATCGCGTATCGACGATGAGCGATGTTTTCAACCCGTTTCTCGGTCCGGCCGAGCAACGGCAGGCTGGCACACCGCTACCCGCGTGGCTAGACCTCGGCCGGAGCCCTACTCTGCGGGGACAGGCGCGCCCGGTTCGCCCCGCGCCCCGCGCCCCGCGCCCCGCGCCCCGCGCCCATCCAGGAGACATCGCCATGACCGAGCCTGCCGCCTTCGATCTGTTCGCCAACGACTACGACGCCTGGTTCGGGGAGAACCGGGACCTGCTCGAGAGCGAGGTGCGCCTGCTTGTGCACGCCTGGCCGGCGGGCGTGTCGGGGAGCGTGCTGTCGGTCGGCTGTGGCACCGGTCTCTTCGAGGCGATCCTGCGTCGCGACCACGGGATCGTGGTGACCCACGGCATCGAGCCGGCGGAGGGCATGGCGGCGATCGCCCGCGAGCGTGGGATGGAGGTGGTGATCGGGACGGCGGAGGAGGCCCCGCTGGGGGAGGGCGTGCATGACCTGATCATGTTCAACGGTTCGACGTCCTACGTGAAGGATCTGGAGGGCGTGTTCCGCCGTGCGCATGCGGCGCTGCGTCCGGGCGGGCACGTGCTGGTGGTCGATGTGCCGCGCGAGAGCGGGTACGGTGTGCTCTACTGCCTCGCGAACGCGCTCGGCACCTGGGACCATCCGGTCTTTGCGGGGGTGAAGCCCGCGGCGGCGTATCCGATCCCGTTCGTGAAGGCGGCGACCTGGCACACGACCGCCGAGCGCGTGGCGGCGCTGGAGGCGGCGGGGTTCACGGTGGAGCGGACGGCGCAGACGCTCACCCGGCACCCGGTCTTCGCTCCGGACGGGGTGGAGGAGCCCCGGGACGGCCATGATGCGGGGGACTACGTGGCGGTGCTCGCGAGGCGGGCGTGACCGACGCTCCCGCGTCGGTGGGGCCCGCGGCACGACTGCGGGCCGAGGCGGCGCCGCTGCGCGAGGCCTGCCTGCGTCACCCCTTCGTGCACGGCATCGGCGCGGGGACCCTGGCACCCGAGGTCTTCGCGCGCTGGGTGTGCCAGGACTGGCTCTACCTGCAGCGCTACGTCGAGGTGCTCGGCCGCGCCGCCCGGATCGCGCCCACCGCCGAGGCCCGAGCCCGCTGGAGCGAGCTCCGTGCCCTCACCGTCGATCACGAGCTCGACCTGCATCGCGCCTTCGCCGCTCGCTTCGGGTTGTCCGCCGAGGCCCTCGACGCCACGGCACCGTACGAGGCGACACGAGCCTACGGGCGTTTTCTCGCCGAGAGCGCCTCGTCCTATCCGCTGCTCGTGGCCGCCGTCGTTCCCTGCGGCGTGGGGTACGTGGAGATCGCCCGGGCCCTCGCCGCGCAGCCTGCGCCCGCCGACGCCCGGTACGCCGACTGGATCCGCACGTACGACGATCCCGTCTTTCGCGAGGCGGTGGCCTGGATGGAGGCGGAGCTGGACGGGCACGGCTCCTCGGACGGACGGGTGGAGGAGACGTACCACGCCGGCGCCCGGCACGAGCTCGCGTTCTGGGAGGCGCTGTGGGCGGGGGGCCCCGCAGCCGGCTGAACGGCCATCGCCGTGCAGCTCCTTCATGCCCACCAGTCCTGCTCTTCGCGAGTTCTCTGGCTCCTGGAGGAGCTTGACCTTCCCTGCGAGCCATTCGGGCTTGACGGTGAACGTCCCTCATCGCAATTCCACGATGGACGTCCGCAGGCGCTTCCGGAGACCGCCGACATGAACAGGAATCCCGCATGCTGCCCGCCGGCCGAGCCCACGCCGCCGGTGCCTGCGGACGAGGCCGAGGCCGACGCCCACCTCGCGCGCCTCGCCAAGGCCATCGCCCACCCGGCGCGGGTGGCCATCCTGCGGCTGCTCGTGCGTCGGGAGGGCTGCATCGTGGGAGACCTCGTGGACGAGCTGCCGCTGGCCCAGTCCACGATCTCGCAGCATCTCAAGCAGCTCAAGGAGGCGGGGCTGGTGCGCGGCGAGGTGGACGGGCCCCGGACGTGCTACTGCGTCGAGCCGGGGACGGTGTCGCTCCTCAAGGCCCTGGTGGCGGGGCTCTGAGGCGCTCCGCAGGCTCCCGCTTCGTGCGGCCCGGCGCGCTCAGCCGCCCAGGAGCGTGATCAGTGCGCCGGCGAACAGCGCGAGGAACCCCCCGATCTCCGCGGCGATCAGCGCCCACATGAACCCGTGGATCAGCGCGGGGGGCAGCGTGCTCCGGCCCAGTCGGTGGGGGGAGCGAAGCTGGTTGTCGGTGTCGTCGAGAATCCCGTGGACGATGTAGGTGCCCACGGCGAGTGCGAAGAAGAGGATCGGGCCTGCGGCGAAGGCGAGGGTCCAGCCGTCGGGCCATGGCGAGAGCGCCACGAAGTGCAGGAGGACGAGGCATGCGAAGGCGTACATCAGCGACGCCCGGTGCGCGATGTCCACGTACGCCGGGCTGGTCGCCTCCGCCGAGCGCGCCATGTGCGCGTATTTCCAGACCCCGGTCAGGAGCCCCGTCAGGAAGAATGTCCCGCTCGCGAGCAGCGCCAGGACCGCCGCGGGGGAGGATGGAACGGTCGGGGTCACGTCGGGCCTCGGGTCGCGGGAGCAGGAGGGGCGGGTGCGGGACACCGCATCATCGGGGAGGCTCGTCCGGTGCGGGCGCCTCGCCGCGGATGGCGCGCGAGAACCCCGGGCGATCCCCATGGGCGATTGCCCGCTCGTTCACCTGGAACAGCGCCCGGGCCGTCTCCCGGTCGACCCCCTCCGGGAGCAGATCGAGCTCCTCGAGCAGCTCGTCGCTGAAGCCCGGCAGGAAGACCCGGCGGTCGAGGCCGAGGCGGAGGTCGTTGACGGCCTCGTAGTGGCGGGCCAGCTCCGAGGCGCAGGAGCGGACGACGGTGTTGTACCAGACGGGGCGCTCGTGCAGCGCGTTCATCCGCCGCACCATGTCCAGGAAGAATGCCCGGTTGGCCTCCGGGCCCGCCCGCATGGGGATCACCCACGTGGGGTCGCCATGGACGAACGTGCGGAGCCCGATGGCGTCCCGCTCGTCCGCGGCCACGTAGAACAGCTCGTACTGGCGGAACGCCCCGCCCAGCGGGTGATAGCTCTCGCCGCGCTCCCGGCGGATCTCCACGGACAGCACCACGAAGCGATCCCCGGTGAACCGGAAGCTCGCCATCACGTGGGCCACCGCCTCGAGCCCGCCGAATCGCGTGAGCACGAAGGCGCTCTCCTCGAGCTCGTCGAGGCGCACCTCCTTGTCCCGCCACCGGGGCTCGTAGGTCCCGTCGGGCTGCCACCGGAAGCTGCGGAGGTCGTGGATCACGACCGTGTCCTCGTGGATCGTGGCGTGTGGCGTGCGCGTGGCGTGCAGCTCCCAGTCGCGGTCGTTCGAGGGGCGCAGCAGCAGGAAGAACGCGAGGACTGGCAGCCACAGCAGCGCGCAGGCCCCCGCGGCCTGCGGCCGGCGCAGCCGCCACAGCGCCACGAGCAGTCCGGCGCTCCACAGCACCGCGAGCACCACCCGCCAGGGAGGGACGCTTCCCCCGGGGGCACCCGCGAGGCTGATCACCAGGGCGCCCCACAGCACCAGGGGCGTCACCAGCAGCAGCCGGACCACGAACTCGCGCATGGGGACTTCCGGGGAGGAGGGGCAGGAACGGGCGGCTCACCGGCCCGCGCACGGGCCGTCCGGGAGAGCGGCTCACCGGCGGGCGGTGCCCGCGAGGTGAGGCCCCCGACCGGCGGAACGGCGGCGTGCGGCACCCCGATGCGCAATCGGCCATTGACGAGCGATGCACAAGTGCGCTGTACACCCTCCACGACCCACGGAACGATCCTCCACTCCCGCTCGAGGCCTCCGCATGCCCCGCTCTCCGCTCGTCACCCTCGCCACCCTCGTGGGGCTGCTCGGGCTGCTGCTGCTGCTCCTCCTCCTCCCGCCGACCCAGGCCCACGGGCAGGCCGCGCCCCGCGCCGTGGACACCGCCCCGGACGCGCTCCGCGCCTGGATCCCCTGGGTGACCCGTGACGTTCCCGGGCTGCCGTGCCCCTGGGTCTCCGGCGCGCGCACCTGCGACTGGCCCGGGGTCCTCGCCCTCGCCCTCGACGACGACGGCGCCACCTTCACCCTCGATCTCCGCACCGACGCCCGCACCACCGTCCCCCTGCCGGGCGACCTGCGCCACTGGCCGCGCGACGTCCGCGTGGACGGCGCCACCGCCCTCGTGCACACCGCCCAGTCGCGTCCCGCCCTGGACCTCCCCGCCGGCCGCCACCGCGTCACCGGGCGCTTCGCCTGGTCGCGCGCCCCCGATACCCTCGCCGTGCCCCCGGCCATCGCCCTCGTCCGCGTCTCCCGCGACGGTGCCCCGCCCACCCACCCGCCGCGCGAGAGCGACGGCACCACCCGCCTCCGCGAGCACGAGCGCGACCTCCCCGCCGATCCCACCGAGCGCCAGGCCACCGTCTCCCTCGAGGTCCACCGCCTCCTCGTCGACGACATCCCCATTCGCCTCGAGACCCGCCTCCGCCTCCGCGTCTCCGGCGACCCCCGCGAACTCGACCTCGGCCGCGTGCTCCCCCCCGCGTTCACGCCCACCGCCCTCGACGCCCCCATCCCCGCCCGCCTCGACGGCGACGGGCACCTGCGCGTCCAGCTCCGGCCCGGCGACTGGACCCTCACCCTCCACGCCCGCACCACCGACGACCTCGCCCGCTTCGACCCCGTCTCCGCCCCGGAACCGTGGCCCGCCGTCGAGACCTGGTCCCTCGACTCCCGCCCCGGCCGCCGCGCCATCGAAGCCCGCGGCGCCCCCGGCGTCGACCCCCGGCAGACCTCCCTGCCCGCCGACTGGCACGCCCTCCCGGCCTTCCAGCTCACCCCGGAACACCCCCTCGAGCTCGCCGTCCTCACCCGCGGCGCGGCCGCCCCCCCCGCCGAACAGATCACCGTCCATCGCGAGCTCCGCCTCACCCAGGACGGCACCGCCCTCATCATCCGCGATACACTCAGCGGAGAGCGCACGCGCTCCCGGCGCCTCGAGGCCGCCGCACCGAGCATGCTCGGCCGCGCCGCCCTCGGCGACACCGATGTCCTCATCACCCGCCTCGACGCGGCCGGAAACCCCGGGTTCGAGGTGCGCGGCGACCGCTTCGGCGCCACCGCAGACCTCCTCCACCCCAGCCCCACCCGGCTCCCCGCCGTCGGCTGGAACGTCGACGTCCAGAGCCTCCAGGCCACCCTCCATCTGCCTCCCGGCTGGCTCCTCGTCTCCGCCGGCGGCGCCGACGACGCCGGCACCGCCTGGCTCCACGCCTGGGGCCTCCTCGACCTCTTCCTCCTCCTGCTCATCGTCCTCGGCCTGCGCGCCGTCCGCGGCACCCCCACCGCGCTGCTCGCCCTCCTCGTCCTCGGCATCGCCTGGCAGACCCCGCACCTGCCCCGGCTCCTCTGGCTCCTCGTGGTCGCCTGCACGGCTCTCGCCACGGCGCTCCACCAGCGCCGCGGCGCCCGCATCGCGGAATACGTGCGCCGCGGCGCACTCCTGCTCCTCGCCGTCGCCGCCGTCTCCTTCGTCTGGGAGGAGTCCCGCATGGCGCTCTTCCCCCAGCTCGCGCACGGCGGCGCCGGTCCCGATGGCATCGCACGCACCGCACACCACGCCCGCTTCAGTCTTCCCGTCGCCATGGACGCTGCGCAGGCCCCCGAGTCGGCCCTCGCCGAGGACGCCGAGCCCTACGCCGAGTCCCTGCGCGCTCGCTCCGCCCCGTCGGGCGCCCGCGCCGAGGGCCGCGCGCGCTCGACGTTCGTCGACCCGAGCGCCATCGTCCAGACGGGCCCGGGTGTGCCCACCTGGCACTGGGAGGCCCATCCCCTGCGCTGGAGCGGCCCCGTGTCCAGCGAGCAGGAACTCCGTCTCGTCCTGTTCCCCCCGTGGGCGGTCAGCCTGCTCCGGCTCTTCACCGTGTTCGGTCTGCTCGCGCTGCTGGTTCTGGTCCTCCGCGGACGGCAACCCGCGCCCGGTCCCCGGGACGATGACTCCCCCCCGGATCCGTCCGGCGCACCCGACACCAGCGCCGCCGAGAAGAGGGGCGGCCCGTCCGTGGCAGCGGGCGATGGTGCGGCGGGAACCGACGCGCGCACCGGGCACGAGGGCGATGGGCCGGCCGGGGACGTGGCCTCGACGGCGCCCGTGGTCGACGTGTCCGAAGCGTCCGCGGGCGAGGCGCCCGATGCGTCGGAGCGCGATCGAGGGAGCGAGGCGGGCCGGGAGTCCGGAGTCGTCTCCGAGGCCGGGGAGGGCGATGGGCCGGCGGAGGACCCGAAGCCGGATGCGGGAGTCGTGTCGGAGGCCGGGGAGGGCGAGGCGCCCGCGGAGGCTCCGGATGCGGAGTCTGCGGGGAAGGGTTCGCGTGGCGGGACGGGCGGCGGCGGCGGCGCGGGGGGGGCGGCGGGGCTCGTGCTCGCGGTGGCGGTGGCTGCGGCGATGGTGGGGGCGAGCGCCCC
>REDH01000154.1 GCA_007693585.1 Deltaproteobacteria bacterium
CCCACCCCGCGAACTCCATCACCCGCCGCACCCTCCCCCGACGACCTGCGCGCCGCCGAAGCCAGACGCGCCCTCGACCAGTGCGAGAGCGCCTCCCGCGCCCGGCGCTGGTCCGACGCCCTCGACCGCTGCGAGGAGGCTGTGCGCCTCGACTCCCGCAACGCCCACGCCCTCACCCTCCTCGGTGAGGCCGCCTTCGCCACCGACGATGTGCGCCGCGCCATCGGGCTCCTCGACCGCGCCGTCCGCCTCAACAGCCGCAGCGCCCGCGCCTGGCTCGCCCTCGGCGGCGCCCGACAGGACGCCGGCGACCGATCCGGCGCCGCCGCTGCCTACCGGCGCTACCTCGAGCTCACCCCCGAAGGCCGCCGCGCCGACGAGATCCGCGCCGTGCTGGAGGGCCTCCAGTGACGGCCCCCGCGAGCGACCCCGGCACGCCGCCCCTCATCCTCGCCATCGAATCGAGCTGCGACGAGACCGCCGCCGCCGTCCTCGACGGCCCCGACAGCCTCCGCAGCTCCGTCGTCCACTCCCAGGTCGACATCCACCGACAGTACGGGGGCGTCGTCCCCGAGCTCGCCAGCCGAAACCACATCCTCGCCATCGACACCGTCGTCGCCGACGCCCTCCAGCAAGCCGGCGCCGCCTTCCAGGACCTCCGGGGCGTGGCCGTGACCGCCGGGCCCGGCCTCACCGGCGCGCTCCTCGTGGGCAGCGAGTACGCCAAGGCCATCGCCTTCAGCCTCGACATCCCCCTCGTCGGCATCAACCACCTCGAGGGACACCTCCGCGCCGCCGCCCTCGGCACCACCCCCGGGTTCGCCCCCCTCACCTTCCCCTGCGTCGCCCTCCTCGTCAGCGGCGGCCACACCAGCATCGTCCACGCCGAGCACCCCGGGGTCTACACGGAGGTGGGCCGCACCCTCGACGACGCCGCCGGCGAGTGCTGGGACAAGGTCAGCAAGGAGCTCGGCCTCGGCTACCCCGGCGGCGCCATCATCGACAAGCTCGCCCGCGATGGGAACCCCGCGGCCATCGACATGCCCCGGCCCATGCTCCACAAGGGCGGCGACCATTTCAGCTTCTCGGGCCTCAAGACCTACGTCCTCTATCACCTCCGCGAGCACGGCCGACCCACCGGACAGGACCTGCATGACCTCGCCGCCTCCTTCCAGGAAGCCGCCTGCGAGGTGCTCGTGAAGAAGACCCTCCGCGTGGCCCGCCGACTGAACGTGAAGGACATCGTCGTCAGCGGCGGCGTGGCCTGCAATCGCCGCCTGCGGGAGATGGTCCTGGACGCCGCCGGGCGAAGGGGCCTGCGGGTGTGCATCCCGCCGCCATCCCTGTGCACCGACAACGCCGCCATGATCGGCGCCGCGGCCTATCCGCGGCTCGCCCGACACATCGCCGGCGGCGCCGGCTTCGCCGAGCACACCATGAACGTCAGCGCGTCGTGGGCCGTGGATGATCCCCCGCCCGAGGCCGTCCGCACCGCCGCCTGGGATGGCCCACCGCTGTGAGCAAGCCCGCTCAGTCGCCGTCCTCGAGCCAGGCGATGTGTGCGCGGGCCTTCTCGGCCGCCTCCTCCAGGATCCGCGGACGCTCGTCCGGGTTGGCCCAGCGCTGCTGCCCGGACTCGGGCAGGGCGTGGAGCGGATCCACGTAGTAGAACAGCCTGCCCGGCTTCACCGACGGGGCCGTGTACACCGACACCCCCGTCTCCCGGTCGTAGTGCTCGTAGGAGTGGATGGCCCGCTTGCCCCCGCCCCCAGGGGCGTCCACGACGAAGGTCGGCGTGTTGAACCCCGCCGTCACCCCGCGCACGATCTTCTCGAGACGCAGGCCGGTGGCCAGAGAGGTGCGCAGGTCCTCCACGCCGCGAACGAGGTCGTGCATGTACACATAGTACGGATGCGCGTTGATCCACGACAGCGTCTTCACGAGGCGCACCATCGTCTCCGGCGTGTCGTTCACGCCCCGCTGCAGCACCGCCTGATTGCGAACCAGAATGCCACGCTCCATCAGGCGGTTCATGGCCCGAAGCGAGTGCTCCGTGACCTCGTTCGCCGTGTTGAAGTGGGTATGGATCACCACCTCCTTGCCCATCGAACGACCACGCTCGACCACCTCCGTGATCGCATCGAGCCACTCGTCGTCCGTCAGGATCTTCTGCGGCATGATGGCCGGCCCCTTCGTGGCCCACCGCAGGCGCTGCACGTGGGGGATGGACAGCAGGGTGTGCCCGATCTCCCGGATCCAGTCCGCACGCAGGTTGTAGGCGTCCCCGCCGCTGATGACGATGTCCTCGATCTCCGGGCGGGAGGCCACATAGGCGAACGCGGCCTTCCAGCGATCCTTGTTGGGCCGCAGCGCAACCTTCTCCACCTGCTCCGTGTCCAGACCGATGGCGTACGAACGGGTGCAGAACCGGCAGTACACCGGACAGGTGTCCAGCGGCAGGAACAACGCCTTGTCCAGATACCGGTGGGTCAGCCCCGGCGTGGGCGCGTCAGCCTGCTCGTGCAGCGAGTCGAGGTTCAGCTCCGGGTGGTCCGCCATCAGCGTCGAGGCCACCGGGATGAACTGCCGCCGAAGCGGATCGTCCCATGGATTGTCCCAGTCGATCAGGCTGAGCACGTAAGGAGACACCCGGACCGACATCGGTGCGAGCATGAAGCCGCGCTCCACGTCCGCGTAGAAGTCCTCGCTCACGATGTCCTGCATCGTCGCGAGCAGTCGCTTCAGACTCGTCACCGAATGCTTCGATTGCCACTTGTGGTCCAGGAAGGTGGCCTCGTCCACGTCCCGGTAGGCCGGCACGTGACGCCACCACTCCCCGCCCTTCAGGTCGCGATAGGCCAGCACGGCCGGATCCACCGGCGGCTTCTTCGCGGCCGGAACAGGAGTGTCGTCGTGGTCAAGCTGCGGGACGTCGACCGCAGTCATCATGGCTTCGCTCATGGTCATCCTCTCGTTGCGCCGTGACCCCGTGGCCACCGCGTCCATGCACCGTTGACCGTGCTCCGAAGGGCACGGCTCGTCGTCAGCTCGGCGGGCCGGTGGTGCGCTCCGCGCCGCACCCATCGACCCCCCCGGGGCACCCACGTGCCCCGGGCCGGACCATCAGCGCATGGGGGGATCCCGGTTCTCCTCCCGCCACCAGACGGGGAGCTGAGCGCTCGGGATGTGGGCGTTCGAGAACATCGGAAGCTCTGAGAGCGCAAAGGAAAAGTGGACCGACGGCACGCACGACCGCAGGGCCGGTGCAAGGTCGAGAAGACTCCGTCCACCCCCCCCGTAGTGGTTGCCCACAACGCAGGCAAGCGTCGCTCATGCGGCGCGCCCACCCCCGTCGCCTCCCGCGGACGGCGACGCGTGCGGCCCCCGTTCAGGGTCCGCACAACGAAGAAGGGCGCGCCGTGCCCACCACGGCGCGCCCGCTCGGTACCGGTGCAGAAGCGTTAGCCAGGAACGCTGCAGCGTCGATCAGTCCTCGTCCGTGACCCACGTGCAGATGCCGACGCCTTCCTGGCCGGGCACCCGCTGGCACGTGGCGCGCGAAGGGCATCCACCCGCCACTCCGGGAGCGCAGAGCAACGCACACGACCGACCCGTCTCGTCGTCGCCGATGGCGCACGCCGCGACCCCGACGCCGCTCGCGTCGTCCGGGCAGAAGAACTCGTCCTCGATCCCCGGCAGGGGCCGGCACTCGTGCTCGCAGAACGCCCCCGGGATCCCCGTGATCCCAATGGCTTCCTCGCAGTTGCCCAAGAACGGCCCGTATCCCACGGGCTCCACCAGCTCCTCGTCGAGGCACGCGCCGAAGGCGTCGTCGGTGGTCCCGGCGCACGCTTCGCCAGCCGGACACTCCACGACACCGCCGCAGCGGCCTCCGCTGGAGGTCGTGCAGTCCCCGGCGCTGCAGAGGATGCCGTCCAGCTCATCCGCCGCGTCGAGCTCCGGGCACCAGGCGCCCACGATGCGTCCCTCGAGGCAGAGGTACTGGGCGATGTCCTCGTCCTCGCCGATGCAGATGTCCGCGCTCTCATCGCAGCTTCCGATCTCGGGAATGCACCGGTAGGTGAAGCGGTCCTCGTCCGCGATGAGCAGGCAGGCGGAGTTCTCCTCGGCGCACGGCGCCACCTCGAGCCCGTTCGGTGTCGAGGCCGTGCACTGGCTACCATCCAGCGGAAGACACAGCTCCCGGTCATCGAGCGTTCGCACCACGAAGTCGTCGTGGCCGTAGAGGGCGCAGACCTGCTCGCAACCTTCGGGGCAGCCTTCCGGTTCGGTGGGCTCGCCCGGCTCGGTGGGCTCGCCCGGCTCGGTGGGCTCGCCCGGCTCGGTGGGCTCGCCCGG
>REDH01000023.1 GCA_007693585.1 Deltaproteobacteria bacterium
GGGACACGAGCGCTTCCGGCGACTCCACCGAACAGCCCGCCCCCTCCGAAACGCCCGACCCCACCGAAACGCCTGACGACACATGTCGGGCTCAGGGAGACCCCTGTTCACTGCCGAGTGGAACGATCCGACGGGATGACGGCGCCTTTACCTGTGTGGCGCTGCAGGGTTTTTCCACGCCGATCTGCGCTTCGAGTTGTACCGCGGGGGCCTGGGAGACCGGACGCTGCGACACAGGCAGCTCGTGTCAGCGTATCACCGGCGCGGGAGTGGATGAGTTGCAGCTCTGCATTCCCGGCGACTGCAGCGGCTTCGCGTCGGGTCCCGCGCAGTGTGACGGCAACCGGTGCTTCGAGTGGGAAGAGGGCGCGGGTCGATGTGAGTTCGCGGGCTCCGTGGCCGTGGGCGAGCCGTGCACGCGCGGGAGCACGGCCTCCAGTCAGCAATGCGTCGCCACGGCATGGTGCGACGCCCCTGCCGCTCAGCCCTCGGCCGGAACATGCCGTCTGATGTGCGATTTCTGGGGATCGCCCGGATGTGGTGTCGGTCAGCTGTGCGAGCAGATCACGGATGCCATCGGTGTCTGCGTGCCCGCCCAGCGTGTTCCCCTGTTCGACGTGTGCCAGAACCCCGGATCGCCGTGCAACGATCGTGCAGTCTGTCTCACGGTCACCACCCAGGCTGGACCGGAAAACCTCTGCATGCCCCTGTGCCGCAGGGAACGCACCGACTGTGCCGGTGTGCGCCTCGGCGTGACGCAGACGGCGTGTGACTGGAACACCTTCCGCAACAGCACCTCGGTCGGACTGTGTCTCCCCCCGTGCCCAGGCGCAGCCTGTGCGGAGGGGCAAAGCTGCCTGCCGGATGGCACCTGCGCACGTCCCTGCGATACGGACGCCGCCTGTCAGCCGAGCGCGCCGGTCTGCTTCGACGGGATCTGCAAGCCCTCGGGCTCTTGAACCGGCGCAGCCTCACCCGGAACGACCACGACTACTCCGGTGGTTCGTCGATCGGCGTGACGAGCTGTACCTGAACGGCCCCGCTGCCACGCAGGAGCATGAGGTCCACCTCGATGAATCCGGCGGCCTCTGCGCAGAAGCCGACGACGGCCTCGGCGAGCGCGCGCCGATCCTCGCCAAGATTCTGTACCGAACGGCGCCGAACCCGCATGGTGAGGTGGTCCGCCCCGGGTTCGCCGGCAGCCACCACGGCGTGGCATCCCCGGCTCGGGACAGGGAGCACGACGGTCGTGGAGCCAGCGCTGTCGAAGTGGTGTTCCAGCACGGGACTCGAGCCCGTGCTTCGCGGCATGGTGCGGCGCTGGACTGCCAGCAGTCGGTTGTGCAGCGGGTCTGCTGCCGGGCCGAGTGCGTGGGCTCGGCTCTGCGGGTCGACGAGCAGGCGGGACTGGACCTGCCCCGAGCCGCGCACCCCGGTGACGCGGATGGTCACGTGGCCCGTTCCCGAGGCGCAGAACGTGGCGACGGGCCACGGATCGCGACGCAGGTCCTGCGCGATCCGCCGGTCACCCTCGAAGACGTCGATGTCGACCTGCTGTGCTTCGGGAGCGAAGGCGACGGCGGCATAGCACGCGCCGGATGCGACTCGTCGGGTGAACTCCACCCGCTCGTCCCGGCGTATGGGGGCGGAGTGGAGGTCTCCGACCGGCTCGTGATTGGGCAGGAAGCGTCGCTCGAGCTCCTCGATGGTCGATGGTCGCGGTGGCGGCTCGCTCCTGGGGTCTGCATCCAGTCCGTCGCGCCACGTGCCCTGGTGTCCGGGTGCTCCGTCTGCCCCCTCGCCCGCGGCGGCATGGGCTGCACTGACGAGGGTCATCATGACGAACAGCATGTTCCGCGCTCGCGTGTTCCGTGCGAGGTTCGACATGGGGACCCTCAGTAGCCGGGCGAGGGCGCTTCACGGAAGCGGACGTGCAGGTGGTCGGCGTGCCCGGGTTCGTGCCGAATGACGCCCGAGCGACGCCCGCGGTTCGGGTACTGGAACCACTCCTCGAGTTCTTCCGCGGACGCTCCCCGGGCCTGCGCGTGCTCGTAGAGTGGCTGCTGAAGCGCGAAGTCGATGAACACGTACTCCACCGCATCATTGAGCAGCCAGGACTGCAGCAGTGTCCACTGTCGCTCGACATCGAGTTCGTCCGGTCGGATGCGCCTCCATCCGTTGAACTCTTCCTCGCCGCGAACGAAGTAGGTGATGTCGGCGTCGAGTCCGTTCTGGTGGGAGGCGTGCCCCCCGATGCGTCCCCCCCGCTGGAAGGAGATGTCCGCGACCTGGACCGGCGCGAGGTCCGGGAACCGGAGGCTCGTTCTTCCGTAGGCGGCCTCGATGTGAGCGATGCTGAAGGCCGTTCCCCACGAGCGGGCCGGGTCGCGGATCCGGAATCCGTTCCCGCTCTCGAGCTGCACTCCGTCGACGAGCCGTCCCCGGTTTGGGGTCCCTCGCCGACCCGCGGGCGGTTGGGCGGCCACGTAGTAGGTGAGCCGCTGCCCCACGTGGATTCGGTCGAGGTTGGCGCGGGGGTTCCAGCGCTGCAGGTCGGCGAACCGGACACGGAGCCTCGATGCGATGGCCAGGCCGGTGTCTCCGGAGCGGACCACATAGGTTCTTCGTTCGCGGGCGCTTCCGCCGGATCCCCCGCGAATGACGAGGACCTGGTCCACGCGGATGGAGTCACCCGAGAGGCGGTTCCATCTCCGAAGATCGGCGATCCGGACCCCGTGCTCGGCCGCGATGCTGCCGAGGGTATCTCCCGGTGCGACCGTGTACCGGGTCTGCTGTGCCGAGGCTGTCGATGCGAGCGCCATGGTGCAGAGCAGCATGGCGATGGCCAGCCATCCCGGCGGTCCTTTCTCACGGGTGCGAAGACAGCCCTCTCGCCCGGGCGACGTGTTCGACAGGTTCTTCATCGTGCCCGTATCCGTGAGCGCGGAGTTCGGGTTCGGCCGGCTGCGGGCGAGCATCCCTCGGGTGCCTCCCCTGCCGGATGAGTTCGTGTTCGTCCTCCCACCCTTCCTCCTCGCGAATGTAGCGTTCGAGCCGCTCGACGGCCTCGACGAGGGCCTCGATCCAGACGGCCTCTCCTCCGATACGGTAGACCATCACGAGCGTCTGTCGATAGAACTGTTTGGCCATCCGGATGGCGGGCGCAAGTCGATCCCGCATCTGCCGGAAGTACGACTGGACCTCGAGATCGGAGAAGTCGTCCGGCATCTCGGTGGCGAGGACATCGAGGTAGAAGTCCTCGTACAGCCTCCCGATCATGTAGCCGGCTGCCGGCGACCAGTAGGGATTTCCGAGCCGGACCGCTCCCATGTAGGCTCCCCGCGCTTCATCGAGCATTTCCCCCTTGGCGACGAGGTCTCTCCTGAACCGGTCCTCCGGCATGCTGAAGCGGACGTCGAGGAAGAGGGCGTGGAGTACCCTGCCCCGCCCGAAGTGAGCCTGTGCCAGGTGAGGGTGGGCAGCGGGCAGTGGTTCGGCCCCGGGGTCGGGATCGCGCCGTTCCACGGCTGCGGACTGAAGGCGAAGAACGGTCCTGTAGCCGGCCTCGGCGTCCACCAGCCTGTCCATCGACAGCAGCAGGTGAGCGCGCCGCAGCTCCGCCTCGACGCGCGCCGCGTGGGTCAGCGAGAAGCCGTCCAGCAGCTCGTCCAGTTCCGCGAGGGCCTCCTCCTCCCGCGCCAGCTGTGTGAAGCACTCGGCACGCCCCAGTGCGGCATCGACCGCTTCGTCGCTCCCGGGCCAGCGTTCGCGGACGAGGCGATAGCGCTCGATCGCCGCCGTACAGCGCTCGAGCATCTCGAGCGCGACGGCTCCGTTGTAGAGGCTCAGCCGGACGATCTCCTCGTCGCGGAAGTAATCGATAATGCGGTCGAAGCCGGCGAGAGCCTCCTCGAACGCGCCGGTGGAGAGGGCTTCGGTCGCCTCCTCGAACAGCGTGACGGCGTCGTGATCGATCACCTCGAACCCGCCATCTCCGGTCGGGCGGGCCTCGATGATGGCGCCCTCGAAGGCGAAGCGCTCGACCTCGACGCCCTGCGCCGCCTGCTGCGCGCCCTCGTCCCCCTGACGCGCGCCGCATCCCCCCGCCAGCGCGAAGCAGACGAGGCCGATCAGCGTCGGCAGGTGTGGGCGAAGGGTCGCGATGAGCATCTCGGGGTCCGCGGGTGTATCTGCCCGGGTGGGCACCGGTACAGGAAAGACGCCGCGACGCCCGTTTTGTTCCCGTGGAGGCGGGACGGATCGGCACACCGCACGAGCGCCTGATGCTCCCGGTCAGGAACCGGAGGAGACCCTGCCCTGTGCCATTGCCTTTCGCATGTGGTCCAGTCCCTCGATGGAGTGGACGTCACTGGGGAACAGCGGCACCGGAAGAACGGGGACGCCGTCGCCGAATTCGGTGGCGAGTTCGGCGATTGCGGTCGCTTCGCTGAGTGCAAGTCTGTCGAACTCGTGTGCGTTCGCGAGCAGTTTTCGTGCGAGGCGAAGGAGCTGCGGTCGGCCGAGGAGGTCGGCGCCCTCGAGCGTGTCCAGGGCGTCGGCCAGCGTGTTGGGCGCCGCTTCGGCGAATCGGTTCTCGTGGAAGGGCTGGTGGACCCGGTTCACGACGACTCCTCCGAGGTGGAGCCCGAGTTGTTGGAGGCGCTCGCGGAAGTAGCGGGCTTCGCCGAGGGTATCGGGCTTGGGGCTGCTGATGATGACGAATCGGGTTTCGGGCTCGGCGAAGAGTGCGGCCGTGGCCCTGGTCCGCTCGCGGAAGCCTTCGAAGAGAGAGGAGAAGTGATGAAGGAACTCTCCGAGTTCGGTGAAGAGTTCGGTGCCTGTGAAACGGGTGAGGGTCCTGAACACGAGCTGGCTTCCTCCGCTCAGGAGGCCCCGTCGCCCGACCCGTTCGCCGAGGTTCGCCATGAAGTCGACGACGCTGCTGTCGAGGGCGTCGTGGAAGCGCATGGGTGCATCGAGGAAGTCGAGCGCGTTGCTGGTGGGGGGGGTGTCCAGGATGACGAGATCGAACTCACCGCTGCGGACGACGTCGTGCAGTCGTTCGGACGCGGAGAGTTCCTGCGCTCCGGCGAGGCTCGTGGAGAAGAAGCGGTAGAAGCGGTTGCCCAGGATGGCGTCGCGGGTGGCCGGATCGGGGGCCTGTCGCTCGACGATTTCGTCGAACGCCCGCTTCATGTCGAGCATGGTGGCGCTGAGGGTCTCCCGAGGGCCTCCGACGCTGCGGAGATCGATGGGCAGCACGTCGTGATCGAGGGCGCGGATGCCGAGGCTGTTGGCCAGTCGCTTCGCGGGGTCGATGGTCATGACGAGGGTGCGGCGGCCGTTCATCGCGGCGTGCATGCCGAGGACGGCGCTGGTGGTGGTCTTGCCGACCCCACCGGACCCGACGCAGACGAGTACGTTCGCGCGGGCGAGCATCTGTTCGAGCGAGGTCATGATGTGCTGCCCCCGGACGACAATTCGGTGGCGATGAACTCGAGCGCGGCTGCATCGAGGGTCGGTTCGAACCGGTGGTGGATCCGGATGACGGGGGCACCCGACTCCTGCTCGAGGCGGTCGAGGTAGCCTTTCTGCATCGCGCAACGGGCGTCTCGGAAGAGTGCGGCCTCGAGCATGGAGCTGAGGTCGCGTTCGCCGGAGTCGTGGTTGTTGTTTGTCCTGATTCGCAGCGTATCGCGGAGGTCCCTGAGCTGTCTGACCTCCGTGGCGCTGAAGGGTGTAGGGTAGACGCTGTTGGCGATGATTCCGCCGGGTTCGATGTCGAGTTCCTCTCGGAGGCGGCGCTGGTATTCGAGGGTCTCGTTGACGGGCATCTCCTCGGTGAGGGTGATGAGGTTGATGCGGGTGCGTTGCCGATCCCGCAGGAGTTCGGCCATTCGGTGGGCTTCGCCGACCATGGGTCCATCGGCGACGGCGTCGCTGATCACGCGGGGGATCTGGAGGAGGAACATGCCGTGGCCGGTGGCGGGTGCGTCGAGGATGACGGCATCGAATCGGGGTCGTCCGTCGGCGCTTTCTCCTTCGTGGTAGTAGGCCTTGCCGAGCATGACGAGTTCGGGGAGGCCGGGGATCATGCGCAGGAACCGGGCGACGGTGCGGTTCTCGAAGACGGCGCGGTAGAGGAGTCGGACGCGGAGGGTCATGAGGACGTACTCCCTCATGGCGTCCGGCGGGGTGGTATTGACGGCGAAGAGTCGCGGCGCGAGTTCGACGATCTCGGGGCCGACGGGGGGCTTTCCGAAGATTGGCCCCACGCGGTCGTGGACGTTGAACTGGAAGAGCAGGACGCGTCGGCCGGCCCGGGCCATGGCCATGGCCATGGCGACGCTGAGGGTGGTCTTTCCGACCCCTCCCTTTCCGGTGTTGATGATGAACCGGTGGTCGAGGAGGCGGTTCCTGGAGGTGCTCACGGTGCGGGTTGCGGGGAGGGGGTCGGTGGCTCGATGGGGTAGGCGGGTGTGGGTTCGACTCCGAAGAGTGCGCAGAACATGGCCATGCGGATGGGCACACCGTAGTGGGACTGTCGGAACCAGGCGGCGCCGGGGAGGTGGTCGAGGTCGGCGGAGAGGTCGCCGTGTCGGGGCAGGGGGTGGAGGAGGGTGATGTCGGTTCGGCCGATGCTTTCGAGGAGGGCGAGGTTGACGACGTAGTTTCCGACGTATCGGGCGGCTTCGGTGGGGTCTTCGAAGCGTTCGGCCTGGATGCGGGTGACGTAGGCGACGTCGGCGTCCTCGAAGGCGTCTCGGAGGGATTCGGTGGCGTGCCACCGGACGCCTGCGCGGGAGAGTTCTGTGGTGATGGTCCTGGGCATGTCGAGTCCTGGCGGTGCGCACAGGACGAGGCTGACGTCGTCGAAGCGGGTGAGGAGTCGGGCGAGGGAGTGGACGGTGCGTCCGTAGCGGAGGTCCCCGACGAGGGCGACGCGGAGGCCGTCGACGCGGCCGAGTTCGCGCTGGAGGGTATAGACGTCGAGGAGGGCCTGGGAGGGGTGTTCGCCCGGGCCGTCGCCGGCGTTGACGACGGGTCGGGATGCGACGCGTGCCGCGCGGCGGGCGGAGCCTTCCTCGGGGTGCCGGAGGACGAGCACGTCGGCGTAGCCGTCGATGACGCGGATGGTGTCCTCGAGGGTTTCTCCCTTTGCCATGGAGCTGAACTGCAAGCCGACTGTGGTTTCGAGGGCTCCGCCGAGGCGCAGGAAGGCGGTGCCGAAGGAGAGTCGCGTGCGGGTGCTGGGTTCGAAGAAGAGGTTGGCGAGGACGCGTCCGCGGAGGGCTTCGCAGCGTGCTTCGCCGCGGGCGATGGGGAGGCAGCGGTCGGCGAGGGTGAAGAGCCCGGTGAGCGCGTTGCGGTCGAACTGGTCGACGGAGACGATGTCGGCGTGGAGGAGGTGGTTCATCCTGGCGCGTCCGGGTCGGGGCGGGGGGCGGAGGGGTCGTATGGGGGGTGGGTCAGGAGGTCACGCAGGCGATCTGCGGCGGCTTCCAGCGGGGGGAATAGCGTCGCGTCGGACTGTGCGTCCAGCACTTCGTGGGCCTGCTGGCGTGCCCTTGTGTCGGTCGGGTCGAGGAGGCGGCTCTCGAGGCGGACGATGTCGAACCAGGCGCGGAGGGGGTGTTGGGCGAGGGCACCCCGGAACAGGGGTTCGACGCGTTCGGTGGCTTCGCGGGCGCGGTCGTGGAGGTGGCGTGTTCGGTCGACGCCCACCTGGGTGAGCAGCACTTCGGCGCGCGTGGGGAGGTCGTGGCAGAAGGCGTTTCGGAGACGTGCGCCCTCGATGAACGTGGCGGCACTGTCCCAGGCACCCTGGCGGAGTGCGAGTTCGGCGTAGACGAGCTGGATGCGGGGGCTGGCGCTGCGCTCGCCCCACTCGTGGGCGAGGAGGTGCGCCGCGCCGAGCTGCTGCTCGGCTTCGACGACGTCACCGCTCCAGCACAGGGTACGTGCCAGTCGGGTCCTGCAGGCGAGGAGTTCGCGGCTCGGCGGTCGTCCGACGAGGAAGTCGAGGGCTTCGTGGAGGAGGCGTTCGGCCTGCCGGAGTCGTCCGGCCATGAACTCGACGGTGCCGAGTTCGAGGAGGCAGAGGCAGCGCTCCTCGTCCTGGAGTGTTCGTCCTGTTCGTTCGAGGCCTTCGTGCAGGGCGCGCCGTGCGCTCTGGAGGTCCCCGGATGCGAAGGAGACGGCGGCCCGGATGCGAGCCTCCTGGGGATGGAGTTCGCCTTCGGTGCGGGGCATGCCCGCCGGGTCGGTGGAGGCGGTGCGTTCGAGGGTCCGCAGCGCTTCGTCGAGGCGTCCTTCGGCGAGGGCGACGCGGACGAGGCCTGCGCGGGCGGCTCGGCTGCGGTCCCTTGCGGGTCCGGCTTCGGGGAGAGCCGCGGCGATTCTGGCGGCGGTGCCGAACAGGGTCTGTGCGAGGGGGAGGTCTCCGTCGGCGAGGGCGGCGTCGCCGGCGAGGACGAACCGGCTGCAGGCGGACTCGCGTTCGGCGAGTCGCACGAGGTGTGCGCCGATGAGGGCATGTCGCTCGGCGCTGGCGGGTCCGGCCTGGAGGACGCGTTCCCATGCCCGGATCCAGTCGTTGGCGCGGCTGCTGCGTTCGACGGCGTCGCGCAGGACGCGCCGCCACAGTCCCTGCCGGAAGGCGACCCCGGGGGCGGGGGATCGTCGTTCGTGCAGGAAGTGTTCGGCGACGAGGAGGTGGAGCGCGTTGTAGAGGCGGTTCGAGCCCATGTCGGGCATGGCCAGCTGGACGGCGCCCCGGATGTCCTCGATGCTCATGGTTTCCGGTCCGAGGGAGAGCCCGTGGAGGAGTTCGAGGAGTTCGTTGGCGCGTTCGCGGGTATCGGCGGCCATCTCGATGCGGAGCGAGAGGGCGAGCGCGAGGAGTTCGCGGGAGGTCAGTCCGGCAGTGGCGGGCAGGTCCGGCCCGAATATCCAGAAGAGTTCGAGTGCTGCAGTGGGTAGGCCGTTGGCCACGCGCGCGATGCGGCTGGCGAGGTCGGGGGTGGCGCCGACGCCTTCGAGGAGGGAGCGGACGGTCTCGTGATCGAGGAGCGGGAGGGGGCGGAGCGTACAGCGGCGTGTGGCTGGAGACTGGCTCGCGTGGAGGTGTCGGCGGAGGTCATCGAGGTGTCGCTCGAGTGCGTTTCGGGAGGCTTCGACGCCCGTGGGGGCGTCGGTGGAGATGCTGACGAGGACGAGGACCGGTGCGCTCCGGATGGCGGGTGCGTCGAGGACGGAGAGGGCGAGGCGTATGGCGGTGAGGGTCCATGGTCCGCGGACGCCTTCGAGCACGAGGCAGATGGGGCGCTGTTGGGCGACGCGGGCGAGGAGGCCGACGAGGCGGTACCAGCGTCCGGAGAACATCGGGGTCTCTCCGGGCATGGTGGGGTCCACCGGGATCTGGAAGTCCTCGATGAGCTGGCGCCTGGTGCGTTCGTTCTCGATGCCGAGGTGCGCGAGTGCTCGTTCGAACCACCCGTGGTCTTCGGCATGGACGAGGTCTCCGTGTCCGAGGAGGGTGAGGAGTGCGCGTCGCAGCGCGTCCTCCGGGTCGCTGGTCGCCATGTCGACCACGACGGGCATCATGATGCCTTCATACACGAGCAGGCTTCGCAGCCACTGGATGAGCCGGCTCTTTCCTGCGCCGGCGGCGCCGACGAGGAGGACTCCCTGCGCCGTTCGTTCGCGCGTGACTTCGGCGACGACTCCGCGGAGGAAGCGGCGTTCGGGGTGTCTTCCGAGGAAGGGGGGTTCGCGCACGAACCGTGCGGCGCCGGGTCCGACCTGGAGTGCTCCGGACTGGAGAAGGTCGACGTCCTGTCCTTCGAGCGCGCGCTGCAGCGCGGGGAACTCTTCGGTGTCGGGTTCGACGCCGGTGCCGAGGACGGGCCCGGTGCCGGGCAACCGAAGTCGTCCGCGGACGGGGGTATCGGAGGGTTCCTCGTCGCCGAATTCCGGGAGCGCTTCGATGGCGCGCCGCAGGTCGGCCATGAACCAGTCGCGCTCGACGGGCACGGGGGAGAGGCACGTCCGGAGGATGGTCTCGATTTCGGGGGGGGCGCCGACGGCTGGGCGCGGCTGGTAGACGGGCGTGGGGCCGTGCAGCTTGTGGTGCAGGATCTCGGCGGGGCTGGACACGTCCCAGGGGAGGGAGCCGCAGATGAGCTCCCAGAGCAGGACGCCGAACGAGTGGATATCGCTGGAGGGGGCGGTGAGGTCGGGTCTCAGGAGGAGTTCGGGGGCCACGTACGGGGGTGTTCCGAGATGGGTCGCTCCGGTGATTCGGACCCCTGCGGCGACGTTGTCCGGTTCGGCGAGGTGCACGATTCCGAAGTCGACGAGCTTGGCCATGGGTGCCCCGAGCGGGTCGGTGGCGAGCAGGACGTTCTCGGGCTTCAGGTCGCGGTGGACGACGCCGAGGCCGTGGGCGAAGGCGAGGGCATCGAGGATCTGCAGGCTGAGGATGCGGAGCGTGGACCAGGGGAGCGGCTCCTTGCGGAAGGTGGCGAGGGAGTCGCCGTCCACGTACTCCATGACCATGGCCATGGCCCCATCCGTCGGGTTCTCGTAGAAGTCCACGAGCCGGACGATGTGGGGGTGGCGGAGTCGGAAGACGGCGGTGGCTTCGCGGATGAACCGTTGCCGGGCGCGGTAGTCGCGGCGGAGTCTCGGGAGGATGGTCTTGATGGCGAGGGGTGTGGGGTCGAGCACGCTGCGGGCCAGCCAGACGAGACCCATGCCTCCCACGCCGATTTCCCGGATGGGGAGGTAGCGCTGCCGAACGCCGGTTGGCCACGGAGCCTCGTGTTCTGTGCTCATGGTCCCTGCCGTGCGCCGTGAAGGGGACGGTGACCGGGCGCGCCGCGGCATGCGCTGTCCTTGCGAGGCCGGGCTCTGTTTCGATGCGGTCACCGGTCCGGAGGTAGGCGAGAACGGTGGCGGTGTCGAGGGCCCCGTTACGGCTTTACAAGCACCGGGGGTCCGTCCTAGTGCTGTGGCGCCGGGTGATCGTGCCGATGGACAGGCAAGGAGTGGCATGGAGGATGAGCAGACGGGCCGGGTGACCGCGGTTACCCTCGAGTCGATGATCGAGCAGCTCGAGTTGCGGCTCGAGTCGGAGCGGACCTATGGTCGCTCGGTGGACCTGTCCTTGCGCGAATTGCTCGAGGCCGCCGAGGAGCAGTGGCCGGCGGAGCCTCGCACCTCCCTGCTGCTGGCGGCCCGTGTGCTTCAGCTCGGATACGCCTGGCTGGCCCGCGCCGCGAACCGGAGTCGAGCGCTGGAGATGACGGCCGAGTTCTGCCTGCTGGAGATGCGTCGTGCGCTGCCGCACCTGGATGCTTCGGACGCGGCGGCCATGGATGCGGTGCTCGGCGCCTGGCGGAGCTGCACCCTGGTGCCTCGCTCGCTGATGGCGCGGCTCATCCTCGAGCACGCACCGAAGGACGCGCTGCCGATCCTGCGGCAGCGGGTTCAGTCCGAGCACATGCGCCTCGGCAATGACATGGGAGCGCTGATCACCCTGCTCCAGACGGGTACCCGGAGCGAGCCCCAGTCGACCCGCGACCACGCCCAGTTCCTGGCCATGCTGCTGGCCCACGACGGCAACGTCGACGCGGCAACAGAGGTTCTTGGTGCAGAGAACGCGAACGATCACGAAATCATGGCCACCTGGGGAGAGGTTCTCCTTGGCGCGGGACGGGAAGCAGAGGCCGGCGACCGGATGCGGCGAGCGGTCATCCTCGCCCCTGCGGCGGAGCGGCCGGGGCTGCGGGAGCGCATCATCGAGGGCCTGCTCCGCCAGGGGGAGCCGGAGCAGGCTGCGGACCAGCTGATGATGCTCCTCTCGGAGACGAGCGATCCGCTGCACTGGAACGCCTTTGGACCCGTGTTCGCCGAGCAGCACCCTGCGGTGTGGACTTCCTTGCGCGAACGCTTCCCGCAGGACGCTCCCGGGGCGCACCTCCGACTCCTGATGGAGGCCGAGGATGTCGAGGCCGTGATCGAGGCCAGTGAGGCGAGGGCGTTCACGGCCGACATGCTCTGGGCCGTCGGTGAGTTTCTCGCCGAGAGCCATCCGCGCTTGGCCGCGGAGCGGTACGAACGTGCGATCCGTCTGCAGGGTGCCCTCGCCGAGTCGCGCCGGGAGATCACGGATTTCGCTCGACGACTGGAGTCGGTGCTGCCGTTCTTCGAGTCGATCGGCCGGCGAACCAAGCCACGGCGCATTGTCCGGGAGCTCCTTCCCACGGCCCGCAATTCCAGCGGGCTGCGCAAGGAGTTGGAGCGCCTCTTCAACACGTCCTTCGGCTAGGCGCCAAGGCGAGCCCGAAGGCGTCTCCCGTGGAACCCGCCCGAGCCCAGCCCGCCACGGTCAGGACGCCCGTCGGGCGACCTGCGCTCACCCTCGTCCAACCTCGCAAGGGATACCGGTTCGGTCCCGAGAATCTGCTGCTCCCGGACATTCTCGATGCCCATGTCCGCGATGTTCCTTCCCCCGGGGCCGTGCCATTGAAACTGGTTGACCTGGGAGCGGGCTGCGGCGTCCTCGGCCTGATCGCCCTCGTGCATCTTTCGGCGACCCACCCCGTCGACAGCCTTCATGCGGTGGAGCGCAACGAAGTGCTTCACGACTGCCTGGACGCCTCGGTCCGGGAGCTGTCCGACGCCCTGCGCCCACTCGTTCATCGGCATCACGCGGACGTGCGCGACTGGTCGGCGCCGGAGCCCTGGACCGCGGACGTGGTGCTCTGCAACCCTCCCTTCTACCCTCCGGGACACGGCAGGCCTTCCCGGCACCGGATGGTGCACGAGGCGACCCACGCGCTCCACGGGGGGGTGCGTGACTTCCTGCTTGTGGCACGGTCATGCCTCTCGGCATCGGGGACCGTGTTGCTGCTGTACCCGGCCGACCGGCTGGCCGAGGCGCTTGAGGCCTGCGTCGTTGCCGGACTGTACTTCGCCGGCGGCACGATCGTTCACGCACGCCACACGGGGCAACCCTACCGGATGTGGCTTGCGCTGCGGCCCTCCGTCCAGGGAGGACAGCCCATGGTCAGCCTGAGCACGTGCACTCCCTCCCGAGGCCAGCGATGAACCCGTTGCCCCCCGTGGGTCTTCTCGATCGTGATCCACCGAAGCGGCGCGAGCTTGTCTCGTGGATGCTGTTCGACTTCTCGAACAACGCGGTTCCCCTCGTGATCGTCACGGCGGTCTACGTGCTCTACTTCAAGGGGGTCGTCGTCGGTGGCGACGATCCGAACCGGGGGGACATGCTGTGGGGCGTGGCGATCTCGCTCTCGGCCTTCGTGGTGGCACTGACCGCGCCGTTCATGGGCGCGCTGGCGGACGCGCGGCGCTGGCGAAAGCGCCTGCTCCTCCTCTACACGGCGGTCTGCGTCGTCGGGCTCTTCGGGCTGGGGATGACCGGACCCGGGACGATCCTGCTGGCCATCGTCACCCTGGTTGTGGTGAATGCCTCGTATGAGGGCGGTCTCATCTTCTATCACAGTCTTCTGCCCAGCATCGCCCGGCCGGAGGAGATGGGACGCATCTCGGGCATGGGCTGGGCAGCCGGATACATCGGTGGCCTGATCGCGCTTGGCATCAGTCTACCCTTTGCGCTGGCGGGCAACATCCGGGTCGTCATCTTCATCGTGGCGGCCTCGGTCGCGCTCCTGTGCATCCCGCTGTTCGTCTTCGTCCGCGAACGCGCCCCGGCGCTCGGCGGCGGTGCGCGCGCCATGCTGGGCAACGTGGCCCATGCGATCCGCACGGTGCGAAGTCACCGGGATCTCCTGTTCTTCTTCCTCGCCTTCTTCGTCTACAACGACGCCATCGTGACGACGTTCACGTTCGCCGCCCCGTTCGCGACGGACAGTCTCGGTTACACGCAGGTGCAGATCATCGCGCTGATCATGGGCATTCAGGTCACGGCCGCCACGGGGGCGTTCACGCTGGGTCGTCTGGCAGACCGGATCGGAAGCGCCGTGACCATCCGGTGGGCACTCCGGCTCTTCGTGGTGAGCAGCCTGGCCGCGTTCCTGTGCGCGTGGCCCTTCGCGGTGTGGGAAACTCGCCCGGAGCTGCGCGTGGCCGCCTTCGCGGTCACGGGCCTTTCGTTCGGCTTCATGATGGGGGCCACGCAGGCGGCGAGCCGGTCGTTTCTCGCTTCGGTGATCCCTCCCGAGCGATCCGGGGAGTTCTTCGGCGTTTACGGGCTGGTGGGCCGCTTCAGCGCCGTTCTGGGTCCGCTGGCGTTCGGCGTGATCAGCTTCCTGACCGGAACCCAGGTGTGGAGCGTGGCCTTCGTCGTCCTGCTGTTCACGCTGGGTCTCGTTCTGCTCGGTCGCGTGGACGAGGAGCGGCTTCGCGCGGAGCTGCGCGGCGAGGGTGCTGCCTGACGTTCCTTGCCCGGGTCAGTCGCTGCCCTCGACGTCTTCGTCCTCGCCGGGAAGCCGGATGTCGTCGTGGTCCTCTTCCGGGTCGGGGATTCCCTGCACAATCACGTCGAGGCGTCGGCCAAGGCGACGGAACAGCGGCTCGAGGAGCATCGGCAGACTGGAGAGCCATCGTGCCATGGCACTGTCTTCGGCGGCGGCGGTCAGGGCGGCCTGCGCGACGAGCCGGAGGCGCTCCACGACGGGGCCTGCGTCGTCGGGAAGGACCTCCGGGCGGGCGTTCGGGACCGTGAAGTCCTCCAGTGCCGCGGCAGGGTCGGCCACCCCCCTGAGCACGTGCCTTGCGGCGACGGTGCCGACGCGGGCGTCATGCATCCTGCTGTCGAGGCTGAGCAATCCGCCGAGGGTGTAGAGGCCTTCGCCGGCGAGGGCGCCATCGCGGTTTCGCGGCGAGAAGACGGGCACCATCGTCACCTCCCTGCGCCCCGAGAGCCCCGAGATCTGGTCGCTCTCCCAGACGCGCTCGGCCACGGCCCGCGCGACGGCGTCCGGGAGGGCACGCCCGCAGGGTGCCGCGAGAACGGCGGCATAGGCTTCTGCCCTGGCCAGGGAGTCCACGCGCCACTGTGGACGCGGATCGGGCGGGCTGGCACAGCGTTGTTCGATGAACAGCCGTCGCTTTCGCAGCCTGAAGTTGAGCTTGGCGATGTCGCGAATGTCCTGCGCGCGGAGGCTCGACAGGAGAGATTCGGCGAAGAGGTCCAGTCCCGAGCCCGGCCCGTCGAGGACGGCCCGGATCCTTGCCGCTCGCCTTCGCTGCGCGTCGCCGTCGAGTTCGCGCAGGCCGGTTCGGTCCTGCGCGACCTCCGGGTGTGGGCTGAGCCATTCGTCGGCGACCGGGTCGGGGAAGGCGTCGACGAAGAAGCAGACGCGCTCGTAGTCGAGGTGGGCGAGAATGTCGTCCCGGGCGTAGGTCCCGTCGCTGGCGCGCAGGGGTGCGAGCCGGGCCGCATCGCCCCATCGGGCGACGTTGAGCGCGGGCTCGATCGGCCGGTTGTTGAGTGTACCGCCATCCATGTAGAGGCGCGTGCACGCGAGCTCGTCATCGACCGCGCGATCCCGGAGGGCGATCGGACCAAAGGCGAAGGGGAGCGAGGCGCTCGCCGCGGCCAGCGCCGCGATCGACTCTGCAGCTGCAGCATCCCAGACCATGGCCCTGGCGCGGTGCTCCCTCCTCTCGTCCCGGAGGGATTGGGCCACGCGGCCGACGACCTCGTCCCCGGCGCAGAGGAACAGGCGTCGGACCTCTCCGTGGTTGCGCACACCGAGATCGCGCACGGAGTCGAGATGGCCGGCAAAGTAGTGCGGTTCGTCGGTTTCGCGGAGTCCGAAGCTGGGGTGCCCGAGGACACGATGCGGCTCGAATTCCGCCGGTTCATGGAAGCCGAACGTATCGGTGAGGGTTGCGGCGAATCCGACGACGCCGGCGGGATCGAGCGCCGTATGGGGGATGGGCGGACCACCGTCGCGGGATCGTGGATCCAGGACACCGCGGGTTCGTTGAAAGAGGCGCGTTCCGTTGAGGATCGTCCATCCGGGAGACGCGATGGGTCCGGACACCAGCGCCTCCGTGTTGTCGGTGGCGTAGTTTCGGAAGCTCCCGCCGGCCACCCAGTCCCCGGTGAGCGTGCCCAGCGCGTCGAGAGAGAGGCCGGCTCCGAGGTAGCGGCTGTCGAAGAGCGCGCGGACGACCTGGGCACCGCACAGGGCTCCGGCGCTGGACCCGCCGATGGCATCCACGATGACCGGACCCCACTCGTCGTGGAGAAGCAGGGAGCGCTCCGCCTCGCCGGCGAGCGCGCGGTTGTGCCCCTCGATGGCGAGCAGCACCTCCCGAACTGCGGCGGAGACGAAGGTGCCGAGGGATCCGCCTCCGGCAAGGGCAAAGGCGACACGCACGGGTCTCCGACCCCGTGGAGCTGTGCCTGTGCCGACGACGTCAGCGCCGGTCACGTGTTCGCTGAAGCTGCATGGAGACGATGCAGTGAGGGGCGTCCGCGTCCACCACCACCTCGAGGTCCATCTCCTGCCCGCCACTGTGCTCAACCCGCACGGCGATGCGATGCGGGCCCGCGTTGTCGAGGATCTGAAGCGGGCGAACATCCGTCATGTGGGTGGCGTTGCGCTGGAGGTTCCCCTGCAGCCCGGACACGGTCACGTGTTCGAGGGTCGGAGCGCAGAATCGCTCTCGCAGCTCGGACTCGGACACGGAGGTGCCCGGCGCATTGAACTGGGCCACCAGCCATGAGGCCTGCTGTCCGGCTGGCGTGGACGGAATGCGGACGGTGGTACCGGAATCGGACAGGAACGCCCACGCGCCCACGGCCAGGACCACGCCGAGGGTCATCGCCAGCGCGACGAGCCTGCGTCGACCGGGGCCGGCCCCTTCGTCCTTCGCTCCCCTGGCAGTGCCCTTCTTCGGCTTCCCGGCTCCGGGTTTCGGATTGGGAGCAGGGCCTGCAGGATCGGGTGATCCGGACTGCCCGGAGTCCTCCCCGGTGCTCTCCTCGGGTGGCGGCGTCTCGTCGGCCGGGCGCACCGGCCGACGCCGCGCACCACCCGGCTCGATGGCCGCGAACTCCTCGAGGCCATCCACCGTGTGCCAATGGAGTCCGCCATCATCGGTCACCTCGAGATCGTCGAAGCTCTCCCGGGCCCGAAGCCAGTTGGCCAGCAATTCGCCGGACGGGAAGTCGTAGCGGATCGTCCCCGACAGGCGAGCGGCGTAGGCCTTCGCCGGGGGCTCGTCGTCGCTGCCCGGTTCGTCCACCGCTTCGGCGCCGTCGAGTCCGGCCTCGTCCGAGTCGGACGTCTCGAAAAGCGCATCATGCGAGTCGGCGTCCTCCCCGCCTTCCTCACTCGCACCTTCCGCATCTCCACCTTCACGCTCCGGCTCAACGGGCGCCGTGGCCGCAACGTCCGGGGATGCCGCATCCTCCAGCTCCTGCCGCCCCTCGTCGGCCTCGGTGCCGGGGCCAGTGGTGCCGAGCGAAGACGCCAGCCCCTCGGTCGCGACCCCGTCCGCCGGAGGACCGCCGATCCGGAACTTCGTGCCGCACTTCGGGCACCGAATGGTCTTGCCTTCCGGGGGGAGGTTCTCCCCGGGATACCTGCCGCCTGCTCCGCACGCCGGACACTCGATCCTCATGACAGACACTCCTGTGCTGCTCCCAACCTGGGCACTCGCCTTGGGTGGACGTGCGCATATCAGGGCCCGCGCGTATTGACAATCGTTCGCTGTGCGTCCGGGATCGCTAGATCGGGGAGGCGAGTTGCGGGGCACCCGACCCGGCGCCTGCACGGTCCATGCTCCGGTACCCGACCGCCTCCGCCACATCCCCCACCTCGATGCGTTCGCGTCCGACCAGGTCGGCAATGGTGCGGGCCACCTTGAGAATGCGGTCCCATGCCCGCGCGCTCATCCCGAGACGATCGACCGCCTGTTCGAGAAGCCGATGCCCTGCGGCGTCGAGGGGACAGCACGCGCGAAGCTGGCGCGGAGACATCTGGGCGTTGCAGTGGATCCCGCTGCCCTCGAAGCGCTTGCGCTGGATGGCCCGGGCGGTGTCGACGCGGGCCCGGATGTCCGCGCTCGACTCCGCCCGTCCGGCGCGCCGCAGCTCCTCGTACCGCACGGCGGGTACCTCGACGTGCACGTCAATGCGATCCATCAGCGGGCCGCTGATCCGGCTGCGGTACTGCTGCACCTGGTGGGGCGAGTCCACGCAGGACCGCTTCGGATCGCCGAGATGACCGCAGGGGCAGGGGTTCATCGAGGCCACGAGCATGACCTTGGCGGGGTAGTGAACCGTCACCTGGCTCCGGGTCAGTGTCACTTCCCCGTCCTCGAGAGGCTGCCTCATCACCTCCAGCACGTGCCTCCGGAACTCCGGCAGCTCGTCGAGGAAGAGGACGCCGTTGTGTGCGAGGCTGATCTCTCCCGGGCGCGGAATACCCGCTCCTCCCCCCACCAGCCCCACGTCGGAGATCGTGTGGTGCGGGGCGCGGAACGGGCGCTCGCGCACCAGTCCCCGGCCGCGGTTCAGACCCGCCACAGAATGCACACGCGTCGCTTCGAGGGACTCCTCGAAGGACATCTCCGGCAGAATCGTCACCACCCGCTTGCTGAGCATGGTCTTGCCCGATCCGGGCGGCCCCACGAGGAGCACGTTGTGCCCACCGGCCGCGGACACCTCGAGCGCCCGCTTCGCATGCTCCTGACCACTCACGTCGGCCATGTCGAAGGGGTAGCCGGGGTCCTCCCGCTCGTGACCGGCCCCGGCCCGCCGAGGCACCTCGCTCCCGCCGCCCCGAAGGAACGCCACCGCATCGGAGAGGTGGGCGCAGGGCACCACGCGGAGCCCCGGCACCAGGGACGCCTCCGTGGCATCCTCGGCGGCGACGAGAATGCCGGCATGTCCGGCATCCCGCGCCGCGAGGGCCATCGACAGCACCCCACGCACCGGCCGCACCTCCCCGTCCAGCGAGAGCTCGCCGGCGGCCATGAACGAGCCGGCCCGGGCATGCCCGTCCCCGCCGAGATCGCCGGTAGCCGCCATCAGCGCCAGCGCGATCGGCAGGTCGAAGGCCGTGCCATCCTTGCGCAGGTCCGCCGGAGCGAGGTTCAGGCTCACCCGACACTGCGGCCAGTTGTGCCCGGAGTTCTCCATCGCTGACTTGACCCGGACGCGGGCCTCGCGCACCGCGCCATCGGGGAGACCCACGATCTGGAAGGACTGGATGCCGGGACCGAGATCCACCTCCACCCCCACGACGACTGCCTCGACGCCCACCAGCGCCGCACCCTGTACTCTCGCAAACACGGGCATCTCCTGTTCCGGGTTCGGGTACGCCCGCTCCCTCGCGGACTGCAGACCCGAGTCGTCCGGAACAGTGAACCGTTGCACTCTCGGCGCAACGCAGCCGAGGCCTCCCGGCCCTAGCTGCGACGACCGAAGCCGCGCGGAAGGCCCTGGACCCGCGGACCGCCCTCTCCCGTACCGCCCTCCCCCGAAAGCGAGTCCGCCGCCCCGGCGTCCGGCTGGCCACCCGGTGCCGGCTGGGGACCACCTGGCGACTGCGGAGAACCCGGCTGAACGCCAGCAGGGCCAACACCCTGCCACTGGCCGCCAGGTGCCGACTGGGGACCAACCGGCGACTGCGGAGAACCCGGCTGAACGCCAGCAGGGCCACTACCCTGCCACTGAC
>REDH01000206.1 GCA_007693585.1 Deltaproteobacteria bacterium
CGTGCCACGACATCGTGCTCATCGGTGTCGAACGGCCGCACACGCGCTGAGCGGCACCGGGGAGTGCGCGTCACGGGATGGGAAACCGGAGCACGTAGTTCATCCGCACCTCGCTCTCCACGAAGAGCTGGGGGAATTCCGCGCGCTCCAGTACGTCGAGGATGCACGCGCGGAGGGTCTCGTCCCCGACCGTGTCCTCGGCGATCGACCGCGCCACCGCGGCCGGCGGGGAGAGCAGGAACTCCAGCGTCATGGTCCCCGCATGCCCGGCACCCCGCAGCATGGCTTCCCGGGAGCAGGCGCGGAGGTCCGGAAGCGTGCCGTGGATCACGGGGACGTGAGTGAACCGCAAGTGCGACGGGAACGCGCCGAAGGGAGCCGGCGCCTCTCTCCGCAGCGCCAGCCCCGCCGCCCCGCCGCATGGCTCGATCCGCGCGGAGTCCACGCGACAGAGCATCATGTCCCTCATCGCCCAGCCCTCGCCCGGCAGCGTCACCGCCACGCGTTCCCGTTCACCGGGCGGCGCATGCCACGCGAGCTGGTGCACCCCGTACCGACCGCCCCCACGGGACAGCCAGAACAGGACCCCATCATCCCGGAACTGCAGGTACACCTCGCGATCGGCCAACGCCTCCAGCAGGGCATCGCGCTCCGGTTGCGCCAGGCCCGGGTCCCGGGCGATCGTATCCGGCACATCCAGCCGCCACAACGCACTGCCCAGCGGCGGCCATTCCGCCAGGTCGCGCTCCGGATCGAACGCGGGCTCGTCCGCGCGCGGCGCTTCCGCACCGGGGTCGGCCTCCGGGGGCTGCGGGCAGGACCCGTCCTCGCATGGCGGACCCTCGGCCGCGATTCCGAGCGGCAAGAGGCCGCCGAGCAGAAGGCCCAGAAGAATCGTGGCTCCCCTCCGGAGCGACCGCGATGTCGGGTGTTCCCTCATCCTCCTTCCCCCACTCCTGCAGCACAGCGTTCGCGCACACCGGAGGGCCCCCCGCACTCCTGCGCAGCCTCGAGGATGACGCCCGGCGTGCCCCCGCGCAACGGTCTTGACCGCGAGCGCGTGCCGAACCGCACACCAGACGATGGGCGCCGCGCGCCGCGGCCGGAAGCCGCGCTGCCGTGTGGGGCACGCGAGACCAGGGGCTTGCGGCGCCCTGCCCATGGCGCTACCTGCGATGGACGCAGACTCGAATCTCGTTCGGACATCGCAAGGAACCTGTCCTCATGGCCACCCCTCCCCCGGAGACCCCTCCCCCGCTGCCTGACGAGGCCCCGGAGGCCACGACCAGCGTCCTCGTTCAGGTGCTCGGCACCCTCGGCGTGCTGCTGTTCATCGCGGTGATCCCGCTCGGCGCCGCGTCCATGCCGTGGATCGTGTCCAAGGCGCGCGGGTACCACGACGTCGTCCTGGAGCCGCTGCAGACCTGCCAGGTCGCGCTGAATGCGCTCGGCGAGAACCCGCGCTTCACTCCATTCGGGAACAACAGCGGGGGCCGGCAGTCCGGGTTGATCAGCTGGAGCGCCACCGTGCGGGGCAGCGAGGCCCGGGGAACCTACCGCTACAGCCTGCGCGGTTCACGGGACGCCTGGGAGCTGGTCTCGGCCACCCTCATCGTGGATGGGCACGTGCACCGGCTCATGCATTGCGCGCGTGCGGACGGCCGCTGAGGGGACGGGCAGGCGCGCGGGGAGCGCGAACGGGTGCGTGAGTCCTGGCGGGGGTTGCGCAGGGTCGGGTGTGCCGGCGGAGGTTTCGGTCGTGCCGTTCCGTGAAGCCGGCCCGGAGGTGGAAGTCGACTCGACCGGTTTCGGCGCCTGCCGTCAGGGGGAGTGGTCGAGGGCGTGCGTCTCGAGGTGCTCGCGCTGCACGTAACGCAGGGACGCCGCGTGCGTGGCCTCGAGGGCGACCGGGGGCGCAACGCCTGCGCGGCGCGCTTCTTCCCAGCGCGAGGCGCACAGGCACCATCGGTCCAGGGGCCCTTCCCCGCCGGCGGAGGCTCAGTCGAGCAGCTCCACGAAGCCGGCCCCGAAGTTGAAGTCGACGCGGCCGGTCTCGGTGCGGACTTCGCGTGTGGTGACGTAGACGAAGTACAGCCAGGTCCGGCCGTCGCGTTCGGCGAGGGTGGGTTCGCCGAAGCCGAAGAAGCCGCCGGGGGTGATGTCGCCGGAGGGCAGCAGGACGACCTCGGGCCCCCAGGCGGCGTCCTCGCTGAAGGCGTCGGGCGTCTCGGCGAGGAAGTCGTGCCGGACGACGGCGCGGTCGCGGTTGAGGTAGAGGCGGGAGCCGGTGAAGAAGGGCTGGGAGTCCTCGCCTGGGGTGTTGATCCGGGGTGGGAGGGGGACCTGTTCCCAGGTGCCGTCGGGGAAGGTGCCTTCGCGGGGGACGTACACGGAGAGGTCGTGGGTGTCGTATTCGTCGTCGGTCCACAGGGAGCGGACCGCGCCGTCGTCGTCCACGTGGAGGTGGGGGTTTCCCTGGACGCCGGCGTGGGAGGGCAGGTTCACGGGCGTGATGGTGGGGGTGATGCTCTGGTAGAGGTCGCCGGTGTAGGTGACCGCTCCGAGGCTGTGGTCCTGACCGAGGGTGAGGGAGCCGTGGTAGACGTCGGCGCCCTCGTCGCCCAGGTCGTCGAAGAAGTTGTTCCAGGCGAGGACGAAGTCGGCGGTGTCCGGGCCGGTCATGCGGAAGGAGAGTCCGAAGGGGCCGTTGGCGCCGCGGGCGTCGTCGAAGGCGACCTTGAAGGGCTCGGCGAAGGTGCCGTCGGACTGGCGCCGGAAGCCGTAGAAGACGGACGGGAAGAGCACGAGGCCGTTGAATTGGCCGGGGACGGTGAGGTCGATGTGCTGGAGGCGGCCGTCCTCGATGCTGCCGGTGGGGAACCGGGGGCGGAGTTCACCGCCGATGGGCCCGATGGTCTCGAAGACCCAGTCGCTGTCGGGTTTTCCGGGGCAGGTAGTGAGGTCGTAGAGGGCCCAGCCCTCCTCCGCGCAGATCCCGGTCACATACGTCAGTCCGGCGAAGTGGGCGGGCACGTACTGGATGAACAGCCACTCGCCATCGGGCGTGATCGTGATGCCGTCCTCCCAGCCGGGGGTGTTCACGAGGCCGGGGACTTCGAGGGGCTGGCCGATCCCGTCGCCGAGTCCGGCCTCGACGATCGCGACGCGGGTGGTGCTGACGTCCCGGTGCCGCACGGTCACCGGATGCAGGCCGCGCTCGGACGGGGTGACGGTGAAGGTGTAGGTGCCGTCGGCGAGGTCGGCGACCTCGCCGAGCGCGCCGCGGGGGACGTCCACATCGAGGGACTGTCCGGCCAGGGGTTGGCCGTCCTGGTGCAGGGCCACGGTGACCCGAAACGGGTCCACGCCCTCGGCGGGCAGGCGCTCGAAGGCGAGGGTGAGGGTGACTTGCTCTTCGGGCGTGGTGGCGGTGGCGTCGGAGCCGGACGGAGTCGATGTTGCGCCGCTCGGTGTATTGGAGTCGGTCGCGCCGTTGGACCCGCTGCCGGAGTCGGCGCCGCAGCCCGAAGTGATCGGGAGGGCGATTGCGAGACACAGGACCATGATTCTCGGTGCATGCATGACGTGGTGCACTTGGCTGGAGTGACGAGATCCCCCTGCCACGGAGCATATACCCCGAGCACCGCGAAGGCACGGGCGCCGCGGTACCGGGCAGGGTACACGACCGGCGGTGAACAACCGGCGCATCGTGACGCGACGCGGGCGCTGGCGGAGGTCCGGAGGCTGCCTCCGTGAATCCGTCCGCCGCACCCGGCATCCCATGTCGCAGCGGACCTCCGCCCGGCGGTTCGCCCATCACCGCCCCCGACCGATGCCGCCCATGCCCGCGCCACCGCCTGCAGAGAAGACCTGCGCCATCTGCGGACGGCGCTTCACCTGGCGAAAGCGCTGGGCGGCCGTGTGGGACGAGATCCGCACCTGCAGTGCGCGGTGCCGTGGCCTGCGCCTTGGCGAGACCGATCGCGCCCTCGAACGGACCCTCCTGGAGCTGCTCGCGCGTCGCGGGCGCGACCCCACCCTCTGCCCCTCGGAAGTGGCGCGAGCGGTTCGGCCGGAAGACTGGCGGGACTGGATGGAGCGGACCCGCATGGCAGCGCGGCGGCTCGTGGCGCGCGGGGAGGTGCGCATCCTGCAGGGCGGACGCGTCGTTGACCCGTCCACCGCCCGCGGTCCGATCCGGATCGGGCGGGCGTGAGCACCGGCGTTCCGGTTGACCGGGAGCGGGGTCGGGGTATCGTCCCCTCCCGCACGGCCCGTGCACCCCGATGACCG
>REDH01000207.1 GCA_007693585.1 Deltaproteobacteria bacterium
GAGGCAGCGCATGCCGGGGATGGCGCCCTCGAGGTCGATGCCGCAGGTGAGGCCGGCGGCGCACTCGGCGTCGAGGGTGCAGAGGTCGCCGGCGCTTGCGTCGCCGGCGGCGGCGCAGACCGCGTCGCGGCATGCGAGCCCGGGCCGGCAGGGGGCGGTGTCGCCGCAGTCGTCGCCCAGTCGCGCGCCGGTGACGGGGAGCCCGTCGGGCCCGAGCAGGACTTCCTCGCCCGACAGCGAGGGAGGCGCGCTCGGCTCGGAGACGTCGCTCCGGGGCACGGGCGGCGCCCCGCCGCTGAAGGTGCTCTCGGAGCAGGCTGCGAGCAGGGCGAGGACAGCGAGCGCCGCGAGGGAGCGGCGAGGAAGGGCCGGAGGACGCATGGGGGTTCCGGGGTCGGCGTGGACGGAGCAGGTGGGGCATCGCGACACTCGCGCGCCAGACGCGCAAGGCATGGCGCCGATCGTACACGATTCGGGGAACAAGGCCAGATCGGCCCGCGACCGATCCGGGCGCCGGGGGGCGGGGAGCGTTCTCTCCGCCCCTGCGGTTCGCCCGGTTGCGCTCCGGCTGGAACGGCGACCCGCTCCCTGCGCGGCGGCTGACGCGTCGGGGAGCGGCCCGGCCCGGAGAGGCACCGATCGGTGTCGGGTGGGCGGCTTGTGCCCGCCGCTTGCCCGGGCGGCGCCGAGCCGGTACGATGGCCGCCCCGGTTGGACAGCCGGGGCCCTCCGGCCCCTCTCCCCTCGCAGGCCCATGCCATGACGACACTTCTCTCCCGCTGGTGCATCACGGCCACGCTCGCGCTGGCGTTCGCGGCGGCGTGCGGCGCCGAGGCCGAAAGGGGCGACGGTGCGGCAACCGTGGGTCACGACCCGTCCGCTTCCGCGGCCCCTGCGCCGAGCAGCGGCGCCGCGGGCACGGATCCCGGAACGGGCCCGGGCAGCCTCCCCTCCGGATCCGCGCCCGGCACGCGGGACCCGGGGCACGACGGGCTGACGTGGACCCGCGACATCGCGCCGATGGTGGGTCTCGCCTGCGGAAGCTGCCACGGGCCGGACGGCCAGGGCACCGGAGACTTCTCCGACCGGGAGCTCGTGCGCGACTTCGCCCCGGCGATGATCCAGTCCGTGCAGGCGGGGCGCATGCCTCCGCCGGCCGCCGATCCCGAGTGCCGGGACTACCACGGGTCGGAGCGCTGGACCGCCCCGCCGGACTTCGCCGCGCGTCTCCGGGCCTGGGTCGAGGACGGCGCCCCGGAGGGCGACCCCGCCGACGCCGTGGAGATTCCCCCCATGGAGACCGCGCTCGAGGACGCCGACCTCGAGATCCTCCTCCCCGCCCCCTACGTCCCGCAGTTCGACGGAACCGGAAACGAGTACCGCTGCTTCGTCCTCGAACACGGCCGCGACGAGACCTTCCACATCACCGGATACGCCCCGATCATCGACCGCCCCGAGCTCGTGCACCACATCCTCCTCTTCAAGGAGCGGCGCGACGACCTCTCCCCCGCCCAGCGCGGCGACGACGGCTACCGATGCCCCGGCATGAACATCATGCCCGACCTCCAGCCCGACGGGCACAGCACCGGCCTCGTCGGGGGATGGGCCCCCGGCGGACCACCCATCCGGTTCGCCGAGGGCGCCGGCATCCGCATGGAGCCCGACGACGTGCTCGTGATGCAGATCCACTACTTCGACAGTGGCGCCGGCCCCCCCGCCGCCGACCGCTCCGGATACACCTTCACCACCGCGGCGAGCGCTTCGGAGACGCTCATCATGGTGCCCTTCGGACCCATGGGATTCCGGATCCCCGCCGGCGCCGAAGCGCACGTCGCCGAAGGCTCCACCGTGCTCGGACAACCCTTCCGCATCCACGGCATGTTCCCCCACATGCACGTGCTCGGCTGGGCCTACGACATCTGGGCCGGCGACGACGAGAACGACATCTGCCTCGCCCGCGCCGATCGCTACAGCTTCGACCACCAGCTCGTCTACATGTACCCGGAACCCGTTGACATCCCGGCCCACACCCCCGTCCACGTGCGGTGCACCTGGAACAACAGCGAATCCAACCCCAACCGCATCATCGACCCCCCCGCCGACGTCGGCTTCGGCACCGGAACCCAGGACGAGATGTGCTTCGGGTTCGCCCTCGTGTCCTTCGACTGACACGCCCTTGTCGCACCCCGCGGGGACCGGTATGGTGAGCCGCACGACTGGTCCGACCAGTCGTGGACCTTCCCCCTGCGCCCCCTCGCCATGCCCACATCGTACCTCCGACCCGTTCGCCTGCGCCGCGCGGTTCCCTCCCTGCTCGTCCTCGGCCTCGCGCTCGTCGGAGCCGGCGCCTGCGGCACCGACGCGCCGGAACAGGCCACCGCGAGCGACGGGCCCTCCCCGGTCGACGCATCCAGCGCCCCACCCACCCGACAGAGCCTGTCCGAGACGGACGTCCCCCACAGCGCCCGCTCCACCGGCACCCCGGACGACGAAGGTCCCGCCCTCACCTGGTACCGCGACATCTCCCCGATGGTGGAACGACACTGCGGATCCTGTCACGTCGAAGGCGGCCAGGGGACCGGAGACTTCACCGATCCGGACACCGTCAGCGCCTTCTCCCCCGCCATGATCAATTCGGTCCACGCCCGGCGCATGCCCCCGCCGGCCTCCGACCCCGAGTGCCGCGAATACATCGGCGCCGACCGCTGGGTCGCCCCCCCGGACTTCACCGAACGCCTCCAGGCCTGGGTCGACGACGGCGCCCCCCTCGGCAGCCCCGAGGACCACGTGCCCGTCCCGCCCATTGCGATGCGCCTCGACAACCCCGACCTCGAGGTCCGCCTCCCGGCCCCCTACCGCCCCACCTTCTCCGACCCCGCCAACCCGGGCAACGAGTACCGCTGCTTCGTCGTCGAGCACGGCCAGGACGAGACCTTCTACATCCGCGGCATGGCCCCCGTCATCGACCGGGAGGATCTCGTCCACCACATCGTCCTCTTCAAGGCCCGGCGCGACGACGTCCCCGCCCACGACGACTGGAACGCCGGCTACGACTGCATCGACATGACCTTCTTCGTCGGAAGCGGCGGCGTCGGCGACCTCCTCTCCGGAGACTCCGGCATGATCAGCGCATGGGCCCCCGGCTCCCAGGCCGTCCACTTCGCTGACGACGCCGGCATCCGCATGGACCCCGACCACGTCTTCATCATGCAGATGCACTACTTCGACGGCAGCGCCGGCAACCCCCAGCCCGACCTCTCCGGCTACGAATTCATCACCGCCGACTCCGCACGACCCAACATCATCATGGCCCCCTTCGGCCCCACCGGCTTCCGCATCCCCGCCGGCGCCGAGAACCACACCGAGGCGTTCTCCATCACCATGCCCCTCAACCTCCACCTCCACGGCGTCATGCCCCACATGCACTACCTCGGCCAGTCCTACCACATGTGGTTCACCGAACGCGGCAACGAGCAGTGTGTCGTCTCCTCCGACGCCTACGACTTCGACAACCAGCTCACCTACATGTTCGAGGAACCCATCCGCATCCGCGCCGGCAGCGAAATCGGCTTCCGCTGCACCTGGAACAACTCCCCCTCCAACCCCAACCTCGTCCACGACCCCCCCGTCGAGGTGCGCTACGGGGAACGGACCGACGAGGAAATGTGCTTCGGCTTCGCCCTCATCTCCATCAACTGACCGGCCCCGACCCGCGCCCGAACAGCGCGCACCGCCGACGCGCCCGCACGCACCGCCGCAGCCCCCTCGCACGGCGCGCCGCCCTCGCCGCCCTCGCCCTCGCCGTCCTCGCCACCGGCTGCGGAACCAACGACCCGCCCGAGGACTGCCTCCCCGACCAGCCCCTCCCCGAAGGCCTCACCTCCCTCATCGCCTTCGACGACTGGCGCGCCCTCCCCCGCGACGAGGACCCCTGGGCCCACGCGCGCCCCGACGAGGACTGCACACGCCCCCTCCCCCACATCGAGGACGGGCTCCTCGAATTCGACACCAAGATCTGCGACCACTTCGCCGTCGAGACCCCGCTCCTCGCCCCCCTCGTCCCCGGCGACCGCGTCGAGCTCGTCGGCTCCCACTCCGTCCTCCTCGCCGACGAACCCTCCAGCGGACACCTCGTCCTCCTCCTCGGCGACACCCCCCTCCTCGAATTCGAGACCCCCATCCCCGGCCCCGCCGCCGTGCTTACCCTCTCCGCCGAGGCGACCCCCTGCGCCCCCCCCGGCCCCCCCCCGCGCGG
>REDH01000117.1 GCA_007693585.1 Deltaproteobacteria bacterium
GGGGGGGGGGGGGGGGGGGGGGGGCGGTGGGCGGGGGGGGGGGGGGTGGGGGGGGGTGCGTGGGTGCGGTGGGCGCTTGATGGTGCGGATGGCGAGGCGCTGGTGGCGATCCGCGGTCTGGAGGAGCGAACCCGGGGTGGGCGGGGTTGGCGCGGTCTGGGGGAGCGTCGGATGCGGTTGTCGCAGGGGCTGGCGGCGGGGTGGTCGGCGAGCCGGTGGTTGTGGGTGTTGCTGGACGAGTCGGGGGAGGACGGGCCTGGGTGGCGGTCCCGGGCGGTGGACGAGGAGGGCCGGGCGGCGCTGGCGATGCTCGAGGCGCTGGCGCGGGGGAGGACGGGCCGGTGGCTCGTTCGGGAGGGGCTGCGGCCGCTGGCCGGGGCGCCGGACGTGGTGCTCGGGACGATCCACCGGAGCAAGGGCCGGGAGTGGCCGGTGGTGTGGCTTCCGCAGGTGCAGGAAGGGGTGCTGCCGTCGCGGTCTGCGGCGGGCGATGCGGCGCTGCTGGAGGAGGAGCGTCGGGTGGCGTACGTGGCGTGGACGCGTGCGGCGGACGCGCTGGTGGTGTCGTGGGTGCCGCTGCGCGGCGAGCGATCGCGCTTCGTCCGGGAGAGCGTGGGGTGGTGGTCGCGCTGGTCGTTGCCGTGAATGCGCGCTGGTGCGGGCTGCTCGGGTGCCCTGTGGTCAGCGGTAGTCGATCCGCATCCGCTCGGGGAGGGGGGGCAGTCCGAGGAACCGGCGTCGGGTGTCCTCTTCGGCGGTGTCCTCCTCGACGGTGGGCGCGGGTCCGAAGCGCAGGGATCCGAGGGCGTGCCGGAAGGGGTCGAGGATGTCGGCGTCGGCGTCGCTGCGGTGCAGGTAGAGGACGAAGGTGTGTCCGTCGGCGGTGTGGACGGCGGCCTCGATGGTGGCGAAGGCGCCGTCGTGGGTGGCGGTCCATCGGCTGCCGTCGAGTTCGAGGTCGCCGAACCGGACGGACGCGTCCTGTCGCTGGATGGTGGCGAAGCGGGCGAGTGCGGCGATGGCGCCGTCGGCGATGGCGGCGAGCGCGTCCTCGGGTGCGAGCGCGTCGTCGCTGGCGCCGAAGAGGGCGATGAGGGCGAAGGTGTGCCCGATGGCCTGACCGGAATCGGCGTGCGAGGGCTGGAGCCGCACGATGTGGACGGGTCCTTCGGGGCTGGTGAGGGTGTTGGTGGTGACGAACACGCCTCTGGGCACGTCGAAGTGGAAGTGTTCGTTGTCGAACACGGCCACGGCCTCTGCGGCGTGGAGGGCGGAGGTGGCGCACAGGAGCGCGACGAGGAGACCGGTCTGGAGGATCTTCACGGCGGTCGGGGCTGCTGGGGAGGGGCGGCCGTCGGGGAGACGCCGGCGGCGGGGCATATCAACGCGCGCGCTGCAGGTCAATGACCGGCGCTTTCCGGGGGATGAGGACCCTGGTGATCGCGCAGTCGTTGCCGACCGATACTTCGATCGGAGCGCGACCGTGGTTGAGTGGTGCGAAGCGGGTCGTTCCGGTCGATGGGCCCGTTGTGCGGGGTCCGGGTGGGCTGCACTGCGGACGGTGCGATGGTCCAGGGGTGCTCGTGTCGGATGCGAGGTCGGCTCAGCGGTCGCCGACGGGTCCGGAGTCTTCGTCTCCGAAGGCGAGTGCGGCGCCGAATCGGGTGCCGGCGGCGGACTCTCCGACGCGTTCGCGGTTCGGGGTGCTCACGGCGGGCGGCGGCTCGGCGGGGGTGTGCCGGAGGTCCTTGGAGGCGGGTCGGACGGCGGTGGGTTCGCGTCGGAAGCCGGCGTTCTGTCGGGACAGTCGTGCGATGGCGACGTCGCGTGCGCGGATGAGGTGTTCGAAGACGAGTTCGATGAGTCGCGCGAGCTCGAGGTCGAGGGTCTGCATGGGGTTGCGCGCGCCGAGCACTTCGGTGAGGTGGGTGAAGGCGCGGTGGATGACCTCTTCGTCGGCGCCGTCGGGGAGACCGAGGAGTGCTCCGGGGGTCTGGTCGAGGGCGATGCGGTCGAAGCGGTCGAGCTCGGCGAGGAGGGTGTTCCTGCCGTCGTTGTCGAGGGTGCCTTCGCGCGCTGCGGCGATGCGGTCGGCTGTGGGGAGCAGCGCGGGCCACTGGAGGTGCTGGGTCGCTCCGGTGGGCTTCCGGTTGGCGGTCATCAGCACGTGGGGGAAGTAGGCGTCGGGGGCGAGTCGTGGGGCGACGGCCTTCTTCGTCCAGCCCTGGTCGCGGTTCGCCTGCTGCTCGACCTGGCGGTAGGCGTCGGTGGTCGGGGGCACCTGATGTCGCGGTTTGGGGGAGGACTGCGGCGTTGCAGGTCGGGGCGGAGCGGGTCGGGGCGGA
Organism: Deltaproteobacteria bacterium; assembly: GCA_007693585.1. Lineage (GTDB taxonomy): Bacteria > Myxococcota_A > Bradymonadia > REDH01 > REDH01 > REDH01. The sequence continues at coordinate 2,346 of REDH01000117.1, forward strand.
GCGGGTTGGGGCGGAGCGGGTTGGGGGGGAGGCACGGGATCGGGGTTTCGTGCCGTGGTTCCCGAGGCCTGATCGGCCTGGCGTGCGCGTCTTCCGGTGGTGCTTGCGGGCTGCGGTTCGTCTCCGAAGAGGGTCTGCTCGAGGTCGGCGCGCAGGACATCGAGATCCTGGCTGTCCTCGTCCTTGAACAGGTGGCTGGCGCTGTCCTTCCCTTCGGCGACTTCGGCCTGGGCGAGCGCCCGGAGGGCGGTGATGTCCTCTTCGCTGAGCCGCAGGGACAGGCCCACGTAGTTGCGCCGGCCGCGGCTCACGCGCGGGGCGACCACCGTGGCGTCCAGGTCCACCGGGCGGTCACCGACGAAGAGGCGGAGCGCCAGCCGGTCGTAGAGCTCCAGCGGCTCCCCGCGGTAGGGCACCAGCAGTCTTCCGTGGAGAACGTCGCGCTCCAGAACCTCGCGATACTCGACGTGGGACGGGAAACGAAAGTGAAAGCTCTTCTGGTTCACGGCGGAGTGTCCTGCAATCGACATGGACCGCGTTGTGGTCCTCTCTTTCGGGCCCCGATTCGTCCCCAGGGACGAATCGGGCTCCTCGCACTGCCCCCTGGCCCTGCGGTTCTAAGCGATCGCTCACCGGGTGTAAACACCGACCGCGCTGGAAAATATATCGTCGGTACGATCCGTGCCGAAAGGGAACGAACTGGTCCATTCTTTCGGCCGCGCCCGCAAGCTGCACGGATTGAAACGAAAAAAAGGACGAGTGGGGGCGGCGCCCAGCGCGCCCGAGCGCCCCTTCGATGCGCCCGAACTCACCGCACCGGGCAACGAAGTCCGGCCCCCGGGGTGCCCTGGATCACCCGCCCGCCGGCGATCACCGTGCACGTCGCCCGGCCCTGGTCGAGGCGCTCGACCCGCACCCCGGCGTCCTCGAGCCGTCGCATCACGGCCGGGTCCGGGTGCCCGTGGCGGCTGTCCGGCTCCGACGGCACGATCGCCACCAGCGGCCGCACACGGTCGAGGAACGGCTGCGTCGTGCTCGTGCCGCTGCCGTGATGTCCCACCTTGAGCACCGCTGCGCTCAGCGCGACCTCGTCCGGAGACGACGCCGTCAGCAGCGCCTCCCGCGCCCGCTCCGCGTCCCCCGTCAGCAGCGCGCAGCCCCCGCCGCCGCATACCCGCAGCACGAGGCTCGTGTCGTTGAGCCCCAGCCCGGGCCAGGCGGGCAGCACCTCCACCCGCGCCCCGCCCACGCGCGCCGCCTGCGCCTCGCGGTGCAGCCACCGCACCGGGATGCCGTGTGCCTGCGCCTGCGCGCGGAGCCGCACGTCCACCGGCGCCTCCCAGGTGCCGAGCCAGACCTCCTGCGGGGCGAGCTCGCCCAGCAGCTCCACGAGGCCTCCGGCGTGGTCCACGTGGCCGTGGGTGCTCACCATGACGTCCACCGTCCGCACCCCGCGCGCCCGAAGGTATGGTCGCACCAGGTGCCACCCGGGCCCCCGCCCCTCCCCGGCCCGGCCGCCGGCGTCCACGAGCATGGTGCCTCCCCCGGGCAGGCGCACGAGGAAGGCGTCGCCGTGCCCGACCGGGATGCCGTGGATCACCACCGCCTCCGCCGGCCCGCGGGCCGGCCCCGCCGCCAGCGCCACGGCGAGGGCGATCGCCCCCACGGCCACGGCCCGTCGCACCCCGATCACCGGCCCGGCCGCCGCCGCGAGCGCCCCCCCGATCCACGCCGCGCTGGCCCACCAGGTCGGGCGTCCCCCGTGCCACGCCCGGCCGAGCACCGGGTCCACCGCCTCGGCGACCGCCATCGACAGCTCCACCGCCCCCGCCGCCCCCCGGAGAAGCCACCCTGCTCCCGGGATCCCCAGCGCGGCCCCGACCGCCCCCGCCACCCCCACCGGC
>REDH01000217.1 GCA_007693585.1 Deltaproteobacteria bacterium
CCACCTCGCGATCGACGAGACGTGGCGGGGGCGCGGACTGCTGGCCGACCTCGGCTATGCGAGCATCGAACGGCTGCGAGCCTGTCTGCGGCACGACGTCACCTTCGTCATCCGGCTCAAGGAGAACTGGAAGCCGCGCGTCCAGCAGATCCATCGCGGGGACGTGCAGAAGGCGTTCTTCGCGGGAGCCGACTTCGACGCCCTCATCGAGGACGATACGCTCATCCTCGATGGACGCGCTGTCGACGCGACGGTCGAAGTCGGCAGCGGTCGTACGCCACTGACGCTGCGCCTGGTCGGCGTCCCTACGCCGAGCGGATACTGCTGGTACTTGACGAACCTGCCCCGGACTGTCGGTCCACTGCAGGTCGGAACCCTGTATCGTGTGCGCTGGGAGATCGAGCTGAGCATGAAGCTCGACAAGTCCGTTCACCACCTCGCTCAGGCAGGAGAGACCCAGTCGAGCAACTCCCACGCGCTGCGGGCACTCCTGCACGCGTCGCTGATCGCGTCGATCATCGCAGGTCTGTTGGTCCATCAGCACAACCTCTCGACGCGGCCAGCGAAACCCGGTGCTGCTCGTACGAAGCCGCCCTTACACGTCCGCCTCGTTGCGCTACAGCTGGCGACGTCGGCCCAGTCCATCGCCATGACCTTCGAACTCGACGGCAATGCCGCCGAACTCGCATGGGAACGCATTGCCCGGGTGCTCACCCACACTGGCAAAGACCCCAACTGGAAACGAAAGCCCTCGGTGCTCGACCAGCTACGAGGCTGGAAGCCAGCACCGCAGCCCAAGCCCAGAAAATCCAGTGCAAAAAACCTGAAGTGATCTCACATGCCCCGTCACCACTCGCCCGTGTTCGGCATGCTCACCCACGGCTCGCACGGCGTGAGCGCCTCCCCCTTCTGCAGCAGCTCCACCGACTGCCGGTCCGGTGAGCGAATGAAGGCCATCCGACCATCGCGCGGCGGACGCAGAATCGTCACTCCGCTCTCCATCAGCGCCGCGCACGTCGCGTGGATGTCCTCCACCTCCAGCGCGATGTGTCCGAACGCTCGCCCCACCGAATACGGCTCCTCCTGACCCCAGTTGTGCGTCAGCTCGATCTCCGGCTCGCCCGGCGCCGTCGCCAGAAACACCAGCGTGAAGTTCCCCTGTGGAACCTCGTGACGCCGTGTCTCGACCAGACCGAGCTGGGTGCACCAGAAATGAAGGGCCGCATCGAGATCGCGGACACGAAGCATGGTATGCAGAAAACGCATGGAACTCTCTCCAGTTCGAGGGAAGGACACAACCCGACCGCCCTGGCCGTGCACCGCAACCCGGGCCGAAACGAGCAGGACGGGGGACCGAAGCCCCGTGGCGCACGACGCCCTGCCGTCTAGGGCAGGCCGAGCCCCCTCGCCAGCCCCCGATGCGACCGCGCTCCCCCGCCACCCGCACAGCGCACATCGGCAACCCGGCCCCCCGCCCGGCGCCGACCGCCCCATTCAGGCGCCCGGACTCCTGGCCACGCGCACCCCAGTCATCTGGAACCCCGTCGCCGCCGGCCAGAAGTTGCGATAGCTCCGCCGCACGTGACCCGGCGGGGTCAGGCACGACCCCCCGCGCAACACCACCTGGTTCACCATGAACTTGCCGTTGTACTCCCCGATCGCCCCGGGTGGCGCCTCGTACCCCGGCCAGGGGCCGTAGGCGCTCGACGTCCACTCCCACACGTCGCCGAACATCCCCGCGAGCCGCGACGCGCCGGCCGCCGCACCGAGCGCCGGCGCACGGGACACCAGCAACCCCGTGCCCAGATCGTTGACCGCTTCCGTCGCAGCGTGCCCGGACGCCACCTCCCACTCCACCTCCGTCGGCAGGCGACCGCCCAGATACCGGCACAGCGCGTCCGCCTCGTACAGGGTCAGATGCATCGCCGGCGCGAACGGATCGGCCTCCACCATCCCGTCGTGCGTGTACACGCGCAGCGAGCCCGGCTCCCACTCCGTGTACAGCGGCGACCGCCGCCCGCTCTCCCGGACCCACGCCATCCCGTCCGACAACCACAGCGATGGGGTCTCGTAGCCCCCGTCCTCGATGAACGCGCACAACGCAGCATGGCTGACCGGCGCCCGGTCCAGCGCGAACGGTTCCAGCCACACCCTGTGGCGCGGACGCTCGTTGTCGAACGCGAAGACCACGTCCGCTCCCGCCCCCACGGACTGCAGCCCCCCGTCGAACACCACGTGCCCCGCCGCCAGCTCGCCCGCCGCCGCTCCGGCCCCCGGCCCACCCGATGCCGTACGATACGGCGGCCGCAACGGACTGCACCACAGCGCGTTCTTGATGTCCGTGAGCAACAGCTCCTGGTGCTGCTCCTCGTGCGCACAGCCGAGCCGCACGAGCCGCTCCACCTCGTCGAGGTCCTCGTCCGCGCATCGTTCGATCGCCTCCACCACGCGGCGGTCCACGGCCCGCCGGTACTGCCCCACCTCCTCCGCCGACGGGCGGGACAGAAGACCCCGCTCGCCCCGCGGGTGCCGCGCCCCCAGCGCCTCGTAGTACGAGTTGAACAGCCGCGCCCACCGCTCGTCGACCGGCGCCACCCCGCGCGGGCCCAGCACGAAGGCCTCGTAGAACCACGTCGTGTGCGCACGGTGCCACTTCACCGGGCTGCAGTCCGGCATCGACTGCAGCTGCTGATCCTCCGCCGACAGCGGCTCGGCCAGACGCTCCGTGGCATCCCTCACCGCCAGATACCGGTCGCGAAGCGCTTCGCGACACCCCTCACGCACAGACCCGTCCGCACGCACGTCTCCTCCTCGTCCCTGTTCCGTTCAACCCCCACCCACCGCCAGAAGCCATCCTGCCCGGCGCCGTCAACCCGCCTCCACCCACATCAGGCACAGGTCGCTCAGGTTCGTGCCCGTCCGGCCCGTGACCCACAGCCCGCCCACCGCCTCGAACGCCACCGCGCTGCACGCCCCCTCCCGTGCGCGCCCCGCGCTCCACCCCGCCGCCGCCCAGCGCGCCGCCTCCCCCGGACCGACGAACGCCCCGGCATGCGGCCCCGTCCCGTCGATGCCATCCGTGTCGAAGCACAGCGCGTGCACCCCCTCGCCGTCCCCGAGCGCCTCCACCAGCTCCATCGCCAACGCCGTGTTCCGCCCCCCGCGCGCCCCGGCCGGCCGCGGCGACGGCAACGCCACCGTGGCCTCCCCATGCGCCACCAGCAGCACGGGACCTCCGCCGGCGCGCCCGCGCTCCCGCAGCGCCGGCACACGACCCGCCAGCACCCGGGCGACCTCCCCCACCGACCCCGCCAGCCGCACCCGCTCCGTCCCGACGCACCCCAGCCGCCGCGCCTCCTCCTCCACCTCCGCCACCATGTCCGCGTCCTCCAGCACGCACGTCGCCTGCGCCCTCGCCAGCCGCGCGTCCCCTGGCTTCGGTGTCTCCCGCTGCGGCTCGGCGAGCCACCCGGCGACGCGAGCGCCCGCCGCACCGAGCCGCGCCACCACCGCCCGCGCATCCTCCAGGCACGTCGGGTCCCCCACCGTGGGCCCGCTCCCCACCGCCTCCACCGCCAACGTCCCGTCCGCGCGCCGCGGCACGTCCGACACGAACAGCGTGCACGTCTCCGCAGGCCACGCCGCGCTCGCCAGCCGGCCGCCCTTGAGGCCCGACAGGTGCCGGCGCACCGTGTTCATCTGCTCGATGTCCAGTCCCCCGTCCAGAAGCAGCCGGTGCACAAACCGCTTCGCCTCGAGGTCCAGCCCCGCACCCGGCAGGCACAGCAGGCTCGACGTCCCGCCCGACAGCAGGAACAGCAGCCGGTCCCCCTCGCCGAGCGCCGTCGCCGCGCGGAGCACCTCGCGGGCTGCCACCTCGCTCCCCACGTCCGGCACCGGGTGCGCCGCGCGCAGCACCCGCCAGCCCTCCGGCACCGGCTCCTCCAGCCCATGCGGCACCACCACGATCCCCTCCACCTCTCCCGCAAGCTCCGCCGCTGCCGCGCGCGCCATCGCCGGCGCGGCCTTCCCCGACGACACCACCAGCGTGCGACCGGGCGGCGCCGCCGGCACCCGGCCGCCCATCGCCCGCCCCGGATCCCCCGCGGCGATCGCCGCACGCGCCAGATGCTCGAGGGCCACGCGCGGCGTCATCGCTTCCCCCGCGCCGCCCCCCCCCCCCCCCCCCGCGCCCGGCCCCCCCCCCCCCCCGCCGGCCGCCCCC